>QHUU01000024.1 GCA_003222155.1 Gemmatimonadota bacterium | reverse complement strand
CCATCTTCCAGACCTCCTCCGACAGCGAAGTGCTGGTGCACCTGATCGCGCGCTCAGAGGCACGCGAGCCGGAAGACCAGCTGCTCGACGCGCTGGAGCGGGTGGAGGGAGCGTACTCGCTCCTGATCACCGTGGGGCGCACGCTGTACGCGATCGTGGATCCGCGCGGCTTCCGACCGCTCGTGCTCGGCCGGCTGGGGCGCGGCTGGGTGGTGGCGTCCGAGACGTGCGCCCTCGACATCACGGGCGCGACGCTGGTGCGGGAGCTCGAGCCCGGAGACTTCGTGCGCATTCACGGGGCGGACGTCGATGCCCTTCCCCGGTTGCCCGCGCGCCCGCACCGCCGCTGCGTGTTCGAGCTGGTGTACTTCTCGCGGCCCGACAGTACCGTGTTCCACCGCTCCGTGGACGGCGTGCGCCGGGCCCTCGGCCGGGAGCTCGCCCGCGAGCATCCGGCCGCGGGCACCGACTGCGTCTTCTCGGTGCCGGACTCGTCCAACGCCATGGCGCTGGGATTCTCCGAGGAGTCGGGCGTCAAGCTCGAGCACGCGCTCATCCGCAACCATTACGTCGGCCGCACGTTCATCCATCCCGCCCAGGCCGACCGCATGACCAAGGTGAAGATCAAGTTCAATCCGGTGCGCGGGGTGCTGGCGGGGAAGAAGGTCGTGGTGGTGGACGACTCGATCGTGCGCGGCACCACCAGCCGGGCCCTGGTACAGCTCATCCGCCAGGCCGGAGCCACGGAGGTACACTTCCGCGTGGCGTCGCCACCGATCACCGGGCCCTGCTACTACGGCATCGACACGCCGAGCCGGAGCGAACTGATTGCGTCAAGCAACGGCGTCGCGCAAATACGCGAACACCTGGGCGTAGACAGTCTCGGTTATCTCTCGCTCGACGGCATGCTCCGGGCGGCCGGGGGCGATCCCGGCGATTTTTGCCACGCGTGCTTCTCGGGCGACTACCCCACCGACATTCCGGAAGACGATCTGACGGGGGCGCGGCACGCCGCGCCGCTGCATCCCCTCGCGGTCTGATGGTCGCGTGCCGGCGCTCGAGCGGTGGGTGTACTTCTTCGGGCCGGGCCGGGCCGACGGCTCCGCGGCCATGCGCGACATCCTCGGTGGCAAGGGCGCGGGCCTCGCCGAAATGGCGAACCTGGGCCTGCCGGTCCCGCCCGGATTCACGATCTCCGCCAAGCTGTGTCTCACCTACCTGGAGCAGGGCACCTTCCCCGACGAGCTGCGCGAAGAAGTCGACCGCCATCTGAAGCAGCTCGAACGCATCAGCAAGAAGAAGTTCGGCGATCCGAACAACCCGCTGCTCGTGTCGGTGCGCTCGGGGGCCGCGGTGTCGATGCCCGGCATGATGGAAACCATCCTCAACCTGGGCTTGAACGACGCGACCGTGGAGGGGCTCATCGCGGGCTCCAAGAACCCGCGGTTCGCGTACGACTCGTACCGGCGCTTCGTGCAGATGTACGGCGACGTGGTCTACGACCTGGGCAAGGAGCCGTTCGCCGAGGTGCTGGAGGAGTTCAAGAAGCGGCGCCGGGTGGGACGCGACATCGATCTGCCGGCCGACGACCTGGAAGCCCTGGTACGCGAGTTCAAATCCATCATTCAGGCGAAGCGCGGGGCGCCGTTCCCCGAGGACCCCTTCGCCCAGCTGTGGGGCGCGATCGAAGCGGTGTTCAAGAGCTGGCGTACGCGCCGGGCGCAGGACTACCGCAAGGTACACGGCATTCCGGATGACCTCGGAACCGCCGTGAACGTCGTCGCCATGGTGTACGGCAACATGGGCGATGACTCCGGCACCGGGGTGGCCTTCACGCGCGACTGCCGCACCGGCGAGAACGTCCTGAACGGCGATTTCCTCGCCAACGCGCAGGGCGAGGACGTCGTCTCCGGGGCGCGCACGCCGGAGGCCATCGCCAAGATGAAGCGCGGGGCGCTCGGCAAGGTGTACCGCGAGCTCGAGCGGATCGCGGAGAAGCTGGAGCGCCACTTCCGCGACGTGCAGGACATCGAGTTCACGTTCGAGCACGGCCACCTCTTCATGCTGCAGACGCGCCGGGCGCAGCGCACGGGCCTCGCGGCGGTGCGGACCGCCGTGGAGATGGTGGACGAAGGCCTGATCACGCCCGACGAGGCGGTGCAGCGCGTGCCGCCCCAGGACCTGGACCAGCTGTTTCACCCCATGGTCGATCCGCGCGCGAGCGTCACCGTGGTGGCCAAGGGCCTGCCGGCGTCGCCAGGGGCGGCCATGGGCGAGGCCGTGTTCGATGCGGACGAGGCGGAGGCGCTCGCCAAGCGGGGGCACAAGGTGATCCTCATTCGGCCCGAGACCTCGCCCGAAGACTTTCACGGCATCGTGGCGGCCCAGGCCGTGCTGACCGCCCGCGGCGGCATGACGAGCCACGCGGCCGTGGTCGCGCGCGGCATGGGAAAGACGTGCGTGGTGGGCGCCAAAGACATCGAGGTCGATCCCCAGGCGGGCCGGCTGCGCGCCAACGGCAGGGTGGTGAAAAAGGGCCAGGTGATCACCGTGGACGGCACCACGGGGCGCGTGATCCTGGGCGCCGCGAAGCTGGTCGAGCCGAAGGTCGGGGTGCACTACAACAAGCTCATGGCCTGGGCGGACGAGCGCCGGCGTCTGCGGGTGCGCGCCAACGCCGACACGCCCGCGGACGCGCAGCGGGCCCGCGAGTTCGGCGCCGAAGGGATCGGGCTGTGCCGCACCGAGCACATGTTCTTCGAGGGCGACCGCATCACCGCCATGCGCGAGATGATCGTGGCCGCCGACGAGCCGGGGCGCCGCACGGCGCTCGCCAAGCTGCTCCCGATGCAGCGCGCCGACTTCGAGGGCCTGTTCGAGGCGATGAGCGGCTATCCCGTGACGATCCGCCTGCTCGATCCGCCGCTGCACGAGTTCCTGCCGCACGGGAAAGCGGAGGCGGGGGCGCTGGCCCGGGCCATGAAGCTGCCCGCGGCCCGGCTGGAGCGGCTGGTCGCCTCGCTGGTCGAAGCGAACCCGATGCTCGGGCATCGCGGCTGCCGCCTCGGCATCACGTATCCCGAGATCACCGAAATGCAGGCGCGGGCGATTTTCGAGGCGGCGTGCCGCGTGGTGAGCCGCGGCAAGAAGGTGACGGTGGAGGTGATGATCCCGCTCGTCGCGCTGGTCGAGGAGCTGCGTCGCCAGACCGACATCGTGCGCCGGGTGGCGCGGGAGGTGTTCCAGGCCGAGGGTCGCGCGGTGCCCTACCTGGTCGGGACGATGATCGAGCTGCCGCGCGCCGCGCTCACCGCCGACGAGATCGCGAAACAGGCCGATTTCTTCTCATTCGGGACCAACGACCTGACGCAGACGACGTTCGGCCTGTCGCGCGACGACGCCGGTCGTTTCCTCCCGTTCTACGTGGAGCACGGCATCCTGAAAGACGACCCGTTCCAGGTGCTCGACCAGGAAGGCGTCGGCAAGCTGATCGAGCTGGCCGTGCGGCTGGGCCGGGGCAGCCGCAACGATCTGAAGATCGGGATCTGCGGCGAGCACGGCGGCGAGCCCGCGTCGGTGAAGTTCTGTCACCATGTGGGCATGAACTATGTGTCGTGCTCGCCGTTCCGCGTGCCCATCGCCCGGCTCGCGGCGGCGCAGGCGGCGCTGGAGGAGCAGGGGGTGATTAACCGGACGAGAGCGACTGTCTGACGACAGGCAGGTTGGTGGAGGTCGGTGGAGGTTGTGGAGGTTGTGGAGGTTGGGGGAGGCTTATCCCTTCGTCAGGGCAGCTCCGATCAACAGCGTGATCACGAACTGGATCCCCGCCGCCGTGTAGGCGACGCCCTTCGAGGTCTTGTGGGTTACCGCGATGCCCAGTCCCGTCAGAAACATCCCGTATAACGTGAACGGGTTGATGCCGCGCAACAGGCCCAACATGAACCCCTTGGCATCGGGAGCGAGCAGGTCGAGCCCCAGCGACGGCTGCAAGTCCAGCATGCTGGTGATCGAACTGGCACCGCGCATGTTGAGCACGATCACCCCGATCAGCTGGAGCAGCGTGTAGGTGATCCCCGCGTAGGTGGTGACGCTGAGCAGCGTCGTGAACTTCGCTTCGCCCCCCAGGACCGACGTGCTCACCCACAGGATCAGGGCGTTGACGAGTAGGAACAACCCGACGAAGATCGGCGCGGCCACGAGGCCGATGATGGGCCCGATTTTCATCGCGGCCTCCGCCTTTTCGGGTGTCATGTTGGGCGTCTGCGCGAACTGCGCCGCGAGAGCGGCCTTCGTGTAGGGCAGCTGGAGCACGACGATTACAACGGTGATCGCCGCGAGGGCAAGGAACGGTGCCAGGAACCGCGGTTTCTCCCGTACGCGCTCGAACACGGCCGTCGGCTCGAACAGGACGCGCACGAGATCGAGGATTGCGGCCATCACACCCTCCGCACGAAAGGTTCGCCTTCCGGACGACCGGAACGGCGCCCAATATACGGGATTGGATGGTCGCGGCTAGCTGAACCGCCTCAAGTCCGAAGGGGGAGATTGCGAAGGACGGGGGAGGTTGCATCGGAGCAACCTCCCCCAACCTGCTTTAGCAGTGGAGGCGCGGGGAATCGAACCCCGGTCCGAGAATGACTCCGATACCGCTCCTACGTGCGTAGACGAAGCTTGTGGTCTCACCACCATGGCGCCTCGCCGGCCACGGCAGCGACGAGCCCTTGGAAACTCTTACGCGACCCGTTCGGGCCCCAGGTCACGCCAGCCCGATTTTGCGATACGTGAGCGCCGCCTCAGGCGGGCTGCCACTCACGCAGGTGCGTGAAGCCGAAGCTTACGCAGCCAGTGCCAGGTTTGAATTGGCAGTTATGAACGTTGCCAGTGGTTTTACCAGGTGACTGACGCCCTGGGCACGCAGCGATATCCTCGTCAAACCCGTCGAAGCCTGTCGCCCCCTTTTCCGTGCAGCTAACCTACCGGAGTGCGAGGGCATTTTCAACGCTCCCTAGCCGATTCCCGCGTGCGCGCTACACTTGCTCTCGTGGACAGCGGTTCCGTGCGGACGTCTCCCTACCTGCGCCTCGTGGCGTACTACGCGCTGCTCGCCCTGGGCGTGTGGCTCCTGATCCGCGTCTTCCCCACCGTGCCGCAGCTGCTCGAGCGCTTCCGGGAGATTTCCGCGCTGGGCGTCGCCGCCGCGCGCCGCGGCCGGGACTTGGAGCAGGTCGTGGGGCCGACTGCGCAGACGCTGTCGCAGGGCGAGTGGGCCCTGGTCACGCTCTTGTCGATGGCGACCGCCCTGCTGCTCGTATTCCCGGTCGCCTGGGTGTACATGCTCACCAAACAGCGCTCCGGATACGACCAGTCGGTCGTGCAGACGGTGATCATCCTGCCGATGACCGTGGCGAGCACGGTCATCCTGGTACAGAACAGCCTGGCCCTCGCCTTCACGCTGGCCGCGATCGTGGCGGCCGTGCGGTTCCGCAATACGCTCAAGGACACCAAGGACGCGGTCTACATTTTCCTCGCCCTCGCGGTGGGCGTCGCCGCAGGCGTGTTCGCGCCCACCGTCGCCGCCGTGATGTCGGTGGTGTTCAACGCGGTCGTGCTGCTGCTCTGGAAATCCAACGTGGGGAACATCTACGCCGACCAGCGGGTCCGCACGCCGCCATTGCCACCGGCCGAGGCCCTGCTCGGTCCGCGCGGGCGCGATACCAAGGAATTGCTCGTCGGGAACCGGGAGCTGCTTGCCGCGCTGTCACCCGGCGACGTGGAGCAGGTCGCCGACCGCGTCGCCAGACTGCAGGCCTACGCCATGGCCCAGAGCGGCGACAAGAAGGAAGATCGCTTCAACGCCCTGCTGCTCGTCCACACGGCCCAGCCCGAAGACGCCCAGCGGGCGGTGGAGGACGTGCTCGAGACGCAGGCGAAGCGGTGGCAGCTCGCCGAGCTTTTCTCGGTCGATGGCGGGCGATCGACGTTCGAGTATCTGGTGCGACTGAAGGAAGAGTACCTCGCGGCCACCCTGCTCGACACGCTCAAGTCGCGTGGCGCGCCGCCCATCGATGCGGCGGAGTACCGCTCGCTCCGGGGGCTGAAGCCCGCCAAGGACGACTGACGCCGCCTCACCCGGCGTGGCGCGTGCCCTCGTGGGCCCGCTCGACCCGATTCCTCCCCCCCTGCTTCGCGGCGTACAGCGCCGCGTCGGCCGCGCCCCGCAGGTTGGCGACGTTGCGTACCGTATCGGGGTAGGTCGCCACACCGCACGACAACGTGAGCGGATGCGCTTCGCCGCTCCAGCGCCACGCCGTGGACTCGACCGTGGCGCGGATCCGCCCGGCCACTTCGAGGCCGACTTCGATGGGCGTGTGCGGCATCCAGATCGCGAACTCTTCGCCGCCGATCCGCGCCACCAGGTCGTTGTCGCGCACCGCCCGGCGCAGGATGTCCGCCACGTGGCGCAGCGCCGAATCGCCCGCCTGGTGCCCCAGCGTGTCGTTCAAACGTTTGAAGTGATCGATGTCCACGAACACCAGGGTGACGATCGCGGGCGGGTTTCCGGCGGCAAGGGCGGACCGATCGTCGAATTCGCGGCGGTTGGCGAGCCCCGTGAGCGGATCGCGCACCGCCCGCTGCTCGGCCTCGTGCACGGCGCGCGCCGCCGCGAGCCGCGAGCCGAGGTCGGCGACCAGCCGCTGCAGCACGTCGGCCGCGGGTGTGGCGGGCGGGATCGGCGGCCCGGTGACCACGAGCGCGCCGATCACAAAGTGCCCATCGCGCAGCGGATACGCTGTGCCGGCGCGCTCCGCGCGGCGGCGGTCGGGAATGGCGGCGCCGAAGATGTCATCGGCGCCCTGGGCCGCCACCGGAACGCCCGAATGAATGGCCCGCATCACCGGCGCGTCGGGCGGCACCGTGACCTTGTCGAGCCGTCCGTCGGCCCCGCCCGACAGCGCCACCACGCGGCCCCCGGGCATGGCGCCGGCCGCGGTCAACACGATCGCCGCGCCGCGCTGGGCCACCTGGTGCGCCAGCTCGACTCCCGCCTTCGCGATGCCCTCGAGCGTGAGCGCTCCGCCCGCCAGGGCCGCGAGCTGCTTCGACACGAGCTGCCCCGGCTGCTCCCCCGGCTCGTGCCGCTGGGCGACCCGCATGCTCGCCACCAGCCGGCGCAGGTCGTCGGCCGCGGCCGCCGCGAGTTGCCCGTCGGCGTTCCCCGGCGGCAGCAGCAGGCCCGCTCCGAACGGGAAGTCGCCCACGGCGACGTACGTCCCGGCCGGCTCGCGCGCCACGTGGGCCCGCCCATCCGCCGACGCCAGCTGCACCAGCGCGGCGCCCCGCTCGCGCGCGGCGTGGTCGAGCTCCGCCGCCGCGACATCGAGGTCGCCCGCGGCCAGTCCCACGGCCCATCCCGCGCGGGCCCCGTGCGCCCGGCGCAGCAACTGAAGCATGTGCTCGAAGTCCGACGGGACGGCGACGGGCTGGTGGGCGAGCCAGGAGCGGACGAGCGGCGCGAGCGCCAGCCCGGTGGCGGCCAAGAAGCCGCCCAGCGCGGCCACCAGCGCCCACACGTTGGCCGCCAGGACGGCACGTACGACGGCGACGAGGCCGAGCGCCGCGAGGCCGCGCCCGACCCAGACCCCCGCGGGGGGCAGCTTCATGAGTGATTGATGCGGCTGGCGGCGGCGGCGGCGCCGAACCCGTTGTCGATGTTGACCACGGTGACGCCCGACGCGCAGGAATTGAGCATTCCGAGCAGCGCGGCGATGCCGCCGAACGAGGCCCCGTACCCCACGCTGGTGGGAACGGCGATCACCGGCACCGGCACCAGTCCGCCCACGACGCTCGGCAGCGCGCCTTCCATGCCGGCGACCACGATGATCACGGCGGCGCTGCGCAGCAGCTCGGTCTGCGTGAGGATGCGGTGGATTCCCGCCACGCCGACGTCGGTCAACCGCGCGACGCGATTGTGCAGCGCCCGCGCGGTGACGGCGGCTTCCTCGGCAACCGGCAGATCGCTGGTGCCGGCCGTGACGATCAGCACCGTGCCCCGCCCCGTCGGCTCCGGCTCGGGGTCGGGCGGCAGGTACACCGTGCGTCCCAGCTCACCCACCTCGGCCCGCGGAAACCGGGCGGCCAGGGCGCCACGATGCAGCGGCTCCGCGCGGGTCGCGAGGAAGCTGGCGGACGCGGCGACGAGCCGCTCGGCGATGCCCACCACTTGCTCGGGTGTCTTTCCCTGGCACAGGATCACCTCCTCGTGCCCCTGCGTGAGGGGTCGGAGGTGATCGATACTGGCGAACGGCAGACGCTCGATGAAGCGGGACAGGTCGTCGAGCTTCACGCCGCCTGCCCCACCGCGCTCCCGGCCAGGTAGGCCGCGAAAATCGCTTCCGCCTCCCGCATCGACTCGATCTGGAACAAGCGCTCCCGCAGGCTCCCTGCCCCGGGCACGCCCTTCGTGTACCAGCCGAAGTGCTTGCGGAATTCGAGCGCGGTCTTGCGCGTGTCGCCCTGGAGCGCGAGCGCCAGCCGCGCGTGCTCGAGCGCGACGGCGAACCGCTCCGTGGCCGTGGGGGCCGGGCGCGGCGGCCGCCCGGCCAGGAGGTCACGCGCCTGCGCGAACAGCCACGGGTTGCCGAACGCGCCTCGAGCGACCATGACGCCGGCGCAATTCGTGTGACGCCGCATGGCGACCACGTCGGCCGCCGTCGTGATGTCGCCGTTGCCGATCACCGGAATGTCGAGCGCGTCGACCACGCGGGCGATCTCGTCCCAGTTCGCCTTGCCCGAGAACATCTGGGTGCGGGTGCGCGCGTGCAGGGTGAGGGCCTGGGCGCCCGCCTCGCGACAGCGCAGCGCGATCGCGACCGGGTCGCGCTGCGCGTCGTCCCAGCCGCTCCGGATCTTCACGCTCACCGGGAGGTGCGTTGCACTTCGCACCGCCGTGATGATCCGCTGCACGAGGCCCAGATCCTTCAGGCATCCCGACCCGCCGTTGTTCTTGACGACCTTCTTGACCGGGCAGCCGAAGTTGATGTCGATGAAGTCGGGCTGTGCGGCCGCGGTCACCATCTCCGCCGCGCGCGCCATGATCGTGGCGTCTGCGCCATACAGCTGGATGCCGATGGGGCGCTCCGCCTGCTCGAACCGCATGTCCGCGAACAGATGCTCCAGTCCGCGCGCCACGCCGACCGCGGAGATGAACTCGGACACGACGACGTCGGCGCCGAAGCGGCGGCACAGCAGCCGGAACGGCGATTCCGACACGCCCGACATGGGGGCGAGGAAGAGCGGGAAGTCGTGTCCGGCCCGATACGGGAAGTCCATGGCACACAACGTAATGACGCGTTGCGCCACGAGCAACCACTCATTACGTTTCGCCGCCGTTCAGGCACTGGAGACCGCACGTGCGCTTGCGCGAGTTTTTTTCGGAAGACGCGATCAACCTGCAGCTGCAAAGCAGCACGAAAGACGACGTCCTGAAGGAGCTGGTGGGCCTCCTCGACCTCGACGAGAAGGCCGAACAGACGCTCGTGAAGATGCTGAAGCGGCGCGAGACTCTCGGGTCGACCGGGATCGGCCACAACATCGCGATTCCCCACTGCCGTGCGCTCGCCGTGAACCGGTTGCGCGTGGCGTTCGGCCGCAAGCTCGCGGGTGTCGATTTCAACGCGATCGACGGCAAGCCGGTGCACTACTTCTTCCTGATCGTCGCCCCGCCCCTCGAAGTCTCCAACCAGTATCTGCCGGTGCTCGGCAAGATCGCCCAGTTTGCGAAGGAGGCGGATGTGCCCGACAAGCTCGCGAAGGTCGCGACGCCGCAGGAGTTCCTAAAGCTTCTCGAAGACAAGAACATCTGATACCCAAAAGGCGTTGCACGACGCCACGACGCCACGTTACACGAGGGACAATTCGAACCCGGCCGCGCGAATAGGATGCCGGAGCTCCCAGGCTCTTAGACCATCCTTCGGCGTATGGGCGATTTCAAACAGCTTCGGGCCTGGCAGGAGGCGAAGCAGTTGGCAGTCTTGTCGAAGGCCGCGATCGCGAAGCTCCCCCGCGATGAGCGCTACGCCCTCGGCGACCAATGGCGTCGTGCAGCCTACAGCGTCGCGCTAAACCTCGCTGAAGGGGCAAGTCGTCGCGGTCCGACAGAGTTTCGTAGATACCTCGATATCGCTCGATCGTCGCTCCACGAGGTTGAGGCGATCATCGAACTCGCGACCGCGCAAGGATACCTCACCGAAGCTGAGAGCGAACCGGCTCGCCAGAGCCGGGCGAGGTGCGCTCGCATGGTATATGGGTTGCTTCGAAAAATGACCGCTCGGTCTCGTTAGTACGTTCTCGTGGAACGTGGCGTCGTGGCGTCGTGCAACGCTTCTATTCCCATTCTATGGTCGCCGGCGGCTTCGAGCTGACGTCGTACGTCACCCGATTGACCCCCTTCACGTCATTGATGATCCGGCTCGAAATCCTCCCCAGCACCTCGTGCGGGAACGGGTACCAATCCGCCGTCATCCCGTCGCGACTCGTCACCGCCCGCAGCGCCACGACGTGATCGTAGGTGCGGAAGTCCCCCATCACGCCGACCGACTTGATCGGCAGCAGCACCGCGAAGGCCTGCCAGATCTGGTCGTACAGGCCGGCGGCGCGAATCTCCTCGATGTAGATCGCGTCCACCCGGCGCAGCAGCTCGAGCCGCTCCGGCGTGACGGGGCCGAGCACCCGGATCGCGAGGCCCGGCCCGGGAAACGGATGGCGCCCCACGATCTCTTCAGGGAGACCCAGCTCGCGGCCGACCTGGCGCACCTCGTCTTTGAACAGCTCGCGCAAGGGCTCGATCAGCTTCCAGGGGAGATTGGGCCGCAGTCCCCCGACGTTGTGATGCGTCTTGATCGTGACCGACGGACCTCCCTGCGGCGAGGCGGACTCGATCACGTCGGGATACAGGGTGCCCTGGACCAGGAAGGCGACGTCGCCCGGGACGTGCTGGGCCGCGTCCTGGAACGCGTCGATGAATGTATGGCCGATCCGGCGCCGCTTTTCCTCGGGATCGTCCACTCCCTCCAGCGTCTCGAGGAAGCGCGCGCCCGCGTCCACCACCAGCAGATCCATGCCCAGGTGTGCCCGAAACGTGTGCTCCACCTGCTCGCGCTCACCCTGCCGCAGCAGCCCGTGATCCACGAAGATGCAGGCGAGCCGGTCGCCGATCGCGCGGTGCACGAGGCTCGCCGCCACCGCCGAGTCGACGCCTCCGGAGAGCCCGCAGATCGCGCGGCGCTCAGGTCCGACCAGCGTGGCGATCCGCTGCACTTCCTGGTCGATGAAGTGTCCCGGCGTCCAGTCCGGTGCGCACCCGCAGATAGGGAACAGGAAATTGTGGAGGATCTCGCGCCCGCGCGGTGTGTGCGCGACCTCGGGATGGAACAGGATGCCGAAGATCGGCTGCGACTCGTGCTGGAACCCGGCCACCGGCGCATTGGCGCTCGACGCCGTCACCCGGAACTGGGGCGGCGGCTGCTCGATCCGGTCGCCGTGGCTCGCCCACACCGTGATGCACGCCTCCGGCTCGAAGCCCGCGAACAGTCCCGTGGCCTCGCGCACCGTGACGTCGGCGCGGCCGTACTCCCGCTGGCGCGAGGGCTTCACCTCGCCGCCCGACAGGTAGGCCACGAGCTGCATCCCGTAGCAGATGCCCAGGACCGGCACGCCGAGGTCGAGCAGCTTCGCGTCGGCGGTGGGGGCGCCCGGATCGAAGACCGAGTTGGGCCCGCCCGAGAAGATGATCCCCTTGGGATCGAACTGCCGGATGAAGGCGAGGTCCGTGCCGCGCGCCGCGGGATGGATCTCGCAGTATACGTGCGCCTCCCGCACCCGGCGCGCGATGAGTTGCGTGAACTGCGACCCGTAGTCGAGGATGAGGATGCGGTTCATCCCATCCCTTTTCCGGTGGCGCCGCCGTGGTACCACGTGGTCGGCTCGAGCACTTCGCCCCGCAGCAGATCGTCGAGGGTCTCGCGCTGGCGCGCCACGTAGTAGCGGTCGCCCTCCACCAGCACCTCCGGCGGTCGCGGTCGCTGGTTGTACGTCGAGCTCATCACGAAGCCATACGCTCCGGTCCCGAGCACCGCCAGGATCTCTCCCGGCATCACCCCGGGAAGCTTGCGATCGAGCGCCAGGAAGTCTCCCGACTCGCAGATCGGCCCTACCACGTTGACGAGCTCCTCGGGCCGGCTTCCGTTCTCGAGCGGCACCAGGTCGTGGTGCGCGTTGTAGTGGCTGGGTCGCACGAAGTCCGTCATGCCGGCGTCCACGACGACGAACTCCTTCCCGCCCGCGTGCTTGCGGTACAGCACGCGGGTGAGCAGCACGCCGGCGTTCGCCACGAGGTAGCGGCCCGGCTCGCACACCAGGGCGAGCCCCGCCTGCTTGATCGGGGGTGCGACGGCGTCGGCGAACGCCTGGGGGCTCGGCGCCTTCTCGTTGTGGTAGCGGACGCCCAACCCGCCGCCGACGTCGAGCGCGTCGATCGTGCCGATGCCGGAGGCGCGAATCGCCGTCACCAGCTCGAGCAGTTTCACGGTGCCGCGATGGTACGGCTCCACGTCGGTGATCTGGGAGCCGAGGTGCATCGCCAGGCCGCGCAGCGTGAAGAGCGGCTCAGCCGCGATGCGCTGCGCCACGCTCACCACTTCGTCGTACGGGACGCCGAATTTGGCCGTCTTCTCGCCGGTCTTGGTGTAGGGGTGCGTTTCCGTCGCCACGTCCGGGTTCACCCGGATTCCCAGGGTGGCGCGCCGCTTGCCGCGTCGCGCGACGGCGATGGCCGCGTCGAGCTCGGCGGAGGATTCGATGTTCAAGTACCCGACGCCCGCCCGGATCGCCTCGTCGAGCTCGGGAGCGGTCTTGCCGACGCCCGAGAACACGATCGCACCGGCCTCGAACCCGGCGGCGAGCGCGCGCCGCAGCTCGCCGACGGACACGATGTCGGCGCCGGCGCCGAGCGCGCGCAGTACCTTCAGGACGCCGAGATTGCCGTTCGCCTTCACCGAGTAGCAGATGCGGTGGGGCACGTCCTTGAGCG
>QHUU01000094.1 GCA_003222155.1 Gemmatimonadota bacterium | reverse complement strand
GGCGCAGTCCTTCTTGGAAATCAGGGGACCGGCAGTGCGCGCGATTTGTGCGGTGACCTTTTCGACCAGGTCGGCCTTCGTCATCCGTCCCCCTTGAAGGGCCCAAGGGCAGTCAAGACGAGGGGCCAACATACGGGCTTACCTATTGTGTGTCAAGAGCTTGGAGGAACTGTTCGAAGTGCCCTTGGGCGTCATGGGGGCCCGGAGAAGCCTCCGGGTGGTATTGCACCGCGAAAATCGGGTACTCCCGATGCTTCACCCCTTCGACCGTGCCGTCGTTGAGGTTAAGGTGGGTGACCTGAAGCGCTTTGGCACCTGGCACGCCGGCGGTGTCGCCGCGCACCGCGAAGCCGTGGTTCTGCGACGTGATAAGTACTTGTCCTGTCGCGAGATCCCGCACCGGATGGTTGCCGCCCCGATGGCCGTAGGGGAGCTTCACCGTGTCACCCCCGAGCGCCAACCCGAGCAGCTGGTGACCGAGGCAGATCCCGAAAATCGGGAGCGAGCCGTCGGCCAGCTCGCGCAGCGTGGTAATGGCGTAGTGCACCGCGGCCGGGTCGCCCGGGCCGTTGGAGAGGAACAGGCCATCGGCGTCGAGCTCGCGGATGCGGCCCGCGGGCGTACCGGCAGGGACGACGGTCACGCGGCAGCCGTTCTTCAAAAACAGACGCAGGATGTTGCGCTTCATGCCGTAGTCGTAGGCCACGATGTGATGGCGCGCGTCGGCCGGCCCCTCGGTGTACTCCGCGCCGATGGTCGCGTGGGTCGCGAGGTCGAGGCCGTCCATCGACGGGCTGGCGGCGAGCGCGGCGCGCACCTGCTCGCTCGGCTGCTCGCCCGGCGCCACCGCGCCACGCATCGCGCCCTTGGAGCGGATGTGACGCGTGAGCTGGCGCGTATCCACGTCGGCGACGATGGGCACGTGCGCCGTGGCCAGCCAGTCCGCCAGCGTCCCTGTGGCCCGCCAGTTCGACGGGTGCGCCGACAGCTCGCGCAACACGACCGCGGCCACGCGCGGCCGGTCCGATTCCACATCGTCGGGGTTGATCCCGTAATTCCCGATCATCGGCGCCGTCATCACGACGATCTGACCGAGGTACGATGGGTCCGTGAAGACCTCCTGGTACCCGGAGAGATTGGTGGTGAACACCACTTCGGCGCAGGTGCAGTCGAAGGCAATGGGTGCGGTGCCGGGGAACCAGGCGCCGTCCTCGAGCAGCACGTAGGCGGGGCGACGGTCAGCGATGGGGCGGCGGCGTCTTGGTAGAGGGTTGCGGCGCTCCCTGCGGCGGCGTCGTGGGGAGCGGGAGCGGCGTAGGCTGCACGGGGGCCGGCGCGGGAACGTTCCCCTCGAGCACGGAGCGCGGCGCCGCGCTATTCGACGACATCACCGCGAGGATCAGCGAAACGGAGAGAAAGATCCCGGCGCACCACCACGTGATCCTGGTGAGCAGCGTGGTCGCCTGGCGGCCGCCCATGAACTGCTCCGTGCCGGCCCCGCCTCCCAGCGACGCCAACCCACCGCCCTGCCCCGCCTGCAGCAGCACCGCCGTGGTGAGGATCAACGCGTCGAGGGCCAAGAAGAACAGCAGCAGGTTGTACATCGCGCCGGGAAATTACCTACGCGGCGCCGGTCTGCACAAGTTGCGCCCAGCCTTCGGGATCGAGCGACGCTCCGCCCACCAGCACGCCGTCCAGCTCGCGTTCCGCGAGCAGCTCGGCGACGTTCTTCGCGTTCACGCTGCCGCCGTACAGGACCCGCGGAGCGTCGGCGCCGCGCCCGGTCAGCCAGGCACGGATCTCCCGATGCACCGTCGCGGCGTCGCGCGGCGTGGCGTTGCGCCCGGTCCCGATCGCCCAGACCGGCTCGTAGGCGACGATGAGACGCGAGAGCGTCGGGCCGTCGAGGCTCGACAGCGCGCCGGCGAGCTGGCGCACGACCACCGCCAGCGTGTGCCCGGCATCGCGCTCCGCCAGGGTCTCGCCCACGCACAGCATCGGCGCCAGCCCGCCCGCGAGGGCGGCCGCCACCTTGCGGCGGGTGTCCTCGTCGGTCTCGCCGAACACATGACGGCGCTCCGAATGGCCGACGAGGGTGGCGCGCGCCCCGGCCTGGAAGGCGAGCGGGGCGGAAATCGCGCCTGTGAACGCGCCCTTGGGCTCCCAGTAGACATCCTGTGCGCCCACCAGCAGGTCGGTGCGCTCGCGCACCGCCAGCACGGCGGCTTCGATCGCCACGGCGGGCGGGAAGAACCAGATGTCGCGGTCCTCGCGCCGGTTGTAGCGGGCGCGGAAGGTCTTGAGGTAGCCCCGGGTGTCGTCCGGGCCGAGGTGCATCTTCCAGTTGGCGGCGAACAGCAGCCGCCTCACGCGTCCTCCAGGGCGGCGACCCCGGGGAGAGGCTTTCCCTCCAGGAACTCGAGCGACGCACCGCCACCGGTGGAGACGTGGCTCAGCTTGTCCTCGAGCCCCGCCACGGCCGCAGCCGAGTCCCCGCCCCCGACCACCGTGGTGGCGCCGCGCTTGCCGGCCTCGATCAACGCTTCCCCGATGGCACGGGTCCCCTCGTCGAACGGCGGCGTCTCGAACACGCCCATGGGGCCGTTCCAGAAGATGGTCTTCGCTTTCAGAATCCGGGCGCGGAAGTCGAGCCGGGTGGGCCGATCGATGTCGAACACGGCGCAGTCGACGGGGACGTGATCGCTCGACACTTCCTGCCGTTCGGCGGCGCGCGCGAGACTCGGCGCCACGACCGCGCCCCGAGGCAGGATCAGCTTGGCGCCCGCCTTGGCGAGGAGCTCCTTGGCGAGGTCCTCCTTGTCGCGTTCGACGAGGGACCCGCCCACTTGAAAGCCGATGGCGAGAAAGAACGTGTTCGCCATCGCGCCACCGACGAGGATCTCGTCCACCCTGGGGAGCAGCGCCTGGATGACGTCGATCTTCCCCGAGATCTTCGCGCCGCCGAGCACGGCGACGAATGGCCGCTTGGGCTGATCCAGCGCCTCACCGAGGTAGCGGAGCTCCTTTTCCATCAGAAAGCCCGTCACCGCGGGCCGGAGGAGGCGCGCCACCGCTGCGGTTGAGGCGTGCGCCCGATGGGCCGAGCCGAACGCGTCGTTCACGTAGAAGTCGCCCAGGGCGGCGAGCGTTTGGGCGAAGCCGGGGTCGTTGGCCTCTTCGCCCGGCCAGAAGCGCGTGTTCTCGACGAGCGCCACCCCGCCCCGCGGGAGGCGGCGGCTGGTCGCGACGCCGGTCGCCGGATCGGCGATGAACTCGACGGGCGTTCCCAGGATACGCTCGACGTCGCGCACGATCTGGTTGAGCGACGACTTCGGGTCGGGGCCCTTGGGGCGGCCGAAGTGCGAGAGCAGCACTACCCGCGCGCCCTTCTCCCGCAGGTACGCGATCGTGGGAACCGCGGCGCGGATGCGGGTGTCGTCGGTGACCGTGCCGTCCTTGAAAGGCACGTTGAAGTCCACGCGAACGAGCGCCCGCCTGCCGTCCAGCGCCGCGGGCGGGAGATCGCGCAGGCTGCGCTTTTTCACTTGCCCGCGAGGTACGCGAGCAGGTCGACGCAGCGGGCGGAGTAGCCCATTTCGTTGTCGTACCAGGAGGAGACGTGCAGGAACGTGCCGTCGATCACATTGGTCGACAGCGCGTCCACCACGCTCGAGTAGAAGCTGCCGATGTAGTCCGTCGAGACGAGCGGCTCGTCGCTCACGTCGAGAATGCCTTTCAGGCTCGAGCGGGCCGCCTGCTTGAAGGCGCCGTTCACGTCCTCGATCGTCGCCCTTTTCTCGAGTTCCGCCGCCAGCTCCACGATCGACACGTCGGGCGTCGGCACGCGCAGCGAAATGCCGTCGATCTTCCCTTTCACCTCCGGGATCACGAGGCTCGTCGCCTTCGCGGCACCGGTGGTCGTGGGGATGATGCTCAGCGCGGCGGCGCGGGCACGGCGCAGGTCCTTGTGCGGCAGATCGAGGATCTGCTGATCGTTAGTGTAGCTGTGGATCGTCGTCATGAAGCCGTGCTTGAAGCCCCAGTTGTCGAGCACGACTTTCACCACGGGGACGAGACAGTTGGTGGTGCACGAGGCGTTCGAGAGGACATGATGCTTCGCCGGGTCGTACTTCTGGTGGTTGACCCCCATCACGATCGTGATATCCTCCCCTTTGGCGGGCGCCGAGATCACGACCTTCCGGGCGCCGGCGGCCAGGTGCTTTTCCGCATCGGGTCGATTGGTGAACCGGCCCGTGCTCTCGAGCACCAGCTCAACCCCCAGGGCCTTCCACGGAAGCTTCTCGGGCTCCTTGATCGCCGACACCTTGATGGGCTTGCCGTTGACGACCAGCGCGTCGCCTTGGGCCTCGACCGTCCCGGGGAAGCGGCCGTGGACGGAGTCGTACTTCAAGAGATGCGCGAGCGTCGTGGTATCGGTGATGTCGTTCACCGCCACGAATTCGAGCGCCTGCTGTTTCATGAGCACCGCGGCCCGCAACACGTTGCGCCCGATGCGACCGAACCCGTTGATCCCCACACGCACTGCCATTGCTCTCCCCTAGGTGAAGTCCGGCACGAGCGCCCGGCCGAAGGTCACGGCCGAAACGGTGCCGGCGCCCGCCCGCTCCAGCGCCCGCGCAGCCTCGGCCAGCGTGGCGCCGGTGGTGAACACATCGTCCACCAGAATGAGCGGCCGTTGGAACGCGGAACTCGGAACGCGGAATGCGGAACATTCACCCGTCCTTCCGTTCCGCGTTCCCCCTTCCGCGTTCCGCGTTTCAAACGCCCCCGCCACGTTCGCCAGCCGCGCCTCGGGTGTCAACGCCGTTTGGGTGACGGTGTCTCGCGTCCGGGCGAGGAGCTCGACCACGGGACGGTTCCAGCGCCGGCTCAGGGCGCGCGCCAGGCTCTCGCTCTGGTTGTAGCCGCGCTCGCGCAGCCGCCCCGGCCCGAGCGGCACCGGCACGAGCCAGGCGGCTCCGCGCCCCGGGAGATCGAGCGACGCCATGGCGGAGGCAAGGTCGGCGGCGATGCGCGGCAGGCCCCCGTACTTGAGCGCGTGTACGGCGTCGCGCGCTCCCGCCTCGAGCCACACGGCCGAACGGGCGCGCACCAGCGCTGCCGGCCAGTCGGCGCACACGCGGCAGCGGCCGAACAGCGGCTCCGGCTGGCCGCAGCGCGCGCACCACGGCGCGCGCACCGGACGCCAGCGGTGGCGGCAGACGTCGCACACGATGCGATGGCAATCGCGGAACGAGAGCAGGGCGCGGCACAGCAGGCACTCAGCCGGTAAGAGAAGCTGGTCGAGCGCGTTACGCACGGAGCGCACGGTCCACGGCCGCGCGCATGACCTCCAGGGGCGCCGCCCGATCGGGAAAGAAACGGTTGAAGGCCGCGGCCCCCTGGTGCACCAGCACCTCCCGGCCGTCCTGCGCCCGCACCCCCGCCGCACGCAGCGTGCGCACCCAACGCGTGCCCCCGGGCGCGTACACCAGGTCGAGCGCGGCCGCGAGGCGACGGGCCCGCTCGGGGTCGAGGGGCAGCGGGTCGGCCTCCTTGAGGCCCAGCGGCGTGGCGTTGATCGCGACGTCGGGCTGGAGCGCGCCCCGCGCCGGCTCGGCGCGGGCGCCGCTGCCGCGAGCCCAGTCGGTGAACCCGCGCGCCCGTGCCGCGTCGCGCGACACCACATGCAGGTCTGCCTTGGCCGTGGCCGCCGCCACCGCGACCGCCCGGGCGGCGCCTCCCGTCCCGACCAGCAGCCAGCTGCCGCCGCCGTCGGCGCCCAGCTGCCGCAGCGCGTTGAGAATACCCGCGACGTCGGTGTTGTCCCCCACCAGCGCTCCGCGTTCCGTCCAGAACGTATTGCATGCGCCGACACGCGCGCACAGCTCCGTTTTCCGCGCGAGACATCGTTCCGCCGCCTCCTTGTGCGGCACCGTGACGTTGCCCGCCCCGCCCATCGCGGGCAGCACCGCCAGCAGGCCGGGGAGCGCGGCGGCCGGCGTGGGCAGGGCCACGTACACGGCATCCAGCCCGAGCGCACGGATCGCCGCGTTGTGCATGACGGGGGAAAGCGAATGGGCGACGGGATCGCCGAGCACCACCAGCAGGCGCGTGTCAGCGCTGACTTCCACTCGCGAACTCTTTGACGATGCGCTCCACGGCCGCCTGGATGAGTCCTTCGAGCTCGGTACAGGTGTCGCGGTACACGTCCAGGTCGCCGCCGAACGGATCGCTGACCTCCGCTTCGTCACCCTCTCGTCCGGCGTACTCGCCCAACACGAACACGCGACCCTCGCCGCCGAGCTCGTCCACCCGCGCCCGGTGGTGCCGCGCCATGGTGAGGATCAGGTCGGCGCCTTCGACCAGCTCCCGCGTCAAGAGGCGCGCGCGGTGGCCCGAGAGGTCGAGCCCCCGTTCGAGCCCGACCAGGTAGGCCCCCTCGGAGACGGGCGCACCGTCCCACGCTCCGGTGCCGGCGGACGACACGGCGAGACCCTCGCTGCCCCGCTCCGCGAGCGCGCGCTCGAGCAGCGCCGCGGCGAGGGGGCTGCGGCAGATGTTGCCGGTGCACACCAACAGGATGCGTTTCGTCTTCGCTCCTCAGGGTCTGGCGCCTAGGGGGCGAGCCGCCCGGCCGCGCGCCGCAGCTCGGCGAGCGTGAGCGCTCCTTCGCGGATCAGCCGCGGCGCCGGCTGCGTGCAGTCGACCACCGTCGACGGAGGCGAGTTGCCCAGCACGCCGCCGTCCAGCACGAGCAGCTTCCCCGCCTCCAGGGCCGGCGCAAAATCCCGGGCGATGGCCTCGGCGCCGGGCGCCGGCGGTGCTCCAGGCAAGTTAGCCGATGTGGACGTCACCGGCTCCCCCAAGGCGCGCACCAGCCGCGCCATCCCGCGGTGCGAAGTCCAGCGCACGGCGATCCCCCCTTCGGGGCCCCGCAGCGCGTCGGGGAGCCGGCCGCTGCCCCCGGGCAGCACCAGCGTCAGGGGACCCGGCCAGAACGCCCGCGCCAGCGCGCCGGCGGCCTCGCTGAAGGCGAGCCCCTGCTCTTCCGCCATGTCCCGGTCGGCCACCAGCAACAGAAAGGGCTTGTCGGGACGCCGGCCCTTGAGCCGGGCCAGCGCTTGCACGTCCGGCGCCCGCGGCCGCGACCCCAGGCCGTACACGGTCTCGGTCGGGTAGGCGATCAGGCCGCCCGCGCCGAGATGCGCCACCGTGCGCGCCAGTGCCGCCGCCACGTCCTCTTCGGTACGGAACGGGAGGGGTCTCACCGCAGCTCACGGGCGAGCGCCTCGGCGATCCGGAAGTCGTCGGCCGTGGTCACCTTGAGGTTATAGGGCGAGTCGGGCACGACGTCCACGGGCAGGCCGGCGCGCTCGCACAGCTCCGCGTCGTCGGTCGCCATGGCATCGCCGTCCCCGAGCGCCGCGTAGGCCCGCTCGATCATCGCCCGTGGGAACCCTTGAGGAGTTTGTGCCCGCCAGAGACGGTTTCGCGCGACGGTTTTCGTGATGCGCTCCTGCTCGACGTCCTTGACGGTGTCGGAAACCGGGATCGCGGCCACGGCGCCGACCCCCGCGCGGGCTTTGGCGACGACCCCGTCGACCGTCTCGCGGGTCACGAAGGGGCGCGCACCGTCGTGAATGAGTACGATACGCACGTGCGCGGGCAAAGCGCCCAGCCCCGCGCGCACCGAGTGAGCCCGAGTGGCGCCGCCCGCGACGAGCGCGAGGCGCTCACCCACGAGCTTCCCGAGCCAGTCGGGAGGGCGGGTCTCGAATCCCGCGGGCAGGGCGACGACCACGTGGCCGACGTCGGGGTGCGAGGTGAAGGGGCGCAGCGCGCGCAGCAGCATCGGGACACCGAGGATGGGGCGGAATTGTTTCGGCTCTCCGGGTCCGGCGCGCGCGCCCGCGCCCGCCGCCACGATCACCACCCCGACATCAGGCTGCGAAGCGTCGGGCGAGGTCACCGATGCCGTCCACCGCGATCACGTCGAGACCGGGCAGGGTCACGCGCGAGCGAGCCGAGAGGAAGGCGCGACGGAAGCCCTGACGCACCGCCTCGCCGAGCCGCCGCTCGACGGCCGCCACGGGACGAACCTCCCCGCCCAACCCCACTTCCCCGAGGAACACGGCGTCGGGCGGCAGCGGCCGGTCGTGCACGCTCGACACCAGCGCCGCCAGGACCGCGAGATCGGTCGACGGCTCGACCAGGCGGGCGCCGCCCGTCACGTTCACGAACACGTCCAGGGCGCCGAACGGCAACCCGCCGCGGCGCTCGAGCACCGCGAGCAGCACGGCCAGACGGCGGTGGTCGAGCCCGGTCGCCACGCGCTGCGGCGTGCCGAACCCGCTCTTGGCGGCGAGCGCCTGGATCTCCACCAGCAGCGGTCTGGTGCCCTCCATCAGGGCCGTCACCGCCGAGCCCGAGACGCCGCTCGTCCGGCCGGCGAGGAACGCCGCCGCCGGATCGGCGACGGGCTCGAGACCGGCGCCGCTCATGGCGAACACGCCGATCTCGTCCACCGAGCCGAACCGGTTCTTGACCGCGCGGAGAATGCGATGGTCGAGCGTGCTCTCGCCCTCGAAATACAGCACGGTGTCCACGATGTGCTCGAGGGTCTTGGGCCCCGCGATGCCGCCGCCTTTCGTCACGTGTCCCACGAGCAACACCGCGGGGCCCGTCTCCTTCGCCAGCCGCATCAGGCGCGCCGCGCACTCCCGCACCTGACCGACGTTGCCGGGGGCGCCCTCGAGGTCATCGGTGTACGTGGTTTGAATCGAGTCCACGAACACGACCTGGACGTCGAGGGCGCGCGCGTGGTGGGTGATCGCGTCGAGCCGGGTTTCCCCCAGGACGTGCACGGCGCCGGCGTCGAGCGTCAGGCGGTCGGCGCGCAGCCGCACCTGGTCGGGAGACTCCTCCCCCGAGACGTACAACGTGCGGACGCCGGCGTGCTCCAGCCGGGCGGCGCACTGCAGCAGCAGCGTCGACTTCCCGATGCCCGGCTCGCCCCCGACCAGCACCACCGATCCGGGCACGATGCCGCCGCCGAGCACGTAATCGAACTCCGCGAGCCCAGTCCGCCACCGCTCGACTCCCGGCCCGGCCCCGAGGGCGGACAGGCGGACCGGCGGACTGCCGGACGGAACGGCGTGCTTTCGGTCCGCCCGTCCACCCGTCCGGCCGACCGCTTCTTCCACGAGGGTGTTCCACGCTCCGCAGCCGTCGCAGCGACCCGCCCACTTCGGCTGCTCGGCCCCGCAGTCGGTACAGCGGAACACCGAGTGCGGCCTAGCCACGGCTCGCCTCGGGCGGCGCCTCGCGCGGCGAGAAGTTGTCGAATCGCGTGTATTCCTTCTTGAAGAACAGCTTCACGGTGCCGGTGGGCCCGTTGCGCTGCTTCCCGACGATCAGCTCGGCGAGCCCCTCGAGACTCTCGTTGGTCTTGGGGTCGGTGGGGCCGTCGTAGAACTCCTGGCGGTAGATGAAGCAGACGACGTCGGCGTCCTGCTCGATGGCGCCAGACTCCCGGAGGTCGGAGAGCTGCGGCCGCCGGTGCTCGCCGCCGCGTTGCTCCGGGGCACGCGACAGCTGCGACAAGGCCACCACCGGCACGTCCAGCTCCTTGGCGAGGGCCTTGAGCGAGCGTGAGATGAATGAGATCTCCTGCTGGCGGCTCTCCGCATCGGTGGGGCCCTGCATCATCTGCAGGTAGTCCACGACGACCATGCCGATGTCGTGCTCCGCCTTGAGGCGCCGCGCTTTGGAGCGCATCGCCAGAGGCGTGAGCATGGCGGAATCGTCGATCCAGATCGGCGCGGTGCCCAGCAGGCCCGCCGCGCGCGCGAGCTTGGGGTAGTCGTCGTCGCGCAGCTGGCCGCGCCGCAGCCGCTGGGCGTCCACCAGGCCCTCCGAGCAGAGCAGCCGCTGCACCAGCTGCTCCTTCGACATCTCGAGCGAGAACACGGCGACCCGCACGGTGTGCTCGATGGCCGCGTGCTGCACGATGTTGAGCGCGAAAGCCGTCTTGCCCATCGAGGGCCGCGCCGCGATGATCACCAGATCGCCGCGCTGGAAGCCCGCGGTGAGCCGATCGAGGTCGGTGAAGCCCGTCGCCACGCCCGTCAGGGCGCCCTGACTGGTATGGAGCTGCTCGATCCGCTCCATGGTCGGCCAGATCAGCTCCTTGAGCCGCACGAACTCCTCGGAGCGTCGCAGCTGAGCGACCTGGAACACCCGGTGCTCCGCGTTGTCGAGCACCTCGGCGGACGTGGTGCGACCCTCGTACGCATCCTGGATGATCGAGGTAGCCGCCTCGATGAGCCGCCGCAGCACTGCCTTGTCGCGGACGATCCTGGCGTGGTACTCGACGTTCGCGGCCGTCGGGACCACGTCGATGAGGCCGCCCAGGTACTCCATGCCGCCGGCCCGGTCCAGGTCGCCGCGGCGCATCAGCTCGTCGCGCAGCGTGACCGGGTCGATCACGTCGCCGCGCTCGGTGAGGGCGACCATGGCGCGGAACAGCAGGCGATGTCCCTCGCGATAGAACATCGCGTCGTCGAGCACCTCGGCGGCCTTGAGCGCCGCGTCCTGGTCGAGCAGCATGGCGCCGAGCACCGCCTGCTCCGCTTCGTTGCTCCACGGAATCTGGCGGCCGGCGAGCTCGGACGGGCGTTCAGGCGATGAAACGGCGGGCGATGCGGACGTCATCCCAGGTCGGCTTCTTCCAGTTGGGGTTGCGGAGCAGGGCGGCCGGATGGTAGGTGACGATCACCGGGATCCCCCGCAGGCGGTGGATCTGATTGCGCAGCGCGCCGAGCGACTGCTTCGTGTTGAGCAGCGTCTGCGCCGCCGTCCCGCCCATGGCCAGGATCACCGCCGGCTTCAGCAGCTCGATCTGGCGGAACAGATACGGGACGCAGGCGGCGATCTCGTCGTACTGGGGCACGCGGTTTTCGGGCGGCCGGCACTTGACCACGTTACAGATGAATACCCGCTCGCGCGGCAGGTCGATAGCGGCGAGAATCTTCGTGAGCAGCTCCCCCGCTGGCCCCACGAACGGTCGGCCCGTCTCGTCTTCTACACGCCCCGGGCCCTCACCCACCACCACCAGGCGCGCGTCCGCCGCACCTTCGCCCGGGACGGTGTGCCGGCGCCCTTCGCACAGCCGGCACTTCGTGCACGCGGCCACCAGCTCGGCGATCGCGCCGAGTGAGCCGGCCTGGGGCACCGGGTCGTTCGAAAACAGGTCGCCGCCGGGGGGATCGTAGGAAAGGCCGGGAGGTGGAACATCGGAGTCGGGCTGGGCAGGTTTGGCCTTGGCTCTCCCCGGGCTTGCGCCCGGGGTCAGTACCGGTGGGCTCTCGGCAGGCCCGACTGACCCCGGGCGCAAGCCCGGGGTCTCGGGGGTCGGGCCATCCGGAAGCATCACCGGATTCCCCCCCAGCAGCCGCTGCTGTTCCAGGAATTCGCGCGCCAGTGCCCGCCCGTCGCTCACGTCAGCGCTTGCTCCACCGCGTCGAGGATTCGTTCCGCCACGTCGCGCTTGTCGAGGAGCGGCAGCTCGATGGGCGTGCCGCTCTTCCCGATGATCGTGACGCGATTCGTGGTGACTTCAAACCCCGCGCCGGGCTCGAGCGCGTCGTTCAGGATGATGTAGTCGAGATGCTTCTCGCGCAACTTGGCCTGGGCCCGCGCCACCCCGTTACCCCCTTCCGCCCCTGCCGCCTCCAGCGCAAACCCCACCACCACGCACCCCGACGGTGGCTTGAGCGAGGCGAGAATGTCGGGGGTCGCCTCGAGCTCGAGCGTGAGCGTGCCGTCCGCGCGCGGGCGCTTGCCGGTCGCGGGCCGAGCGGGGCGATAGTCGGCGGGGGCCGCCGCCATGACGAGCAGGTCGGCGTGCTTCACGAGGCTCTCCACAGCGCGCTGCATCTCCGCCGTCGTCTCGACGCGATGGGTGGTCACGCCCAACGGCAGCGGCAGGTCGGAGGGTCCCGATACCAGCACGACGTCGGCGCCGCGCGCATAGGCGGCCTCGGCGACGCTGTACCCCATGCGACCGCTCGACGGGTTGGTGACGACGCGCACCGGATCGACGTGCTCCCGCGTCGGTCCGGCGGTGACGACGACCTTCTTGCCCAGCCACGGAGCGCGCTGCAGCAGCAAGCGCGCCGCCGCCGCCAGCACCGCCTCGGGCTCGCTCATCCGGCCGGGCCGCTCGCTCGGGCCCTCGGCGAGCGGTCCGGTATCCGGGCCCACGAAGTGCCACCCGCGTCCGGCGAGCGTCTTCACGTTGGCGCGCGTGGCCGGATGGGCGTACATCGCGTCGTTCATGGCCGGCGCGGCGAGCACGGGCCCAGTGCGCGCCAGGAGCAATGCCGTGAGCAGATCGTCGGCGAGCCCCACGGCGGCACGCGCCAGCAGGTTCGCGGTGGCGGGAGCGACGATCGCCAGATCGGGCTGGCGCGCGAGACCGATGTGCGCGAGCGCGCGGTCGGGCTGCCACAGGGAGGTCAGCACCGGGCGCCCGGTGAGCGCCTCGAAGGTGACCGGCCGTACGAACTCGGCCGCGGACGCGGTGAGCACCACGTCCACCGCCGCCCCACCCTCGGCGAGCCGCCGGGCGAGCGTGCAGCTCTTGTAGCACGCGATTCCGCCCGACACGCCGAGGAGGACGTGCCGGCCGGCGAACGGCATCAGCCTTCCTGCCGCCGCCGCCGGACGAGCTTGTAGGTGAGCCGGCCGCGCACCAGCTCGTCGAACGCGCGGGTGGTGAGCTTCTCCTCGAAATCCACCGAGCGATCGCGCGGGAACTCGTTCACGAAACGGGCGAACTTGGCGGCCACCAGGACGCCCAGATACTTGTTCTGTGTCTGCGCGGCCACTTCGCTCGGGGTCACGATCCGCATCACCTGCTCCTTCCGGTTGACTGACTCAGTTGGGCTGCCTCGGTCCTGAGCTGTCGCACAAAGGCGGACAGCAAGTTCGCCGTGTCATGCGGCTGGTGCGGTGAGACGTCGCGCCCCTGCACCAGCTCGATCACCTCCCGCACCGCCGTGTCGAGGTCGTCGTTGACGAGCACGCTGTCGTACACGTCCCCGATGTCGCGCCGCGCCGTTTCGACCTCGCGGATCGCGATGTCGATCCGCCGCGAGAGCTCCGCTTCCGTCTCGGTGCGCCGCTTGCGGAGCCGCTCGATCAACACGCGGGGCGAGGGCGGGATCACGAACGTGACCACGGATGCCGGTCGCGGATACGCCTTGCGCACCTGCCGCGCCCCCTGCACTTCCACGTCGAGCACCACGTGTCGCCCGCTCGCGAGTACCCGCTCCACCTCGCTGCGGAGCGTGCCGTACAGCTCGCCCGCGTACGGCGCCCACTCGAGGAACTCGCCCGCGTCCCGGCGCCGCAGGAACTCGTCCTGCGTCAGGAAGTGGTACGCCGCCCCGTCCCGTTCGCCGGGTCGCGCCTTCCGGGTGGTGGCCGACACCGAGTACCCGAACAGGCCGGGGTGCCGGGTCACGAGCTCCCGTGCGATGGTCGTCTTGCCGCCGCCGGACGGGGCGGCGAGGACGACGACGCGCGGGGGGAGCGTCACTCCAGGTTCTCGAGCTGCTCCCGAAACTTCTCGAGCTCGCCTTTCATCGCGATGACCGCCTGGGCGATCACCGCGTCGTTCGCCTTGGACCCGATCGTGTTCACCTCGCGCAACAGCTCCTGCGCCAGGAACCCGAGCTGCTTTCCCACCGCCCCGTCGCCGGCCAGCGCTTCGCGGCAGGCCGCGAGGTGCGTGCGCAGCCGCACCAGCTCCTCGGTGATGTCGACCCGATCGGCCAGCAGGGCGACCTCGACCGCGAGGCGTTGCTCGTCCACCGGCACCCCGGCCGCCAGCTCCGCCACGGCTTTCTTCAGGCGGGCAAGCTCGGCGCCGAGACGCTCGGGCGCGCGGCGCTCGACCGCGACCGCGCCCGCCGCGAGGGCGTCCAGCCGACCTACGAGCTCCGTCGCCAGCGCCGCGCCCTCGCGCGCCCGCATGGCGACCAGCTGCTGGGCGGCACGCTCGACGATCGGCGCTACCTCGTTCCATTCCGCGGCCGCGCCGTCCCGCTCCAGCGCCAGGACGTCGGGATGCCGCGCCACGAAGGCCAGATCCACGTCACCCTTGAGCTTGAGCTGCTGCTTGAGCTGTTTCGCCGCCTCCAGCACCTGACGCGCTCGCGCCAGATCGACCGTGACCGCGGACTCCGCCGCCGGGGCCTCGATCCAGCGCGCCGACAGCGTCACGTGGCCGCGGTCCAGCAGCTGGCGCAACCGCTCGCGCAGCTGACTCTCGGTGCCCGCGAGCTCGAACGGCAGCTTCAGCTGCGGGTTGAAATAGCGGTGGTTCACCGAGCGGATCTCGATCGAGAGCCGCCCGCCGAGGACGCTGCCTTCGGCCGAGCCGAAACCCGTCATGCTCCGCGGCACAGACCTTAAAGCTAGCGGATCAGTTCGTGAACAGCCATCGCACCCCGTAAAATTGATAGTGACGCGGGTAGTCGAGTCCGGGCACGTAGCTGCCGGTCGCGAGCGTCGCGTTGCGCTCGATCCAGAAGATGGTCACGCCCGCGATGCGGATCTCGACGTTCAGCTCCCCGAACGTCTTGCCGGGAAGCGTGAGCGGCGCGCCGCTCGAGTCGAGCCCGCCCCTGCCCCGGCTCCACGACTCGGACGCGGCCTCCACCCGCAGTGCGAAGATCCCGCTCCGGTACACGCGCCAGAACCTCGAATAGAAGGTGAGCGACACGCGGGCGTGGTACGGGGGCTCGAAGTCGGTCCGGCCCCGGACCAGCGGATCGAAGTACCACCCGGCGAGCTCGAGTCCGGGCAGGAGGCGTACGACGCCGTGCGTCGTGAAATAGCTGGTGCGCTGCGCGGCCCCGAGCCGGACCACGGACCCGAAGCCCACGGGCACGCCGATCGGCGCGAACGCATCGCGTCGCGTCCGGCCGACCTCGAGGCTGATCCAGTCACGATCCCAGCGTAGCGCGCCGGCGATGTCGACGGTGCGTCGCAGCGTGTCGGCGGAATCGACGGGCGCCTGGAGGTCGCGGGCCCACGCGAAGTCGCCGTGCAGCGAGAAGCCGGCGGGGAGCGTGAGGCCCGCCGCGATGTGGGCGCGGTCGCCCGTCCGCCCCAGGCGGTAGCGGGCCCGGCGCACGTCGCCCCACAGGGTGAGCTCCGGGAGCGGACTCCAACCGCCGCTTCCTTCGACCTGCCAGGGGCGCGCTTCGTCCAGCGTTCGGAATGCGAGGCCCAGGTGCGCGCGCGGCCAGTCGCTCGTCACCTCGAGGCTCCCCTGGGAGAGGTCGCGGTCGGGCACGGCGGTGTCCCGGCTGATGCTCGCCGACGCGAACGTCGCCTGCGCCCGTAACCCCAGCCCGTCGTCCCGCGACGCGGCGAACAATCGCACGATCCCGTCGCGCCGCTGGCTGCGCCAGTCGGCCGTGGTGGTCCCACCGCTGCGGTGCCAGCTCGAGCTGAGCACCTGGTACGATGCGCCCAGGTGGCGGTTGGGGAGGTACTCCGCCTTGAGCCACAGGTCGACCGAGTTGAACGGTGTGTTGGAGGAGCCGGAGACGCCGTCGTTGTTGTTGTAGTCGGCCACCATGGAAAGGCCGAGTCCCGAGCGCCAGCGGCGCAGGTACGCGCCCCGGTAGTTCGCGGTGCTGACTTCGCCGCTCGCGACACCCACCTGGGACGCGGTCGCCGTGGAGCGCTGCCGCAGCGTGACGAGGTACACGCGCAGGGACGCCGGGAGCACCACGACGTCGACCCGCTCGAGCGGGGCGAGGGAGACGCGGGCCGGGTCGAGATACAGCGAATCGCGCCCCAGCGGGAGATAGGGGACGCCGTCCCAAAACAGCTCGAGCCCCGCGGGCCCGCGTCCGCCGTACAGCACCGGCTCCGACGCGCCGTAGATACCGCCCCGCGCCACGTACACGCCGGGAATGTGGGCCAGCAGGTCGGACAGCGTCTGGATGTTCGAGAGCGCGAAGGAGTCGGCGTTGAAGCTGTAGCGGGTGCCGCGGGGCCCGGGGCCGGGAGGGATCGGCGCGGGGAACACCGCCAGGTAGCGCGGCAGCGAGTCGGCCGCGGCGGTGTCGCGGCGGGCGGTGGAATCCCGGGCGGTGGTGTCCCGCCGTGTCGTGGTGTCGACTTGCGCCGCCGCCGCGGCCGCGAGCGAGAGCAGAACGGCCGCGCAGCCGAGGCCGCGGGTCACGCCCCCGCGCGCTTGAGGATGAATTCGGTGAAGAGCCGCACGCCGATCGCCGTCGGGCCCTTGACCTGGTGCGGCCCATCGCCGTCGGTGTACGCCGTCCCCGCGATGTCGAGGTGCACCCAGGGGACGCCCTCCACGAATTCGCGCAGGAACCAGCCGCCCGCGATCGAGCCGGCGCCCCGCCCCCCCGAGTTCTTCATGTCCGCGATGTCCGACTTGAGCAGGTCGCGATATTCGTCCCACAGCGGCAGCGGCCAGCAGCGCTCGCCCGCGCGCTCCCCGGCCTCGCGTACCTCGGCGAGGAGGGCGTCGTCGTTCCCCATCATGCCGATGGCGACCTGCCCCAGCGCGACGACGACGGCGCCCGTGAGCGTGGCGATGTCGATCACGGCCGCCGGCTTGAAGCGACGCACGTACGACAACGCGTCGCACAGGATGAGCCGTCCCTCGGCGTCGGTGTTGATGATCTCGATGGTCTTCCCGAGGTGACTCTTCACCACGTCGCCGGGCTTGACGGCCGTCCCGGAGGGGAGGTTCTCCGTCGAGGGGATGAGGCCCACGACGTTGAGCCGCGGCTTGAGCCGGCCGAGCGCCTCGAACGTACCGAGCACGGCCGCTGCGCCGGACATGTCGAACTTCATGTCCTCCATGTTCTGCGCCGGTTTGATCGAGATGCCGCCCGAGTCGAAGGTGACGCCCTTCCCCACCAGCGCCACCGGCGCGTCCGCTCCCGCGCCGCGGTACTCGAGCACGATGAAGCGCGGGTCCTGCTGGCTGCCCTGCGCCACCGCCAGCAGCGCCCCCATGTTCTCCTGCCGCATCTGGGCACGGTCGAGGACGGTGCAGGTGAAGCCGTGCTGATCCGCGAGCTGCTTGGCACGGTCGGCGAGGTAGCCGGGCGTGCACACGTTGCCGGGGAGCATCTGGAGGTAGCGGGTGAGGAAATGGCCGGCGGCGGTCGCTTCGCCCAGTCGCTCGCCGGCACTAAGGGCCTTGGCTTCTTTCGCGTCGCACGCGATCGCGACCGTCTCGACCTCCGGCTTCGGGTCGTCGGGCGCGGCCTTGAGCTCGGTGAAGGCCCACGCGCCCTGCGCCGCCCCCTCGACCACGACCTGCCCCACGTCGGCGGCCGCGACGCCGTTGCGCGCTTCGGCCGCCAGCGCGAACGCGAATTGCGTCGTGCCCAGCGCCCGCGCGCGCTTGGCGGCGACGGCGGCGGCCCGCCGAATGCTGTTGCGCGTCACGTCCCCCGGCTTCCCCAACCCCACCAGCAGCACGCGCTGCGGCTTGGCGCCGCTCGGGTAGAGCAGCGCGGTTTCGTCGCGCTTCCCCTTGAAGTCGCCGCTCGCGATCGCGCGCCCCACGATGCCGGCCGCCGCGCGGTCGAGCTCCGCGAGCGACGCGGGGACCGCGCCGCCCTGCGTCAGGGCGACGGCGAGCAGCGGCGTCTCGATTTGGGGGAGCGGTGTCGTGAGGGTCGTGCCGGTCATCTTAGACATGCTCGATAATGCCTTCGGCGAATTGCGAGGTCGAGACCTCCGTGGCGCCGGGCATCTGCCGGGCGAGATCGTAGGTGACGCGGCGTGACCGGATCGCCCCGCCCAGCCCCCGCACGATCGCCTCCGCCACGTCGGCCCAGCCCAGCTCCTCGAACATCATGGCCCCCGACAGGATCACGCTCCCGGGGTTCACCTTGTCGAGCCCGGCGTACTTGGGCGCGGTGCCGTGGGTGGCCTCGAACACCGCGTAGCCGTCCCCGACGTTGCCGCCGGGCGCGAGGCCCAGGCCGCCGACCTGCGCGGCCGCCGCGTCGGACAGCAGATCGCCGTTCAGGTTGGGGGCCGCGATCACCGAGTACTCGTCGGGCCGCAGCACGAGCTGCGCGAACATCGCGTCGGTGATGCGGTCCTTCATGATCACCCTTCCCCCGTCCCCCTTCCCGCCTCCCGCTTCCGATTCGGGGACGGTTCGCTCGGCGAATTTCTCCTTGGCGATCTCGTATCCCCACTCCCGGAACCCGCCTTCGGTGAACTTCATGATGTTGCCCTTGTGCACCAGCGTCACCGAGCGGCGGCCGGCGCGCAGCGCGTACTGGATCGCCTTCACCACGAGGCGCTGCGAGCCGAACTTCGACATCGGCTTGATGCCGATGGCGCTGCCGGGCCTGATCTTGGCGCCGAACCGCTCCATCAGGAAGGCGATCACCGCATCGGCCTCCCCGCTGCCCGCGCGGTACTCCACGCCGGAATACACGTCTTCGATGTTCTCCCGGAAGATTACGACGTCGAGGCGTTGAGGCTCGCGCATCGGGCTCGGCACGCCCTCGAAGTAGCGCACCGGCCGGATGCAGGCGTACAGGTCGAGCAGCTGGCGGAGGGTGACGTTGAGGGACCGGATCCCGCCGCCCACCGGGGTCGTGAGCGGGCCCTTGATGGCGACGCGGTGCGCCCGGATGCTGTCGAGCGTGGCGTCGGGCAGCCAGCTGCCCGTTTCCTTGAAGGCTTTTTCGCCGGCCAGCACCTCGAGCCACTCGACGCGCCGCTTGCCCCGGGCGCTCTTGGCCACCGCCGCGTCGAACACCCGGCGCGCCGCGCGCCAGATGTCGGGTCCCGTGCCGTCTCCCTCGATGAACGGAATGATGGGGTGGTCCGGCACCACCCAGTGCCCGTCCCGGAAGTCGATCCGCTCGCCCATCGCCCCACGCTCCACGCGAAGCGTGCAGTCTACACGGCCCGGCAGGGGTTGCGCCAGCGGAAACGGCGGCCGTACACTTCAAGCGATGCGCGGCACTCCGAGACACGTCCTGTTCACGCTGGCGGCGCTGTGCTGGCTAGCGGCGGGGCCGGGCGGCGCAACCGTCCGGGAAGTGCTCGTCTGCCGCCACCATGCCGCGCACCACCAGGCGGGTCACCATGCGACATCTCCTGCGGACGGCCCCTGCTTCTGCGACCAGATGACCGGCGGACTGGATCTGGCTGTCTCGACGGCCATTCCAGCGCGGCTGGGGCCTCAGCTGAGAATCCTGCCGCCGGTTGCCGCACTATCGCCCCGGTCCCCAGTCCCCAGTCCCCAGTCCCCGTCTTTCCCCCCGACTCCTCCGCCTCCGATCGGACCCGGCTGACCTGATCCGTTAGCCACCTACAATCCGGAGGACATACCTATGCGCAGAGCGCCGTGGTGCGCCCTGCTGTGCTGCGTCGCGGCGCCCGCCGCGGCGCAGGAGCGCGCGGTGACGTTCGAGGAGCCGCAAGCCGTCAGCCTGACCGGCTTCGCCGTCGGTCGGGCCGATTACGATCGGCTGGCCCGCAGCAACGGCTTCACCGCCGGCAAGATCGGCGTCAGCCTGTTCAAGCCCGCAGGAGATGTGTACCTGTTCGCCCAGTTGACGACGGCGCTCGAGGGTACGGAGACCTCGACCGAAATCGACAACCTGCTGGTCAGCTGGACTCCGCAGAAGGCCAATCAGTGGACCCTGGCGTTCGGGCGGTTCGACGCCCCGATCGGCTTCGAGCGGGACGACGAACCCCTCAACCTGATCGCTACCAATTCGTTCAACTTCACCTTTGCCCGACCGGGCAAGTTGACCGGCCTGCAGGTGCACTACACCGCCTCGCCCCGCGCGGACGTGTGGGCGGTGGCCGCCAACGGATGGGACGTCGCGGCGGACAACAATCGCGGCAAGACCGGCATGCTGCGGGCGCAGGTCATCCCGATTCCGTGGGTGACGGTCGGAGTCACGGGGGTGTACGGACCGGAGCGCGACTCCACGGACGCGCACCAACGCTCGCTCGTATCGGGCGACCTCACGATCGACCGGGGACGGCTGATCCTTGGTGCCGAGGTGAACATCGGCCGCGAGCAGCAGAGCGGCGGCAACCCGACGTGGCGCGGCGCGGCCGTGACCGGGTTCGTGCGGCTCGCCAGGAACGTGGGTCTCAGCGCGCGCTACGACCAGATGGAAGACAGTGACGGCCTCCTCACGGGAACCCCGCAGATCCTGCGGTCCGTGACGGCGGGCCCCATGTGGTATTTCAGCACCGCGCGCGAGGGTGTCTTCAGCAACATCGAGCACACTCGCTTTCACCTGCCGCAGATCGCCCTGCGCGCGGCCATCCGCGCCGATTGGTCGTCGCAGCCGTTCTCGGACACGAAGGGCGTCATGGAGCTGGTCTACGTCTTCTAGCGGAGGGAGCGTCATGCTCTACGACCTGGGACGCGCGGACCTTCGCATCAAGTGGCTGGTCACGTGTCTGCTCGCCACGCTGGGCATATCCTATGTGTTTGGGGCCCTGATGGTCTCGCTCTATGCGGGGTTCACCCCCGAGCGCGTGGCGGCTACCTACGCGGGACACGCCATGTCCATGCCGATGCCGCCCGAGACGACCATGGTGAAGGAGCACCCCATGTCCATGCTCGAGTTCGCGAAACCCGAGGTGCACGAGGTCGACACGGACCTCCTGATCCAGGACACGCACGTGCACGTCCCCATGTACGGCCTCATCGCCGCCGCGCTGGCACTCGTGGTGGCGGGGCTCTCTCTCTCCCAGCGGTGGGCGCTCGGCATCATCACCCTGCTGTTTTCCGCCCCGTGGCTGGACTTCGCGGGGATGTGGCTCACCAAGTTCGTCTCGGCCCGTTTCGCGGCCGTCACCTTGATCGGAGGATGGGCCATGGGCCTGGGCTATCTCGCCGTCACCGCCCTGGCCATCCACCAAATGTGGTTTCGTTCGAGAGGAGTCAACCGATGAATCTGGTGCTGCGCGGGGCGGCGATCGCCGCCGTCCTCCATATCACGCCCGCCGTCGTGCTGGTCAAGCGGCCCGACGCGGTGCGGGCCCTGCTCCCCGGCGCCGACGCCTATGTCGCGCGCGAGGTCCACTTGAGCGACCCGGATGCGCACCGCCTCCACGAGCTCGTCGACTGGAGTCCGGACGACGGCGTGCTCACCTTCTACAACGGCAAGGCGGGCGCGACCGTCGTGGGCGCCCTCACGTTCGCCCGTGTCGATACGCCCCATGGCCCCGTCGAGGTGGCGGTCGGCTTCACGCCGCAAGGAGCCGTGCGCGGCGTCATCGTGACGAAGGCCACCGTCGAGACGAAGCCGTGGGTGCTCGAAGCCGTGGGCGCAGGCCTGGTCGAGCGCTACCGGGGGCTCAAACCGGGCGATGTGCCCGCGGGCGCCGCCGTCCTCGCGGAGCACGCGGGCAAGCTCGCGGTGTATATCGCCGGAGAAGTGGACAAAGGAGTAGCGCGGGCTCTTGCGGCGTACGGGGTCTTCCACAATCATGTGAGGGCCTGACACGAGGGGAATTACATGAGAATGAGGCTTTCGGCCGCGACAGTCGCCCTGGTGGCGCTCGGGACGGCGGCCTGTCCGTATGACCGGCTCACCACCGCCGCGGGGCTCGCCATCTCGGGGGGCAAAGGGGGCGGCAGCGGGTCCAATGTCCTCGCGATTCTCCAGCAGCCCCTGACCGCAACCGCCGGGCAAATCCTTACACCCGCGATTCTGGTGGGGGCCGCGGATACGCTCGGCCGCGCGGATGCCAGCTTCAACGCCGCCGTCACTATTGCGCTCAGCACCAATCCGGTGGGGGGCACTCTCTCGGGCACGCTGACAGTTGCCGCCGTCCGCGGCGTCGCGTCGTTCGGCGATCTGGTCATCGATAAGGCGAGCTCCGGCTACGTCCTCCGGGCGACCGCCCAGAATGCCCTTGCGGCGTCGAGCGCCGCCATCACCATCCTCGCCCCGTAACCACGGTCCCCGCGTCGCGATCGGCTATCCCGCGGAGCGACCCCGCTCGTTCCAGGCGATCTCGAAAAACTCATTGCAGCGGTGGCAACGCATGCCCGCGGGTTGGCCCTCGAGACGGGCCCGCTCGCGGCAATTGGGGCACACGGCGTAGCGCGCTCCCCACGACTTGGGGAATCGGGGCGAGTTCTTGGGGCTCGCCACGACCGACCAGCGCAGCGCCGGCGTCGGTGACAACTGCAGATCGCCGCGGGGCACGCTGACCGGCTTGCCGCGCACGTCCAGGATCGCGTCGGCGGGGGTGAGCTTGAGGATGCGATACCAGGCGCCGCGGCGCAGCGGAGACTTGACGTCCGCCTTGAGGCGGGCCCACTGGAATGCCGTCGGCATCCGCCTTCAACCACTCAGTGGCACGTGCCGGAGCCCCGATCGGTGAACGTCTGCCCGGGTATGGGCACGAACTCCCAGGTGTAGCCGTCGGCCGAGAGAGCGAGCTTGAGGACCCCGAACGCCGCCGAGATCGCCTCACTCGCTGGATGAATGGCGACGGGCAGCGCGGTGCTCTCACCGCCCGTGCCCACATCGATCGACCGGAGGCCGCGCAGCGTGTCCACGATGCCATCCGGCGTCATGGGCGCGAGGCGCTCGTACTGGTGCTGCTGCCCGTTGAGCACGAGATCGGCCCCCGCCGCGTACAGCCGTTTCCACAGGATCTTCACCGAGCCGTCCGACGTCCACCCGGGCGTGTCAGACGAGAAGAACCGGGGCTGATGGAACGTCGCGAGCGTGCACCTCTTGGTGTTCGCGGCCAGGTCGTTCTGCAGCCACACGTCCTGCTCCGAGCCCGCGCTGTCGGGGACGTACCGGGTGTTCGAATTCAATACGATGATGTGCCACGCGCCGAGCTCGAAGCTGTAGTATCCCTTGCCGCGCGGCCCGGCGCGGTCGCCGAAGTAATCGAACGCGCCGTCCGCCGTGCCGGTCTGATACTCATGGTTGCCGAGCGTCGCGTAGGTGCGCGCCTTGTGGCGGCCCCAGGTCGGGTCGTAGCAGGACTGATAGTAGGTGGCATCCGGGAAGACGTTGTCGCCCAGCGTCAGCACGGTTCCGGGAATCGCGTCGACGAGGCTCGCCGTCCGGGGCGTGTTCTCGCTCTCGCAGCCCGCGATGTTGCCGGCGACGATCAGCACGACGGCCGTGTCTGCCCCGCCCCCGCCGCTGACACTCGCCGTGGTCGTGGCCGGCTGGCTGGCGGCGCCGCGCGCGTCCGTGACCGTCAAGGTGACGGCATAGCTGCCCGGGGTAGCGTACAGGTGCAGCGGCATCGCGCCGGTGTCCGACTGACCGTCTCCGAAGCTCCACGCGTATGCGAGCGGCAGGTCCCCGTCCGGATCGGAGGAGCCGGTTCCGTCGAACCGGATCGTGTCGAGCCCGGTATAGGGACCGCCCGGGACGGCCACCGGGGCCTGGTTCCCCGGCGGCGGTGGTGGGGGCGGTGGAGCGTGGTGGCAGGTCGCGCTCCCAGAGTCCGTCGCGGTCTGGCCCGCGACGGGAACGAACCGCCACGCATACGATCCGTCGGCCAGCGTCAGCCGCAGCACGCCGTACACCTGGCTGATGTTCACTTCGCTGTTGGCAATGCGATTGGTGTTGGGCGCGTCGAGTCCCTCCCCACCGGTACCGATAATCATCTCGCGGATCCCCTTCACCGAGTCCGCCGCGCCATCCGGCGTCTGCGGGGCGAAGCGCTCGTAGTCGCGGGAGTGGGCGTTGAGAATGAGGTCCGCCCCGGCGGCGTAGAGGTCGTTCCAGAACGGCTTGACCGCCTCGGTCGCGTAGAACACGGTGTCGGTGTTGGAGTAGAACCGCGGCCGGTGCCACAGGGCCAGCACACAGTGCTGCGTCGTGGCGGCCAGGTCGGCCTTGAGCCATTGCTCCTGCGGTGACCCCGCGCTGGCGGCGACGTAGGCGCTGTTGCTGTTCAGCACGACGACGTGCCAGGCGCCCAGGTCGTAGCTGTAGTAGCCCTTGGTGGGGTCGCCCGCGGCGGCCCCGAAATACCCGAAGTATCCGTCCGCCGTGGGGCTCGACATGTAGTCCTGATGCCCGGGCACGGGAGAGGTGCGGGCGAGGTGCCGACCCCAGCTCGCCCCGAAGCAGTTCTGGTAATTGGCGAGCGTGCCGCCCGGAACCGCGTTGTCGCCCAGGGCGAACACCGTCCCCGGAATGGAATCGAGCAGGGCGGCAGTGGCCTCGTCGTTGGTCCGATCGCAGCGCGCGATGTTGCCGGCGCCCACGAGCGTGACTGTCGCCGCGGGCGTCGCAGCGCTCTGCGCCGCCGGCCCGAGCGGGGAGGCTGGGGCCCGATGGTCGTCTTCGACGCAGGCGACCGAGATGCAAACAACGACGGCGGCTCGAGTGAGCCTCAGTGACATGTCCCCGAGCCCTGATCGCTGAAGCTCTGGCCCTGCATTGGGACGAACTGCCACGTGTAATGATCGGCGAACAGGGAGACCTTCAAGACCCCGAACGCGTCCGAGATCACCTCGCTATTGGGATGAATCGCCACGGGCAGCGCCGTGCTTTCGCCGCCCGTCCCCACGTCGATGGAGCGGATCCCTTGCACGTTGTCCACGACGCCGTCGGGCGTCATCGGCTTGAGCCGCTCGTACTGGTGTTGCTGGCCGTTCAGGACGAGATCGACGCCCGCCGCGTAGAGGCGGGTCCAGAAATTCTTCACGCCGTCGTCGCTGGTCCAGCCGGGCGTATCCGACGAGAAGAAGCGCGGCTGGTGGAACGTGGCGAGCGTGCACTTCTTGCTGTTGGCCGCGAGGTCGTTCT
>QHUU01000023.1 GCA_003222155.1 Gemmatimonadota bacterium | reverse complement strand
AAGCTCTTGACACACAATAGGTAAGCCCGTATGTTGGCCCCTCGTCTTGACTGCCCTTGGGCCCTTCAAGGGGGACGGATGACGAAGGCCGACCTGGTCGAAAAGGTCACCGCACAAATCGCGCGCACTGCCGGTCCCCTGATTTCCAAGAAGGACTGCGCCCGCGTCGTCGACTCGTTTCTGGACGCCGTGAAAGCGGCGCTCGCGGAGCAGCATAACATTGAGATTCGCGGGTTTGGGACGTTCAAGATCCGCCAGCGCAAGACGCGCATGGCGCGCAATCCGCGCACCGGCGACCCGGTCGAAGTGGCCGCGCGTCCAGTACCTGTGTTCAAGCCCAGCAAGGAGTTGCGCGCGATGGTCGCGGAGGCGAGCGAGCGCGTGACGCCCTGACGCATGCCACGAGCGATCGCGCGCGGCCCGGACTAACCGTCTGGGCCGCTTTGTTTTGCACGGTGTAATCAAGAGGCCCACACTTCCGGAGAAACGCACCCGTGCGCCCCCTGCTCCTGCTGCTCGTCGCCGTCCCCGTGTCCGCCCAACGCGTCCCACCGGTGCAATACGAAATCGCGGTGCCGGCCCCCGCGACGCGCCTGTTGCACGTGCGCGCCGACTTCCCGACGCGCGGTAAAGACACGCTGTACCTGTCGCTCCCGGCGTGGAGCCCGGGCAACTACGAGATCCAGAATTACGCGCGCTACGTGCGTCACTTCGGCGCGAAGACGCCGGCCGGTCAGGCGCTGTTCTGGGACCGCTTCGACAAGGACACCTGGCGCGTCACGACCGCCCGGAGCGAGCGGGTCAGCGTCGAATTCGACTACTTCGCGGACACGATCGATCTCTCGATGGCGCGGCTCACGGGCGACTTCGGCGAATTTCTCGGCACGAACCTGTTTCTCTACGAAGAGGGCCAGCTCGACCGTCCCGCCGAGGTGCGCTTTACGCTCCCCGCGGGATGGCAAGTGACGACCGCGCTCGGGGGCGGGTCGGGCAGCGGACCGTACGCCGCAGCGAACTACCACGAGCTCGCCGACGCGCAGACGTTCGTCGGGAAGTACAGCCTCGATTCGTTGCAGGTGGACGGCAAGTGGATCCGGATCGCGGTGTGGCCGACGGACGCCTACTCGCCCGGCGTACAGCGCAACATGCGCGCCGACCTCGAGAAGATCGCCCGCACCGAAAACGCCCTGCTCGGTGGTCCGCCGTACGACCGCTACACGGTGTTCTTCAACGTCATCCGGGAGCCGGTGAACTTCGGCGGCGGGCTGGAGCACGCGGCGTCGCAGTTCGACATCATGCCGCAGGGGGCGTTCGCGGACGCGGCCGGCACCTTCGGCGACTTCATGGTGCCATTGATGGCACACGAGTATTTCCATCTCTTCAACGTGAAGCGCATCCGGCCGGCGGAGATGTGGCCCTACGACTACCACGCCGAGCAGTTCACACCGCTGTTGTGGTGGTCCGAGGGCGTCACCGACTATTACGCCGATCTCACGAACCTGCGCTCCGGGTTGTGGACCGCGGAGCAGTTCCTCCGCAACACCACGCAAAACATGCAGCAGGTCGAATCGGCGCCCGAGCCATGGAGTGAAGAGGACGGCAGCGTCGCGACTTGGATCAACGAAGTGTTCGTGAACAGCTCGCAGTTGTACTACCCGAAGGGGTCGCTCACCGGGTTGCTGCTGGACGTGTCGATTCGCGATGCCAGCGACAACCGGCACAGCCTGGACGAGGTGATGCGGGCACTGTACACCCGCTTTTACCAGAAGCAGAAGGGGTTCACGACGCAGGACCTGCTCGGCCTGCTGCGGGAGTACGGGCTTCCGGACGTCGACGCATTCTATCAGCGCTACGTGAACGGCCGGGAGCCGCTGCCCTACGAGTCGCTGCTCGCCAAGGCCGGCGTCACGGTCGCTCGCCGGACGATCTCCAACCCGTTTCTCGGTGTCAACGCCCAGCCCGACGAGACGGCGAAGCTGGTGGTGCAGAGCGTGGTCCCGGGCAGCGCGGCGGACGCAGCCGGGCTCGAGCCTGGTGACGTGCTGCTCAAGGTGGGAGAGATCGAGGCTCGCCCCGACGGCGACTGGGGCGCGCGCTACCGGGAGCGCTATCGCGGTCAGAACGGGCAGCCCCTCACGATCAGCGTCACACGGGGCGGCAAGCCGTTGACGCTCGACACGCAGGTGCGGGAGCGAACGGCGGTATCGTTCACCCTCACGCCGGCGTCATCCCCCACGCCGAAACAGGCGAAGATCTGGCGCGGCCTCGCGACGGGTTCCACGGGGAACTGACGTGGGCTATCTTGCGAGCGACATGACGGCCAGGGGAACGGGGACGGCGACGGCGTCGATCCGGGTGCGGCTGTTCGCGCGCTATGCGGAGCTGGTGGGGCGCACCGAGGCGGCGGTCTCGGTCGCTCTGCCGGCGACGGTGGGCGATGTGCTGCGCCGCCTGCGCGACGAGGTCCCCGCGGCGCGTGCCCTGCCGGAGCGCCCGCTCGCCGCCCTGAACCTGCGTCAGGTCAAGCTCGACGCGCGGGTGGAGGACGGAGACGAGGTCGCGTTATTGCCTCCGATCGCCGGCGGCTGATGCCCTATTTGACGCGCGACCCCCTGTCCGTCGAACGGCTCGTCGCCGAGGTTTCGGCCCCCGAGCGCGGCGGTACGTGCGTGTTCCTGGGAACCGTGCGCAATGGACCCGAGGAGCAGGGCGTGACCGCGATCGAGTACTCGGCGTACGAAGCGATGGTGGAGGCCGAGTTCGGCCGTCTCCTGGCGGACGCAGGCGGCCGCTGGCCCCAGGCACGCATCGCCGTGCGGCATCGGCTGGGCACGATTCCGTCGGGCGAGGCGAGCATCGCCATCGCGGTGGCGGCGCCGCACCGCGCGGAAGCGTTCGAGGCCTGCCGGTTCGTGATCGAAGAGGTCAAGCGTCGCATCCCCGTCTGGAAGAAGGAGCTCCGAGTGGACGGAACCGAGACGTGGGTCGATCCATCCGGTCGTCCCTCCCATGTCTGACCCCGTCCGCGATGCGTTCGACCGGCCGCTCGCGAGCCTGCGGCTCTCGGTGACGGACCGCTGCAACCTGCGGTGCCGCTACTGCATGCCCGAAGACGAGTACGTGTGGCTGCCCCGGGCCTCGATCCTCACGTTCGAGGAGCTCGACCGCCTGGTGCGGGTGTTCTCGAGGCTGGGCGTGCGCAAGGTGCGCCTGACGGGTGGCGAGCCGTTGTTGCGGCACGACCTCCCGGCGCTGGTGCGCCTGGTCGCGCGGATTCCGCAGATCGAAGATCTGGCGATGACCACGAACGGGCTGCTGCTCGCGCAGCAGGCGGCGGCGCTGCGCGCGGCGGGCCTGCAGCGCGTCACCGTGAGCCTCGACACGCTCCGTCCCGAGCGGATGCTCGCGTTCGCCAAGAGCGCGCGACACGGCGACGTGCTCGCCGGCATCCGCGCGGCGCGCGACGCCGGCTTCGAGCAGGTGAAGCTCAACAGCGTCGTGATCCGCGGCTTCAACGACGACGAGCTGGGAGAGCTGCTCGAGTTCGGCCGCACCGAGGGCGCCGAGTTGCGGTTCATCGAGTACATGGACGTGGGCGGCGCCACCCACTGGTCGCTGGACCAGGTCGTATCGCAGCGCGACATGCTCGCGACGCTGACACGGCGCTACGGCCCGATCGCCCCGGTCGCCGGGGACGGGCGCGCCCCCGCCGAGCGGTTCCGCCTCCCGGACGGCACGACCTTCGGGATCATCGCCTCGGTCACCGCGCCGTTCTGCCGCACCTGCGACCGCAGCCGTGTCACCGCGGATGGCACCTGGTTTCTGTGTCTCTACGCCGGCCAGGGCGTCGATCTGCGCGCTCCGCTGCGCGGCGGCGTCGGCGACGAGGAGCTGGCGGCGCTCATCCGAGCCACGTGGCAGGGCCGCACCGATCGCGGAGCCGAAGAGCGACTGGGCGTGGTCGATCGCGGCGCGCTGTACCGGATCGAGTCGTTGCGCGCCGATCCCCATCGGGAGATGCACACCCGCGGCGGGTGATCTCATCCTCATGATGAACAAGATCACGGTCGTCGGCGCCGGCAACGTCGGCGCCACCGCCGCCCAGCGCCTGGCCGAAAAGGAGCTCGCCCGCCGCGTCATCCTCGTGGACGTGATCGAGGGCGTGCCCCAAGGCAAGGGGCTCGACCAGTGGGAGTCGGCGCCCATCGAGGGCTTCGATACCCGGGTGCTCGGTGCCAACGACTACGCGGCCGCGGCGGGCAGCGAGCTCGTGGTCGTCACCGCCGGCATCGCGCGCAAGCCGGGAATGAGCCGCGACGACCTGGTCCGCACCAATGCGGATATCGTGAAGCAGGTCTCGCTCGAGATCAAGCGACATTGCCCCGACGCGATCGTCCTGGTGGTCTCGAACCCGCTGGACGTGATGTGCTGGGTGACGAAGCAGGTCACCGGGTTCCCCCGCGAACGGGTGATCGGCATGGCGGGCGTGCTCGACACCGCGCGCTATCGGGCCTTCCTGGCCGAGGCGCTCGACGTGTCGGTCGAGGACATTCAGGCGATGGTGCTGGGCGGGCACGGCGATACCATGGTACCGCTCGTGTCGTACACGACCGTCTCGGGGATTCCCGTGAGCCAGCTGCTCGACAAGGCGAGGCTCGACAAGATCGTCGAGCGCACGCGCAACGGCGGCGCCGAGATCGTCGCCTTCCTGAAGACCGGCTCGGCGTATTACGCGCCGTCGGCGGCAGTCACGCAGATGGTCGAAGCGATCGCGCGCGACAAGAAGCGCATCCTGCCGTGCGCCGCGTGGGTGCAGGGGGAGTACGGCGTGTCCGGGATTTACCTCGGCGTGCCGTGCAAACTGGGGCGCCGCGGGCTCGAGCAGATCCTCGAGGTGAAGCTGTCGGCCGAGGAGCACGCGGCGCTCAAGCAATCGGCCGACGCGGTGAAGGAGACGATGGCGGCCGTCAGCCTCTAGCCATCTCCCCCGTTCGCTCTTGCGGCTTGCGGCTTACCGCTTGCGACTGCTTTCAAGTAGTCCCGGTTGAGCCGCGCGATGAAGTCGATACTGATGTCCTTCGGGCACGCCGCCATGCATTCGCCGTGGTTGGTGCAGGCCCCGAATCCCTCCGCATCCATCTGCGCGACCATGGTCACCACGCGGCGGGCGCGCTCGGGCTGCCCCTGAGGCAAGAGGCCGAGGTGCGACACCTTGGCGGCGACGAACAGCATCGCCGACGCGTTGGGACACGCGGCCACGCAGGCGCCGCACCCGATGCACGCCGCCGCGTCCATCGCGAGATCGGCGTCCTGCTTGGGCACCGCGACGGAATTGGCCTCGGGTGCGCTCCCGGTGCGCACGCTGATGAACCCGCCCGCCTGAATGACGCGGTCGAACGCGCTCCGATCCACGACCAGGTCCTTGAGCACGGGGAACGCCCGCGCCCGCCACGGCTCGATCCACAGCTCCGCGCCGTCGCGGAAGGAGCGCAGGTGGAGCTGGCACGTGGTGGTGGCCCGCCGCGGCCCATGCGGCCGCCCGTTGATCACCATCCCGCAGGCGCCGCAGATGCCTTCGCGACAGTCGTGGTCGAAGGCGATCGGCTCCTCGCGGCGGGTGATGAGCCGCTGGTTCAAGACATCGAGCAGCTCGAGAAACGACATGTCGGGGCTCGCGTCCGGCACATCGTAGCGGACGAAGCGCCCGGCTGCGCGGGGTCCCGCCTGACGCCAGACGTGGAGCGTGAGACGCATTACTTGTAGCTCCGCTGCGCGAGGTGGACGGTTTCGAACTCGAGCGGCTCCTTGTGCAGCACGGCCGGCTCGCCCACGCCCCGGAACTCCCAGGCCGCGACGTAGCCGAAGCGCTCGTCGTCGCGCTTCGCTTCGCCCTCCGGGGTCTGGTGCTCCTCGCGGAAGTGGCACCCGCACGATTCCTCGCGGTGCAGCGCGTCGTGACACATCAGCTCGGCGAACTCGAAAAAATCGGCGACGCGGCCCGCATGCTCCAGCGCCTGGTTCAGGTCCGCGCCCTTCCCGGCGACGTAGACGTCGCTCGAGAACTCGTCGCGCAGGACGCGGATCCGCTGAATCGCCTCGCGCAGCCCCGCGGCGCTGCGCGACATGCCGCATTTGTCCCACATGAGCCGGCCGAGCTCGCGATGGAACGCGTCGACGCTGCGGCGGCCCCCCACGGCGAGCAGCCGCTCTACGCGGTCGCTCACCTCCGCCTCCGTGCGGCGGACGTCCGGGTGACTGGCGTCGAGCGGGGGGAGCTTCGCCTGCGCGAGATAGTCCCCGATCGTGTAGGGCAGGATGAAGTAGCCGTCCGCGAGCCCCTGCATCAAGGCGCTCGCGCCGAGGCGGTTGGCGCCGTGATCGGAGAAGTTCGCCTCCCCGATCGCGTACAGTCCGTCCACCGTGGTCATCAGGTTGTAGTCCACCCACAGCCCGCCCATCGTGTAGTGCGGGGCGGGGTAGATGCGCATCGGCCGCTCGAACGGGCTCTCCGCCGTGATGCGCTCGTACATCTCGAACAGGTTGCCGTAGCGGTCGGCGATCACCCGGTGGCCGAGCCGGGCGATCGCGTCGCGGAGGTCCAGGTACACGCCGTGGCTGCCGGGACCCACGCCGCGGCCCTCGTCGCACACTTGCTTGGCGCGTCGGGACGCGATGTCGCGCGGCGCCAGATTGCCGTAGCTCGGATACAGCCGCTCCAGGTAATAGTCGCGCTCGTCCTCGGGAATCTCGAGCGGCGGCCGGGTGTCGCCTTTCCGCTTCGGCACCCAGATGCGGCCGTCGTTGCGAAGCGACTCGCTCATCAAGGTCAGCTTCGCCTGGTGCTCACCGGTGGCGGGGATGCAGGTCGGGTGGATCTGTGTGAAACACGGGTTCGCGAATGCCGCGCCCCGCTTGTGCGCGCGCCAGATGGCGGTGACGTTGCAGCCCTTGGCGTTGGTGGACAGGTAGTAGACGTTGGAGTACCCGCCCGTCGCCAGCACCACCGCGTCTCCGATGTGCGTGGTCACGGCGCCATCCACCAGACTGCGCACGACGATGCCGCGGGCCCGCCCGTCCACGACCACCAGATCGAGCATTTCGGTGCGCGGGTACATCTTCACCGTGCCCATGCCGATCTGCCGCGCCAGGGACTGGTACGCGCCCAACAGCAGCTGCTGGCCCGTCTGACCCCGCGCGTAGAACGTGCGCGACACCTGCACCCCGCCGAACGAGCGGTTCGCAAGCTGGCCGCCGTATTCGCGCGCGAACGGCACCCCCTGCGCCGTACACTGATCGATGATGCGCGCGCTGATTTCCGCGAGCCGATACACGTTCGCCTCGCGCGAGCGGAAGTCTCCTCCCTTGATCGTGTCGTAGAACAGCCGGAAGGTGGAGTCGCCGTCGTTCTGGTAGTTCTTGGCGGCGTTGATGCCGCCCTGCGCCGCGATCGAATGCGCCCGGCGGGGCGAGTCCTGGAAGCAGCAGCACGACACGGCGTAGCCCAGCTCCGCGAGCGACGCCGCCGCGGCGGCGCCGGCGAGCCCCGAGCCGACCACGATGACGTGGCGCTTCAGCTTGTTCGCGGGATTGACCAGCTTGATCTCGGCCCGGTGGCGCTCCCACTTCTCGGCCAGGGGCCCCGCCGGCAGCCTGGCGCGCAGTTCCACGGTCAGCGCACCACTCCGCCGAGCACCGCCAGCGGAATCGCGACATACCCCGCGGTGATCGCGGCCGCGATCCCCCCCGCCACGCCGCGCCGCCAGGCGACCGTCGGCGGCCGGTGCAGCCCGAGCGTCTGGAGCGCGCTCCACAGGCCGTGATAGCAGTGCAGGCCCACCACCACCATCGCCACGATGTAGGCGACCGAAACGGGCCAGCGCTGAAAGCTCGCCACCAGGTTGTGGTACACGTCGCCGGGCACGAAGCTCGGGTTGACGCGGCCGAACGTGAGATCCAGCAGGTGGTAAACGACGTAGACGAAGATGATCACGCCCCCCCAGCGCATCGTGCGGGCGGCGTAGGTCGTCTCGACCAGGTCGAGGCGGCGGTAGGCGACGGGGCGCGCCCGCCAGCTGGCGCGCGTCACGCCCACGGCCGCCCAGATGTGGGCGAACAGGGACGCGAGCAGGACCGACCGGACCATCCAGAGCACCCACCCGCGGCCGAAGAACGGCGCGCCCACGGTACGCAACCCCTCCGCGTAGGCGTTGAAATGCTCCGGCCCCTGGAACACCTTGAGATTCCCGAGCAGGTGAGCGACGACGAAGACGAACAGGATCCCGCCGGTCACGGCCATGACGATCTTCTTGCCGACGAGCGAGCGCGTGAGACTCGGGCGCGCCGTACCTGAGGAGAGTGTAGTCATGAACCGTCGGATGATACCTGCTCCGCGGCCGGGCGGGCAAGGCGACGACGCTATCTTTCCGGAGTCGCTCCGAAACGCATCCACCCGGAAAAAAGGGGAGTCCGTGGCCATCGCGCAATCCATGATCGTCTCCACGACGTTCGACGTGCAGGGCCGGAGAGTTCGTGAGTACAAGGGAGTCGTGCGCGGCATCACCGTGCGCGCACCCACCATCTCGCAGGGCATCCTCGGCGGCCTAAAGAGCATCATCGGAGGGCAGATCGGCGCCTACACCGAGATGTGCGAGCAGGCGCGGCAGGCCGCCTACGACCTGATGGTCGCACACGCCCGGCAGGTCGGGGCCAACGCCGTCCTCGGCGTCAGCTTCGACGCGTCGGAAGTGGCGAGCCGGGCGTCGGCCACGGAAGTGCTCTGCTACGGCACGGCGGTGGTACTCGAGTGAGCGTCCGG
>QHUU01000058.1 GCA_003222155.1 Gemmatimonadota bacterium | reverse complement strand
CCACGGAGCTTGTTCACCACCAACGTCGCCAGCGCCTCGCCCTCGACGTCCTCGGCGATGATGAGCAACGGCCGGCCGGCCTGCGCCACCTTCTCGAGAATCGGGAGCAAGTCCTTCATCGACGAGATCTTCTTGTCGTGGATGAGGATGTACGCGTCCTCGAGGACCGCTTCCATCTTTTCGGGATCGGTGATGAAGTAGGGTGAGAGGTAGCCGCGGTCGAACTGCATTCCGTCCACCGTCTCGAGCGTCGTCTCGAGGCCCTTCGCCTCTTCCACGGTGATGACGCCGTCCTTACCGACCTTCTCCATTGCCTCGGCGATGAGGTTGCCGATCTCCTTGTCGTTGTTCGCCGAGATCGCGCCCACCTGGGCGATCTCCTTCCGCCCCGCCGTGGGAACCGAAATCTTCTTCAGCTCCTCGACCACGTTCTCCACCGCCCGGTCGATCCCGCGCTTCAACGACATCGGGTTCGAGCCGGCCGTGACCGACTTGAGCCCCTCGCGGAAAATCGCCTGGGCCAGCACCGTCGCCGTGGTCGTGCCGTCCCCCGCGAGATCCGACGTCTTGGTCGCCACTTCCTTCACCATCTGGGCGCCCATGTTCTCGATCGGGTCTTCCAGCTCGATTTCCTTCGCGACCGTCACGCCGTCCTTGGTCACGGTCGGATTACCGAACTTCTTGTCGATGACGACATTCCGACCCTTCGGGCCGAGCGTCACCTTGACCGCTTCGGCCAGCTGGTCCACACCCCGCTTCAGCCGGGCGCGGGCCTCCGTGTTGAATTCCAGTTGCTTCGCAGGCATGTCCGTTTCCTCCTAAGCGTCAACCAAGCTTGGCGATGACGTCGGCTTCCTTGATGAGGATGATCTCTTCACCCTCGAGCTCGACTTGTGTGCCGCTGTACTTGCCGTACACCACGCGGTCCCCGACCTTCAACTCCATCGGCACCACGTCCCCCTTTTCCCGGCGCCCGGGACCCACCGCGATGACCTCACCCTGGATCGGCTTCTCCTTGGCCGTGTCGGGGATGTAGAGACCGCCCTTCATCGTCTCCGTCTCCTCCATCGGCCGGATGGCCACGCGATCCGCGAGCGGGTAGACCTTGAGTTTCGCCTTCGCTGCCGTTGCGGTTGCCATGTGCCAGCCCTCCACCTCGATGCAGTGGTCATAAGTACATATGGGACAATAGAGTTAGCACTCTGCCACCACGAGTGCTAAACCAACCGACGCACAATCTCTCCTCGCGGCCTTGTCATGTCAAGTGGGTGCGATGGCTCGTCGCAGTGCCGGGTTCGCCGCCAAGGAGTCGACGATCGCCCGGGCCCGCTCCTCCGCGCTCGAGCCCAGCGAGTCGAGCGGGGCCGACACCGCCGCGACGATGGCCCCGGTGCGGGTGTCGGCGAGGCGCACGTGCAGCCAGGTGAGCGCCGGGGGCTCGGTTTCCCGGAATATGAAAGCGAAGAGATACGCCGTCGGACGGCTGCCGCCCCGGACGTGACTCCGGACCCGGAAGCCCCGCCGCGCGAGCCCCTGCGCGATCCCCCGACCGAGCGAATCCTGGCTCGTGACGAGGATGTCATAGCCCCGCAGGGCGGCGGGCTGCTCATAGCGCGTGGACGGAGCGCAGCCGACGACGAAAGCGTTACATGACGCCACGACGCCAAGTTCCATGACTAGACGCGTGCACGCGAGCCCTGTTGCAACGTGGCGTCGTGGCGTCGTGGAACGGTTCATGGGATGATCCTCCGCGCCCCGACCCACCGATCGAGCCAGTACGCCCCCTCCGGGTCCTGCGGATCCAGGCGCGACAGCTTCACGCCTCGGTTCGAGCTGTGGATGAACTTGAGCTCCCCGACGTACATCCCGACGTGCGTCACGCCGGCTCCGGGACGGGCGGAGAACAGCAGCACGTCACCGGGGCGGAGTGCGTCCACGACGGGGGCGACCTCGGCGCCGGTGCGCGCTTGATCGCGGCTCATGCGCGGCAAGCGGATCCCGTGCTGACCGTAGGCGTATTGAATCAGTCCCGAGCAATCGAACCCGTTGTCCGCGGTCCCACCCCAGATGTACGGCGTGCCGAGGGACTCGATGGCGGTCTGGACCACGTCGCCGGCATTGCCGCCGATCGTCGCAGGGAGCGCCGGTGGCGGCAGCTCGGGCGGACCGCCGTACCCGCCCCGGCCCCGTCCGCCGCCGCGCCTTCCCCCTCCCACCGAGACTCCGAACACCGCGCTCACGCCCGTACGCGCGTCGCTGCGAGGATTCCAAAATCCGCGGGGTCCGCGATCCTCGAGCCGATAGCGTATCTCCGTCCCCAGCGCCAGCCATCCGAGCGGCCGCCACTCGACACCACCACCCAGGCTCCATTGGGCGGCGAGCTCCTGGGTCGCGGGGTCGGTGGACAGACCGAGCGCCACGCCGGCGAGCGCATAGGGTCCGAGCGTGGCCCGGCCGCGCCACGCCTGGAGCTCGTACCCGAGGCCGTAGAAGGCGCGTCGCCGGCCGAGCGAGTCGTTCACGAGCACCGACGCCCCAAACCCGTGCGTAAACCTTCCTCCGACGGGAGAGCTGGTCCGGAATTCGTAGACGTCGGCGCGATTGCCGTTGTACCAGCGGCCCAGATGGAGCTCCATGCCGCGTCCCTGCCCCGCCAGCGTCGCGGGCAAGAGCAGCAGGGCCAGCCGCCGGGGATCAGTCAGCGGCCGCAACAGCGCGGTGCTCCTCCGACGCGCGCGGCGCCATGTGATGCGACAGGAGATGCGGCACCCGGCGCATGAAGCGCACCCAGATGGCGAGAGACGTGAAGCCGCACACCGCGGCGGCGGCACCGGCCACGCCGAGCATCGTCAGGGGATTGGTGAAGCGGGTAGCGGCCAGGGCGCCCGCCCACAGTCCGACGTAGGACGCGGCCCATGCCAGCACCGGCGTGAGCAGCCACCCCACGGCGACCAGGAGATGGGCGAGCCAGCGGGGCACGTCGCCCGTCCGACCCGCTATCCCCTGCGGGTGAGGGCGACGAGGGCGAGCGCCGCGAGGACGATGGTGAACGCGCCGCCGGTGGCGGCGGGGAGTGACACGGCAAGGCCCGCGAGCCGGGCGATCGCCGCCACGACGACCGCGCCGGCGACGGGGGGCAGCGTGCGGCGCCCGAGGGTCGCCTCCCCCGCTCCCCGGGCGGCCTGGCGCGCCGTCACGATGCCGCCCATCCAGGCGAGGAAGGTGCCCAGCATCCACCACACCGGCAGGTACCACCAGGAGCTGCCGCCGCCGATCGCGTCCCACGTCCAAGGGTAGGCCTTGAAGGGCCGGAGCAGCACGATGTCGATCGCGCTGAATACCACGGTACCCACCAGGCCCACCGCCGCGGCGCCGGCGATGCCCTCGGTCCCTCGCGCCGCGGTCCACTGCGCCGGGAAAAATGCAACTACGACTCCCGCCGCGAGCACCACCAGGGCCTGGACGCCACCCAGGGCGACGCCAGCCGCGAGCGTGCGGGACGCGGCAACGACGAGCACGACGGCGACGCCTGTCACGAGGCCGACCAGGGCACCGCCCACGGTCACGGTGCGGAAGTCCGAACGGTCCGTCGCAGCAGGTGCCGCCGTGGCCGACATGCGTCGCGTCTCCTTCAAGCAGCGGGGGAGTGGAGCTGACCTGGCGGAAATCTAAGCGCCTGGTCTCTCACCGGGCAAACACCTGCAGCACCACGAGATCGGTGATGGCCCATATGCCGAGCGCCCGGTACATGCCGCGTTGCTGGGCCGCGGCCGACAGCGCGTCGCGGCGGGCGTACCAAGGCGCGAGTAGCGCGAGCCACATGATCAGCGGCACGACCAGGAGCCACGCGCGCACCCACAACAACGCCGCCGCCCACGCGAACAGCCCGAATGCCAACACGGTACACGCGATCGCCACGGCCAGGCTGGCGCGCATCCCCAGCATGAGCGCGAGGGTGCGATCGCCGCGGCGGCGATCTTCCTCCATCTGATACAGCTGCGTGAGCGGATAGAGCCCCGCAAACAGCGGGCAGAAGCCGAGCAGGACGAGTGCGTGCCCCATGTCGAGCGCCCGTCCGGTGGCGGCCCACGCAGCGAACGGCGTGAGCGTGCCGAAGCCCCACATGTTGATCACCCAGTCCACACCGGCCACCGCCTTGAACCGGAACGGCGGTACGGAATAGAGAATCGAGAGCACGAGACAGATCGCGTAATCGATCCGGAACGCCACCGGGAAGGCGAAGGCTAGCAGCTGACCACCGGCGAGCAGCGCCGCGCTGAAGGCGAGGAGGTGCCGCGGCAGGGGGGGCGGCGCGTTGAGGTAGCCGATGTCCCCCTCGTCCTTGTCGAACACGGAGTTGATTGCCAGCGTCCCGCCGTTCAAGAACACGACCCACACGACGAGGGCACCGATCGCCTGCGGCAACCGCGCGCCGCGCACCGCACCCCCGATGCCCACGGCCAGCACGTATCCGAGCAGCGTGTGCCCCGCCATGATCGGCCACTCGGCGGGGCGCAGGTGCAGCACGTAGGAGAACAGGTCCCCCGGCAGCAGCCGGTAGCCCCAGCGGCGCCAGGAGTTGAGCGCCCGCGGGTCGGCTACCACTTCAGCCCGAGCGCACCGGCTGCGATCCGCAGTCCCGTGAGGGTCAGGTCCGGATGCACGGCCTCGATCTCACGCGCCAGCGGCGCGACCAGGCTCGCAAGACCGCCGGTGGCGATCACGTGGGGAGCCTTGCCGTTCGGCCACTCGGCCTTGATGCGGCGCACCAGACCGTCGACCGCGTCGGCCGTGCCGAGCAGCACACCCGCGCGAATCGCCTCGTCGGTGCGCCGTCCGATGGTGCGCGTCGGCGGGGCGAGATCGGTGGCGGGTAGCTTGGCGGTGCCCCGGATGAGCGCGTCCGACGCCGTGCGGATCCCGGGCATGATCACACCGCCCAGAAAGTGTCCGTCCGCCGTGATGCAATCGAAGGTCGTGGCGGTGCCGAAGTCGACGACGATGGTGTCGCGGTGGAACAGCTCCGCGGCGGCGAGGGTGTTGAGGATGCGGTCCGCGCCGACCTGGAGCGGCTCGTCCACGTCGAGCGTGATCGGCAACTTGGAGCGGCCGTCCACCACCGCGGGCGCCACCGTCGTCGCCCGCTCCACGGCTTCGCACAACCCCTGTGTCACGGGCGGCACCACGGACGCGACGATCGCCGCGCGGACCTCCTGGGTGGAGCGGCCCGCCTGGGCGAGGTACGACGTGAGCGTCGACGCCCACTCGTCCGGCGTTCGCTGCGGCGTGGTGGTCAGCCGCCAGTGGGACTCGAGGCTGTCACCCCGGAACAAGCCGACTTTGGTTTCCGTGTTGTTGATGTTGATGGCGAGGAGCATGGCGTCGCTAAGATAGGCCGGGGAGAAGGTCGCCGCTACGCGAGCTCGACGTGGCCTTCGCGCACGGCGATCGTCGCCGCCCCGAGATCGACGAGCAGCGCGCCGTCGGGACGGAGACCGCGCGCCCGGCCCGCCGCAGGCGCGCGCAGCTGACGGCCGAGCAGCCAATCGCGCGCCGCGAAGGCGGCGCACTCGCGCTCGGAGAGCGCGGCCGCACCGGCTGCCTGCGTCAGCCGCACGAGCGCCGGCACGAGGCGATCCAGCAGGTCGATGCGGCGCACGGCGGGGAGCCATTCGGCGAGCGCCACCGCGCGGCGGGCCACGGCGCCGGGGATCGAGTTGCACACGTTCACGCCCACGCCGACCGCCAGCCATTGCAGTGCCTCGCCCTGCCAGCGCCCTTCGCACAGGATGCCGGCGAGCTTGCGCTCCGCGAGCAGCACATCGTTGGGCCACTTGAGACGGGCCTCGGGGCGTCCCAGCAGCGCATCGACGGCGTCCGCTACCGCGAGTCCGACGCGTACGGACATCACGCCCAGCTCGACGCGCCCGGGACGCAGCAGCACGCCGAGCCAGACGCCACCCGCGGGCGAGTGCCAGGTCCGCCCGTCGCGGCCCCGCCCCGCGGTCTGCTCCTCCGCGATCACGGCGGTGCCCGCGACCGCGCCCTGCGCGCCCAGGTCGTGGAGGGCGTCGAGCGTCGAGCCGAGCTGGCGGAACAAGCCGCATTGCGGGACGCCCCAGCGCAGGGCGAGGTCGCCGGCGGCAACGCCGTCGAGCGCTAACCGCGCCACAAGGCGTAGACGATCGTCAGGACGCCGACCGTCCAGTTGTAAGGCGCGAAGCGGTAGAAGCGGCCGCGCTGGAGCAGCGTCACCAGAAAGCGGATGGACCAGATCCCGCTCGCGAATGCGAGCGCGAAGCTCACCGCGAGGGGCACGGCCCCGACGGCGGCGACGCTCACGACCATGTGACGCCCCTCGACCAGCGCCGCCCCGGCGATCACCGGAACGGCGAGGAGGAAGCTGAATTCGGCCGCCGCGGCGGGGCCCAGACCGCCCCACAACGCCGCGCACACGGTGGAGCCCGAGCGCGAGACGCCCCGAAACACGGCCGCCAGCGCCTGTGCAAAGCCGATCCCCACCGCCACGCCGACCGTGGGCTCCGGGCGGCTGCCGGCGAGGCGTCGCGTCGACCAGTTCATGAACCCGGTCACCAGGAAGCCCGTGCCCACGAGCAGCAGCGACGCCGCCGCCTCGACCTGACGGTGGAACGCGACCCCGATGACGCCCGCCGGCAGGGTGGCGAGCGCGAGCAGCCCCGCCGTGCGCAGCTCGGCAGGGCGTCGGGCGAGCACGCCACGCGCGATGGCCCACAGCCGCGCGCCGTACACGACGAGCACCGACCCGAGCGTGGCGACATGGAGGGCGACCTCCACGAAGACGCCCGGCGTGTGCACGCCGGTCGCCACCTCGAGCACCCGCAGGTGCCCCGAGCTCGACACCGGCAGAAACTCAGTGAGCCCCTGCACCAGTCCCAGGACGACCGCCTGCCACAGGGTCATTTGACCCGCCCCGCCACCAGTGCCACGATTCCCACGAGCATCGCTCCTTTGAGCAGCAGACTGTTGCGGGCGCTGTGCCCGGCGAACAGGCGGCTCGCAACCGCGAGCACGGCGAGCTGGGCGAACAGCGCGATGAGGAAGTATGCCCCTCCATAGTGGGCCTGCGCCGGCAGCGCCAGGGAGAGCGGCACGAATGCCGCGGCCAAGACGGCCGCGACGACTCCCGCCCGCCGGGCCCCGAGCCGGAGCGGTAGCGTACGCCGGCCCAGGGCGGCATCCCCGGCCTGGTCGTCCAGATCCTTCACGATCTCACGCACCAGGTGCAGCCACGCCGCGAGGGCCCAGGGAACGAGGCCCGCGGAGGGCCGATCCACGGCGATAGCCCCGTACAGGAGCGGGAGTCCCGCGACGAGCGCCACCGCGACGTTTCCCGGGAGACCGCGGCGCTTGAGCACCGGGGAGTAGACGATCATCACCACCAGCGCGGCGGCGCCCACGAGGATGGCGCCGCCGTTGACCAGCGCCGCCGCCGTCAGACCGACCAGCGCGCCGGCCGCGACGCACAGGTCCGCGGTCCCGCGCGTGAGGCGGCCCGCGGCGAGGGGGCGCTCGCCGCCGGGCCGGTTCACACGGTCTCCCGCGCGGTCCCAGATGTCGTTGAGCGCGTTGCCAGCCGCTCCGAAGCCAATGGCCGCGAGGCCCGCGAACCACAGGACGCGCGGCGTGGTGAGGGCGCCGAGCGCGATCCAGCCGCCGGCGAGAACGCCGAGCGCGGCGAGCAGCAGATTGTAGGCGCGCACGAGCCGCAGCACGTCAAGCACCGAGCACGTCCCCGTACAGCTGCTCGTACTGCGGCACGACGCGGTCCGCGGCGAAGTCGAGCGCCCGCCGGGCCGCCGCGTCCCGGAGCCGGGCGTGGAGCGCTCCGTCCCGCAATACGCGCACGCCGCGGGCGATCATCGCGTCGACATCTCCGGGGGGCGTAAGAAACCCCGTCTCCCCGTCCACGACGACCTCCGGCAGACCGCCCACCGCGCTCGCGAGGACGGGGACGGCGCACGCCATCGCTTCGAGCGCGGCGAGCCCGAACGACTCGGTCTCCGAGGGCAGCAGGAACAGGTCACTGCCCCGCAGGATGTCGGCCACGTTGTCCACTTTCCCGAAAAAGCGGACGTCGCGCCGCAGCTTCAGCCGGTCGGTCTCCTGCTCGGCGGCATCGCGGTCCGGCCCGTCGCCCACCAGCACGAGCGTGGCCGGGAGCTCCCGACGGATCCCGGCGAACACCCGCACCACATCGCGCACGCGCTTGACGGGCCGGAAGTTCGACACGTGCACGAGCACCTTGTGGTCGGGCGGGGCGAGCGAGCGGCGGGGACGTGGGTCCGTGGCCGGGTGATACTCGGACGCCGCGATGAAATTGGGAATCACCACCACGTCACACCCTGCGCACCCGAAGGCGCGATAGGTCTCGTCCCGCAGGAACGCCGACACCGCCGTCACCCGGTCCGATTGCTCGATCGAGAACTTGGTGAGCGTGTAATAGGAAGGATCCTGGCCCACCAGCGTGATGTCGGTTCCGTGCAGGGTCGTGACGATCTTCAGGTCCTGCTGTCCCTTCAGCATCTGCTTGGCGAGCCACGCCGTGGCGGCGTGGGGGATGGCGTAATGGACGTGCATGATGTCGAGCTTCTCCCGCATCGCGACCTCGTGCTGCTTCACCGCGAGCGCGAGGGCATAGGGGGAAGACTGCTCGAACAGCGGGTACTCGGGCTGCGTGACTTCGTGAAAGGTCACGCGCTCGGCGTAGCCGCGCAGGCGGAAGGGGCTCGCGTAGGAGACGAAATGGATCTCGTGGCCCCGGCGCGCGAGCTCGAGCCCCAGCTCGGTGGCCACGGCTCCGGAGCCGCCGTAGGTGGGATAGCACGTGATCCCGATTCTCATGTCAAACGGGACGGGGGATGGGCGACGAGGGAGGGGTAACGTTGTGCCAACGATCTACGATCCGTGCAGCGAGCACTTCGGGCGCCTCCACGGCATCGAGCGTCCAGACTGACCCCTCCCCCGTCCCCCGTCCCCCGTCCCGCAGTTGATGTCTGAACCACGTCTCTTGTCTCTTGGCGTACCGCCGCGTCGCCACCACGATCGCGTCCCGCAGCCCCCGCTCCGGCAGCCGTCCCGCGAGCATGGCCACCACCTCGCGGTAGCCCACGCCATCCAGCCCCGACGAGTCCGGGGCGACGGGCCGGCCGAGCGTACGGCGGACCTCGTCGACGAGCCCTGCCGCGAGCATCGCGTCCACGCGCTCGGCGATCCGCCGCTCGAGCGCGTCGCGCGGCAGCGTGAGATGAATGTACCACGGACGCATCGCGCCGACCGCGCGCGCGTGCTCCTGCCACCAGCTCAGGCCGCGCCCCGTGAGCAGCGCCACCTCGATCGCACGCGCGGCCCGCTGCCGCCCGCCGCCCGCGAACCGCCGGTCGAGGCGCGCCGCCCAATGCGCCAGCCGCGCCGCCGGCAGCCGCGCCGTCCAGGCGCGCAGCCGCTCGCGCCGAGCGGGGTCGAGCGGCGGCTCGTGGAACAGGCCCTCCGCCAACGCCCGCACGTAGAACCCGGTTCCGCCCACGACCACCGGTTGGCGGCCGGCCCTGCGGATCCCGGCCAGCCACGCCGCCGCGTCGCTTGCAAATCGCCCGGCGCTGTAGCGCTCGCCCGGCTCCACCACATCGAGGCCCACGTGCGGCACGCGGGCCAGGAGCTCGCCCGGCGGCTTCGCGGTCCCGATGTCCAGGCCGCGGTAGGTCTGGCGCGCGTCCGCCGAGACGACGGTGATGGGCTCGAGCGCCCCCCACGCCGCGACGACCGCCGTCTTGCCGACGCCGGTCGGACCGACGAGCACGGGAGTGAGGGGCGGGGTCTCAGGATCGCCCAAATCTCCGCTCCAGCTCCCCCTTGGGCAGCTGTACGATCGTGGGTCGGCCGTGCACGTCGTGCGCCGGCAGCGTCGCGCCGAGCAGACGAAGCACGAGCTCGCGCATCTCCTCTACCTCGAGCCGCTGGCCCGCCTTGATGGCCGCGCGACAGGCGAACGTCGCCGCGAAGCGCTCCAGCCGGTTGGCGAGCGCGCCGAACCGTCCTCCCGCGAGATCGGCGACGAGCTCCTGGAGGCAGCGCGCGGCGTCGAACCGGGGATGGGGGTTGGGCGCGGTGTGCACGACCACGCTCCGCCCCGAGAACGGCTCCACCTCGAAACCCACGCGGCGCAGCAGCTCGCGGTGCGCCTCGATCGCCTCGAGCTCGGGGCCCGAAAAGTCGAGCGTGAGCGGCAGCAGCAGCCGCTGCGCCGGTGCGCCGTCGCCGGTGAGCTGGCGCATCACCCGCTCGTACAACACACGCTCGTGCGCCGAGTGCTGGTCCACGATCGCAACTCCGGAGTCGGACTGGAACAGGATGTAGGTGTCGAACACTTGAAGCAGCGGCGGGGCTCGGGGCTCGGGACTCGGGACGCGGGGATCCGCAAACAAGTCCTGGGGCACCGACCCGTCGCTCCACGATACCCGAGCCCCGAATCCCGAGTCCCCAGCCCCCAGCGGCGCAGCCGCGGTGAGCGGCCCCAGCGCCCCACGCACCGCCTCCTGCACGACCTTCTCCACGAAAAACTTGTCGCGGAACCGCACCTCCAGCTTCGACGGGTGGACGTTCACGTCCACGGCGTCCCCCGGCAGATCCAGGAACAGAATCAGCGAGGGACGGTCGTCCGGCGCGAGCGTCGAGCGGTAGCCGGCCTCGGCCGCGCGCAGGATGAATGGATCGCGGATCGGCCGGCCGCGCACGAACACGTAGCCTTTCCGGCCGGTGGGCTTCGCCTGCGCGGGACGCTGGGCGAATCCGCGCACCTCGAGCGGGCCCTCGCGGTGGGCGATCGGGAGCAGCGTGTCGGCGAGCGCCCCACCCCACAGGGCCGCGACACGCTCGATGGCATCGGCCGCGGGGCGCACGTCGATCAGGGTGCGCTCGTCGCTCGACAGCGTGAACGCCGTGTCGGGACGGGTCAACGCCAGCAGCGTGACCGCTTCCGCGACCGCGCGCGTCTCCGTCGCCTGGGCCCGCAGGAACTTGCGGCGCGCGGGCGTATTGAAGAACAGGGCACGCACCGTCACCGTCGTCCCCCGCTGGCGCACGACGTCGTCGACCGCTTCGCGCTTGCCGCCGACCAGCCGCAGCCTCGTGCCGGTGACGCCGTCAGGCGAGGTCTCGAGCTCGAACCGGGACACCGAGGCGATCGCGGGCAGCGCCTCGCCCCGGAAGCCGAACGTGCCGACCCCGATCAGGTCGGCGGCCTCGCGGATCTTGCTCGTGGCGTGGCGCGACAGCGCCAGCTCCGCGTCGGCGCGGCCCATTCCCTCGCCGTCGTCGCTCACCCGGATCAGGCTCTTCCCGCCGTCCTCGATTTCCACGCGGATCGCCCGCGCTCCGGCGTCGAGCGCGTTCTCCACGAGCTCCTTCACGACCGACGCGGGCCGCTCCACGACTTCGCCGGCCGCGATCTGATCCGCCACCTGGGGAGCCAGCACGGCGATCCGCACGGCGCTCTGCACCGTCACAGCCGGGTCACTTCGGCCGCGAGCACCCAGCCACGGACGCCGTCCTGGCGATGCACCTCGAGCCACCCGCCGAAGGCCCGATCGACCAGCAGCGCGGCGCCAGCTTCGACCGTCGCCGCCGCGCTGGCGCTGCCATACGGCGCCACGCGCACCGACGTCGCGGGATGCACCACGATCGCGATGGGCTGGCCCCGCCGCAGTGCCTCCCGCACGCCCAGTCCCACCGTCGCAGCCGTGGCCAGCGCCACCGTGGCGAGAACTACCCGTCGGCGCCCGCCGGCGGCGACCATCCACATGGCGCTCCACAACACGGCGGCCACGAGGGCCCATTCACCGGGGGTCGCGAACCCGACGACGAAGAGCGGCTCGCTGGGAGCATCCGGGGGCGGAAGCAGCTCGCGGGCGCGTCGCACGGTTTCGTCCCGCGGTGCAAGCCGGGCCGCAATGGCCCAAGCCGCACTCGCCTTGCCGTCCGCCCCGGCACGATACAGCGTCGCGCCCAGGTTGTACCAGTGCGCGGGCACGCGCGGTTGGGCCGCGGCGCGCGCCGCAAAGGAATCGGCCGCGGCGCGCAGCGCCCCAGCCTCGTACAACGCCTCGGCGCCGAGCGCCTGGGCCGCGGCCGGCCGCGGCACCGCTCCCAGCGACCCGCACGCCGCGGCCCCCAGGACGACGGCGGCAACGACCCGGCCGTCCCGGCCACGCCGTCCCGTCCGGGCGGGATCGCCTCCCAGCACCCGCAGCACCTGTTCCAGCTCCGATGCAAGCTGCGCCGCGTCGCCCGGCGCGCGCGGACCGTACCGGGCCGCGCGCAGCCGATCCCGCAACCGCATCACGTGATCGGCGATCGGGCTCTCGACGCCCGCGGCGCGCAGCGCGCGGCCCAGTCCGTCGCCATCGCGGGCCTCGGCGTCCGGGACGTGGCTCGCGAGCAGCGCGTGGAACTCCCGTTCCGCCCGGCCGATCCGGCTCAGCGGAGCAGGCGCGGGCGCGGCGACGCGAATCGGCGCCGTCGGCCGGCGGCGGCGCCACAGCCAGGCAAGGAGCGGCGGGCCCACGAACAGCACGAGCCATCCCCACGGGACGAGGTCGTGCGCCAGCTCGTCCGTCCAAACCGGACCACGCCCGCGCTCGAGCGGCGGAAGCGCCCGGGGCGCCCGGGGCTCGAGCCCGGCCGCCACCATCAGCGCGCGAGGGGCGAGTGTGGCCGTGGCCGCGTCTCCCGACGCGACGTCATAGTAGGAATAACGCAGCGCCGGCAGCTGGAACGACCCCGCGGAGTCCGGCATCACGAGATAGTGGAAGGTCTTGGCCCCTGCGACGCGGCCCTGGCGGGCCTCGATGCGCGTGCCCGTCTCCCCGGGATAGGAGCGAAACCCCGGCGGCCAGGCGATCGCGGGCTCGGGCCACAGCGCCACGTTCCCGACTCCCGCGAGCGTGGCCGTCACGGCGATCGGCTCGCCCACCCGACCATTGGGCGGATCGAGCCGGAGGTCGAGCGTGAGCCCCTGCGCGACTGCGGGCGGATCGCCCGCCGCCGGCGCGCCCGGCAGCGGCAGCACGTGCACCGGCACCGTATCGCTCCGCAGAGAGTACTGCTCCTCACGGCTGAAAAACGAAAAGCTGGCCGGCACCGCGTACTCGACGGTGGCGGGGGGAATGAAGATGCGGCCGGGAGCGAGGGGAAATACGGCCTCGTGCGCGACGAACAGATCGAGCCAGCGTCCCCGCACCAACCGCGAAGCGACGACCTCGCTCGGCGCGGCACCGGGATACGACCAGACGCCTTCCGGCGTCTGCAACGTGAGAATCGGCGCCCGTCGGAGCCGCGTTCGCAGGTCGCGGGGAAACCACGCCACCGCGAGCACGTCGAGCTGCTGGCCCACGAGCACGGAGTCCCCGGGGAGGAGCACGCTCAGCCCGACCTGGTCCCCCTTCTCATCGGAGGTCGGCGGCGTGGCCGTCTCGATCAGCCGTCGCGCGATCGGCGACACAGCGGTGGCGAGGCCCACCCTCGCGCTGTCCACGGTGACGGTCAGCGCGGCGGTCGTGACCCGCCGGCCACCCTGCTCCACGCGCACCGGTCCGATCACCAGCGCCCCCGGGCGCTGCGCCCGCAGCTCGAGCTCGCGGGTGGTGATGCGCACCGGGCCACCGAGCGCCTCGAGCGTCACCTCCGTGACTTCGCGCGATCCGACGACCGTGAATCCCGTGAGCGCCGGGAGGGCCAGGGTCACCGGGGCGGCGGATCGCGTGCGGGCGCGAATCGTGAGCAGCAGATCGTCACCCGCCGTGACGTGCGAGCGGTCCACCCGCGCCGTGACGTCGGGTGCCGGCCCGCTCTGCAGCGCGGCGAGCACCCAGAGCGCGAGCATCACCAGTCTTTCACGCCGGGCTCGACGGCGCGGCGGGTCTGCCCGGTGCGGTCCCGTCGGGTCTTGAGCTCCTGCTGGCCGATCGAGCGCAGCACTTGGTCCGCCTGCGCCGGGCTCATGCCGCCCTGCACGCCGGCGCTGCCTTGGGAGCGCCCCCGGCCGGATCCCCCGCCGCCGGCGCTCTGAGGCCCGCCCCCGCCATTGCCCCCGGAGGGCGGGTTGCTCCGGCTGCTGCTGCCGTGCTGGTGGCGCACGGCGAGCTCGAGGTTCCATTTGGCGCCGAGGTCGTGCGGCCGGAGCAGCAGGGCTTCGCGGTATGCCCGCTCGGCGTCGGCGAGGCCGGACTCGCGTGCCGCGCTGTCGGCCATGGCCTGGCTCAGCGCGAGCAAGCCGAGATTGAAGAGCGCGCGAAACCGCACGTCGGGGTCGAGCGACGCCGCGGCGTGGGTGAGGCTTCCCCGCGCGGTCTCCGCGTCAGAGTCCGCGAGCGCCGCGGTGCCCGCGTTGTACCACGCCGTATCGTCCTTGCGGCGCGCGGCGAGCTCGGCCAGATAGGCGGCGCGGGCGCCCGGGAGGTCGTGGCGGTCCCACGCCTTCTCCGCGGGGCTGCGAGGCCGTGCGGGCTGCTGCGCCGCGGTGGGCGGTGGCAGGAGACACCACAGCGCGACACCGATGAGTGCCGCAGTGCGCCGCGTGGCCGCCTGGGTGACGAGCAGGGCCACGGCGACGAGCAGCGGCAGCCAGGCGCGCAGCCTCCCCTGCTCGGTGCGCGCCTCGCTCGCCCGGGCGCGCCGGTAGGAGGCGACGAGGTCCCGCACGGCCCCGGCCTGATCGGGCAGGTCCGCCGCGACGAGCGTGCCCTGCGCCGCGTCCGCGAGCGCGCCGAGCACATCATCTCGCCGGGCCGTCTGGATGACGCTCCCCTCCGCGTCCCGTTGATAGGTGAGGAGGGCTCCATGGTCGTCGCGCACGGGGATGCGGCTCGGCGTGCGTCCACCCTCGGCGACGAGGATCAGCTTGATGCCGGCGGCGCGGAGCTGTTGCGCCTGCTCGGTCACCGCGGCGAGCGTATCGTGCGCTTCGCCGTCGGTGAAGACCACCAGGACGCGGTCGGCGAGGTCGGAGCTCGCCCGCAGCAGCTCGCCTCCCTGGCGCAGCGCGCCGGCCAGTCCCGTCCCTCCCTGCGACGCGACTTCGGGATCGAGGGCATCGAGGTAGAGCGTGAGCGCGGAGCCGTCGATCGACAAGGGCGAGAGGATGTAGCTCGAGCCGGCGAACGCCAGCAGGCCGACTCGATCGCCGTCCAGGTCTTGTACGAGTCGGCGCCCTTCGCGCAGCGCCCTGCCCAGCCGGCTCGGGCTCGCGTCCTCCGCCAGCATCGAGCGGGAAATGTCCATCGCGATCACGAGCGACAGGGCGCGGGTCTCCGCCACGATCGTCGCTTCGCCCCAGCGCGGGCCCGCCAGTGCCACGACGCCCAGGAACGCCGCCACGGCGAGCGCCGTGGGCCCCAGCCGTCCGGCGCCGAGGGCGCGCCGCACGGTTTCCTCGGACCACAGCGCCGCCCGGCGGATGCGCACCCGGCGCGCCCATGCGGCCGCGAACCACACGGCCCCGCCGACCAGCGGCGCCACGGCGAGAACGACCGGCGCGTCGAACGCCATCACGGCACCCGGACGGCGAAGGTGCCCGCGAGCACGATCTCCAGCGCCAGCGCCACCAGCCCCAGAGCGAGCGGCGTACGATACGCCTCGTCGAACCGCCGATACACCACCTGCTCCACCGGCGTCTTCTCGAGCCGGTTGATCTCGGCGAACACGTTACGCAACGACTGGGCGTCGGTGGCGCGGAAGTAGCGCCCCCCCGTCATCGACGCGATTTCGGTCATCAGCGGCTCGTCGATCTCGACCGGCATCATTTGATAGCGCAGGCCCTCGAGTCCCTGCCCCGTGGGTACCGGAGCCTCCCCCCGCTTCCCCACCCCGATGACGTAGATCTTGATGCCCAGCGCCGCCGCCGCCTGCGCCGCCGTGCGCGGATCCACGGTCCCGCGGTTGTTCACGCCGTCGGTGAGCAGCACGATCACCTTGCTCTTGCCAGGTGCGCGCCGCAGCCGGTTCGCGGCGGTCGCGATTCCCGTGCCGATCGCCGTGCCGTCCTCCAGCATCCCGATGTGCAGTCCCTTCAGCGCCTGTTCCAGCACCGCGTAGTCGGTCGTGATCGGCACCTGCGTGAGCGCCTGGGCGGCGAAGGCCACGAGGCCGATGCGGTCCGACGTCCGCGCCCGCACGAACTCGATCGCGGTCTGTTTAGCGACATCGATGCGGTTGGCAGGAGCGAAGTCCTCGGCGAGCATGCTGCTCGACATGTCGATACCGAGCACGATCGAGATGCCCTCGCGGTGCGTCTCCGAGCGGGCCGACCCGATGCGGGGCCCCGCCGCCGCGACGATCCACGCGCCCAGGCACACGCTCCGCAGGGTGACGGGGAGACGCGCGATCCAGAGACGCTCGGCCGCCCCCGCCGCCGGGCGCACGTCGCTCATGCGCGTCCCCGACAGCCGGCCCAGCCGCTTCAGCCGCAGCCACCACCACAGGGGCAGCACGCCCAGCGCGAGCAGGAGGAAGGGCCGGGCGAAGCTCAGGGCGCGAGCTCCCGGGCCAGGCGGCGCGCCTGGGCGGCGAGCGCCGCGACGTCCGAGCCCGGGGCGGTGGCGAAGGCGACCCGATCGAGCCGTTCCAGCACGTCGCGCAGCTCGCCGATGGGCGCCGTCGGCCGCGCCCGCTCCACCACCGTGAGACACTCGGGAGTGGCCAGCGCAAGATGGGCTTCCGGCACCCCGCGCGCCAGCGCGGCGCGCAGCCGCCACGTCGCCCGCGTGGCGACGGCCCGGGGCTCGCCGGCCGCGAGCCAGCGCGCATCCGGCACCTCACGTTCCAGTGGAACCGGAGGTGCGGACGGGACCGGGCGCGGCGGCCGGCGCCGCGCGGCGACGCCCGCCGCGAGCAGCCCGAGCGAGACGAGGGCCGCGACGAGCGGTGGCCCCGCATTGCGCCGCCCCAGCCGCAACGGTCCGAGCGGCCCGCGCGGGTCGGGCGCCTTCACCGAGTCCGGCAGCACGCTCGCCACGGCGAAGCTCGCCGTGCCTCCAGCGCTCGAGTCGGTGCGCCCGTCCGGGCCGACCCGCCAGAGCGGCGGCAGGGTGAGGGTGTGGCTTCCCGGCGTCCAGACGGCGACGCCATAGCGTATCACCCAGCCGGCGCGGCTCCGCACCACAGCCGGGTCGCCCAGCGGCTCGACGTCCTCCCGCGCTTCGAGCTTGCCGGCCCGCACCTGCCAGCCGGGGGGCACGGGGATCTCCCGCTCGAGCCAGATCGTGTCGCCGACGGTCGGCCGCGGCGGCGCCGCGACCCACGCGCCCACCTGCAGGAGCAGGAGCCCGGCGAGCGGTGTCATCGTTTCAGGCGTTTGGCGCGCTCGGCGAACGCGCGGCGCAGCGGCACCGCGTAGGGAACGCTGGTCTGCAGCGCGACGCGGTCCACACCGGCCTGGAGCAGCTTGCGGCCGCGCTCCTGCAGCTGCCGCTCCCCGGCAACCCGCACCCGCGTACGGGTGGGGGCGTGGCTCGTGTCGATCAGGACCCGCTGGCCGGTTTCGGCGTCCTCCATGTCCACCCAGCCCGTATCGGGAAGGATGAGCTCGCGCGGGTCGTCGATCGTGATCGCGACCACGTCGTTGGCCGCGGCCAGCTGCGCCAGCGCGTCCTCCCACCCCTCGGCCCGGAAATCGGAGAGCACCACGACGATCGCGTGATGGCGCAGCAGCTTGGCGGCGTAGCGCAGCGCTTCGGCGAGGTTGGTGGAGCGGCCGCGCGGCGTGAACGCGACCAGGTCGCGGATGATCCGCAAGGCGTGGGGCCGACCTTTTGCCGGCCGCACGACGTATTCGACCTTGTCGGCGAACATGAGGGCCCCCACGCGGTCGTTGTGGCGCGCCGCGGCGAGCGCGAGGACGGCGGCCACCTCGACCGCCAGGCCCGCCTTCGTGTACGGGCGCCCGAACTGACACGAGCCCGACTGGTCCACCACCAGCAGCAGCGTGATCTCCCGCTCCTCGTGGTACGTCTTCACGAACGGATGCCCCATCCGGGCCGACACGTTCCAGTCGATGGCGCGGAAGTCGTCACCTTGCTGGTATTCGCGGACTTCGGCGAACTCGATGCCCTGCCCGCGGAACACCGAGCGGTACTCGCCGCTGAACAGCGAGTTGACGAGGCTGCGGGTGCGGAGCTCGATGCCCTTGACCTGGCGCAGCACCTGCGCGGTGACGGCGCGCCGGCGCCGGCGCAGCGGGGAGTACTCGCCGCTCCGGCGATCGGCTCCCTGGTACGTCACGGGACGCCCACGGCCTCGAGGATCTTGGCGATGACCCGGTCCGAGTCCATGTCTTCGGCCTCCGCCTCGAACGTGAGCAGCACGCGGTGCCGCAGCACGTCGAACGCCATCGCTTTCACGTCTTCGGGCACGACGTAGGATCGGCCGCGCAGGTACGCGTGCGCCCGGGACGCCTGTGCGAGGTAAATGGAGGCCCGCGGGGAGGCGCCGAACGCGATCAGCGGCTTCAACTCGGGGAGGCCGACCGCCTGGGGCTCGCGCGTGCCGCGCACCACGTCGACGATGTAGTCGACGACTTTCTGGTCCATGAACAGCTCGGCGATGGCGCTGCGCGCCGCCAGAATGTCGTCCGCCTCGGCCACGCGCTGGACCTCGATCGGCCGGCCCGACGCCATGCGCGCCACGATCTCCTTTTCGGCGTCACGCGTGGGGTATCCGACGCGCACCTTCAGCATGAAGCGATCGAGCTGCGCCTCGGGAAGCGGATAGGTGCCTTCCTGCTCGATCGGGTTCTGGGTCGCGAGCACGAGGAACGGCTCGCCCAGGAAGAACGTTTCCCCGCCGAGCGTCACCTGCTTCTCCTGCATCGCCTCGAGCAGCGCCGACTGCACCTTGGCGGGGGCGCGGTTGATTTCGTCCGCGAGCACCAGGTTCGCGAACAGCGGCCCCTTCTTTGGATAGAACTCCTGGGTCTTCTGATCGAAGACCATGGTGCCGATCACGTCGGCGGGCAGCAGATCGGGTGTGAACTGAATGCGCGAGAACGAAATGCGCAGCGACTCGGCGACCGTGCGCACCGCCAGCGTCTTGGCGAGCCCCGGGACGCCTTCCAGCAGGATGTGCCCGCCCGTGAGCAGCCCGACCAACAGCCGCTCGACCATCACCTCCTGTGCCACCACCCGCTTCGCCACTTCCCGGGCGATCGTGCTCGAGAGCGCCGCGTCGCCGGCCGTCTTCGCCACCTTGGTGGTCATTTGAGCGCCGCCTCCGCCGCCTTGCGCACCGCCGGCTCCTTGTCTTTGCTGTAGAGTTCCAGCAACCCCCGCGCTTCGGGGCGAGCGATGTGGTGCAGCCCCTCCACCGCCGCCGCCCGGACGGTCGCGCTCCGCCGGTGCATCATCCCTCCCGGCTCGGCGAACCGCGCCAGCGTCTCCAGGGCTTCCTTGGCGCCGAGCTGGCCAATGGCCCGAAGCAACTCCGCCTGTACCCCTTCGTCGGGCTCCTGCTCCACCCGGCGGATCAGCACCGTGGACGACGCGGGGTCGCCCGCCGCCGCGATGGTGCGGGCCGCAGCCGCGCGCACCGCCACGCTCTCGTCCTTCAGGCACGGCATCGCCGGCCGGGCGATCTCTCGGCCGCCCGCCTCCGCCAGGCCCACCAGGGCCGCTTCCCGCGCGAATTCGGACGCATGGCGCAGCAGCGGTACCAGCAGCGTGACGGCCTGCGGGCTCCCCGTGAGGCCCACGAACTCGGCCGCCGCCGCCACCACCTCCGGATTCTTGTCCGCCAGCTTGCCCTGCAACACCTCGAGCGCACGGTCGGCGGCCTTGCGCACTGCCGCGCGGAACGGCGCGCGTTGCTCGACCGGGGCCGCGAGGAACGCATCGAGCACGAGTCCCATGGAGAGCGACGCGAGCGCCCCCACCGCCGTCACCAGCGACTCGCGTTGCTCCGCCGGAACGTGCGCCTCACCCAGGCGCCGCACCATCCGCTCGACCAGCGTGCGGTCCGCCAACGCGAGCGCCGCCGCATCGATCGCCGCCAGCAGCGCCGGATCCCGGGCTTCGGGGAGCAGCTGGTCGAGCGCCGCGATCGCGTCGGCGCTGGTCGTGACTTCGCGCAGCCCCAGCAACCGGGGGGCCACAGCCGCCAGCCTCTCGACGGCGCCACGTTGCTCCTCCGGCGCGGTGGCCGCGCGCACCGCCGCCACTGCGCGCGCCGCCTCGACGTCGGGCGGCAGGGCGTCGGGCCGAAACGCGGTGCTGGGACGCTTCGCGGCCAGCAGCGCGTCGGCCGCGGTGGCGAGCGGGGCGGCCGCGGCGGGGACGACGCCGGGTGCGGGCTCCGCGAGGGCCGGCACGCCTTCCGCCGGTGTCGGCGGGCGCACTCGCTCGAGCCGGGCCGCACTGCGCCGGCCGAGGGTGAGCGTGATGCGGCCCAGCGTTTGCGCGTCCGGCGCCGCAGTCCCGGTCGCCACCTGGAACAGCGCGAGCACGTGCTCCGCCGTCATCCCCGGGTTCAAGGTCAAGGTCCGCACGCCGCGCGCGTACAGCAGGCCGGCCAGTTCGGCGATCTGGGTGTTCCGCGGCAAGAGCTGCTGGCCGTGCCAGTGCAGACCGGTGGCACCGACCTTCCATTCGACCGTGCCGACGGCGGCGAGCGGCGGCAGGGCCTCGCCCACCTGGCGCAGCGCCTCCTGGACGGCGGGGTGGGTGGGCGGGTACAACCGGGTGAGACGGAACGTCGTCCCGATGGCCCCCAGTGCCCGGTCCACTCCAGTCGTGTCGGTCGTCATGCCTCAGCCGTCCGGCCCACGCAGAGAATATGGCATCATCGCCGTCCGATCACGCAGTTCCAGGCAATCGCTCGATAGCTTCCACCTCGTGCGCCGCCAGCCGCCGGTACTTGCCCTCGGCGAGTCGTCCCAGGCGCACCGGCCCGTAGGCGACGCGGTGCAGCCATTCGACCTTGAGCCCCAGCGCCTCGGCCAGCCGGCGCACGATCCGCTGGCGGCCCTCGGCGAGGGTGACCTCCACCTCGACGCTCCGCTGCACCGGGCGCACGCGAAAGTCCACCACGCGCACCGGCCGCCCGTCGAGCGCCGGCGGGCGCGTGAGCGCCGCGCGCACCTCCGTCGCGCCGTGGCCGTGCGCCCGCAGCCAGTAGGTGCGGGGCACGGCGAAGCGCGGATGCATGAGACGGTGCGCGGCCGCGCCGTCGGTGGTGAGAAGCAGCAGCCCGGACGTCATGACGTCCAGACGTCCCACGTACGCGAGCCCCGGGACCTTCGGGAGCAGGTCGTAGACCGTCCGCCGCCCCTCGGGGTCGCCGCGGCTCACGACGTAACCGACCGGCTTGTTGAGCGCGAGCCAGGTGACGGGCCCCTGCCGCACGGCCCGACCGTCCACCGTCACCCGTTGCCGCCCCGGATCGACGCTCATGCCCAGCGTGGCGATCGTGCCATCCACACGGACGCGACCCGCGCGGATCAGATCTTCGGCCTTGCGGCGCGACGTCACGCCCGCACGCGCCAGCGCGCGTTGCAGGCGCATCAGCGTCATTCGGGTTCGGCGGGCGCGGGCGGCCGGAGCGCCACCGACAGCTCTTCCAGCCGCGGCAGCTCGTCCAGGTCTTTGAGCCCCAGGATCTCCAGGAACTGCGGTGTCGTCCCGTAGAGCAGCGGCCTCCCGAGCCCCTCGCCCCGGGTCACCACCTCCACCAGCCCCCGCTCCGTCAGCTTGTCGATCACGGCGCCGGAATCGACGCCCCGGATCTCGTCCACCTCCAGCCGCCCCACCGGCTGCCGGTAGGCGATGATGGCCAGCGTCTCCAGCGCCGCGGGAGAGAGCCGTCGCGGACGCAGCGCGAACTGGGCGCGCTCGATGGCCTCGGCGTACTCGCGCCGCGTCAGGAACTGCCACCCCTGTGCGATCTCGACCAGCTCGACGCCGTGGTCTGCCGCGGCAAACGCGTCGCGCAGCTCGGCGAGCGCGGCGTGGACGGCGGCCTCGCCCGCCGTCGGCTCCAGCGTGCGGAGCTCCTCGACCGTCAGCGGCCGCGACGACGCGAATAGCGCCGCCTCAAACAGCTTCGCGAGGGGACTCACGGCGGATCTGCATCGGGGTGAAGGCTCCGGCCTGGTGGACGCTCAAGGACCCACGCTTGGCGAGCTCCAGCAGCGCGATGAACACCGAGAGCACGTCGACGATCGTGGGACGCGCTCCCACGACGTCCAGCCAGCCGAACTCCGCGCGCTCGGCCAGCAGCGCCTGCAGCCTGGCGCTCGCTCCCTCCACGTCGAGCGGCCGCGGCACCACGCGGTGCAGCACCGGCTCCGGGATGAGGGCGATCACGCGCTCCGCCGCGGCCAGGAGGTCGTTCAACTCGATCACGAGCGGTGCAGGCGGGGCGGCCGGCGGCTCGGGGCGGAATCCCCGCCCCAGCTGCTCGGCGCGGCGCGCCGCCGCCTGGCCCAGCCACTCCACCAGCTCGCGGATCTGCTGGTACTCGAGCAGCCGCCGCACCAGCTCGGCCCGCGGATCTTCCCACTCGTCGTCTCCCAGCCGTCGCGGCAAAAGCATTTGCGCCTTGATCCGCAGCAGCCGCGCCGCCATCTCGAGGTAGTCCGCCGCCTCGTTCAGCCCCAGATCGTTGATCACCGCGAGGAACTGATCGGCGATCTTCGCGATCGGCAGGTCGGTGATGTCGAGCTCGTCCTCGTGGATCAGGTGCAGCAGCAGATCGAGCGGCCCCGAGAACTGCTCCAGCTCGATGACGAAGCCGTTGGACACGGGCGCGACCGGCGTGGGCGTCGTCACAGGGGCGGCAGCGACCCGGGCAGCGCGTGCCCACCCACCACGGCCCACCCCAGCCGCAGCAGCTGCTGCATGGGCCAGAGGTACACGTCCTGAGCCGCCGGAACTACCCGCACGAAGAGGAGAAAGGCGATTATCGGCAGGTATCCGAGCGCATACAGCTGGCGGTACTTGAGGGCGGTCTCCGGCGGGAGCACGTACTTGAAAACGTGGCTGCCGTCCAGGGGCGGGATCGGAAGCAGGTTGAAAAACGCCAGCAGCAGGTTGAGCCACATGCCGTACGCCAGCATGCGCTGCAGAATCGTCGATGGCCCGGCGAGGGACGGCAGCGCGCTCGCCACGAGCCCCACGACGGCAAAGAGGCCGGCGGCCACGACGAACAGCGCCAGATTGGTGGCGATACCCGCGAGCGAGACGATGATATCGCCCTTGCGAAAGTGGCGATACTTGCGCGGCGTCACCGGCACCGGCTTCGCGGCGGCGAACGTGAAGGTCCCCCCCGAGGCGAACCACAGCACGACCGGGAAGGCGATGGTCATCACCGGGTCGATGTGCTTGAGGGGATTCAGCGTGAGGCGCCCGAGCATGTAGGCGGTGTCGTCGCCCTGGCGATAGGCGGCTTCTGCGTGGGCGTATTCGTGGGCCACCACGGAGAAGAGCAACACGGGGGCCCACACGAGAAACGACGACAGGAACTCGAGGATGGCTCGGGCTCGTGGGTCAGTGATGGCCTAAGATAACGAGCCAGCCGGCGGCTGGTCAACGCCGTAGCGCCTTGACCGACCTGCACTTACCCTCTATCTTCCGCGCCTCACGAGGAGGCCGGCCGTGCCGAGAATCGAGTCTGCGAAAAAGGCGATGCGCCAGGGGCGGGCCCGCCACGAACGCAATCGGGCACAGAGCTCCGCGCTCCGCACGGCGCTCAAGCGCGTCCGCACCGCCACCACGGCCGAGCAGGCCGGCGGGGCGTACCAGACCGCCTCCCGATTGCTCGACCGGGCGGCGCGAAAAAACCTGATCCATCCCAACACGGCGGCGCGACATAAATCCAGACTAGCCGCCGTTGTAAGAAAGCTCTCCAAGTAAAAAAAAGACGTCAAGCAGAGACGTTACACAAAGACGTCACGCAAGAGCGTATCACGAAGTCGCGCGACGTCGTTGCTCGACGTCTCTTTTCTTCTTACATGGCGGCCAGTTCACCCCCGCACTGCCCGCAGTACCACTCCGTGGGCAGGTTCATCGTCCCGCACTCCTTGCACTTGAGCGTCTTCGCCGCGTCTTCGTCGTCGCCCGCGGCGGCCGCGTCGGGGACGATGGGAGGAGGGAGCGGATTGGCGGCCCGGGGACCCGCCGGTGTCACCTGGCGGGGCACGTCGGCGGGGACGGCCGGCTGGAACTGCGCGCCGCTGGCGCGTCGCGGCGACGGCGCGCCCCCCGCCTCGTCCTCGGTCACCGACTTGATGAACGCCAGCTCGTCCTCGTGCCCCACCTTGGTCGGCTTCGCCTGCGGCTTGGCGTGGGCGGGCGGGGCGGGGTGGGCGGGGTGGGCCGGTTGCGGCGCCGCTCGCGGAGGAGGCGTCGGGCGGTGGCTCACCAGCGCGTCCAACTCCTCGAGCTTGTGGATGTCGGCCTCGACCGATTGCAGATCCTCGCGCACCGATACGAGCTCCGCGAGCACGTCCTGGTGCACCTGGCCCCACTGCGATTCGTCGTACTCCCCGACGGCGTGGCGCAACTCGGTCTCGGTGAGTTTCTCCTGGGCGAGCGCCTCCTTCTTCTGCAGCTCGCCGCGCAGGTGCCGCTTCTCCTCGATCGCCTGGCGGGCGCTTTCGGCGTGGGCCTTGAGCTCTTCCGTGACCGCGGAGAGTCGCGCCTCGTAATCCGACCGCACGCGCGCGCGCACGTGCCCGGGCGTCGCGTCCGCCGAGTCGTTCAGGCGCGCGATCCAGGCTTCGTATTGCCGCCGCTCCTCCAGCAGCTGCTGGATGATCACGGTGCTCTTGGAAGGCGCTCTAGCCACCCTGCTTGCGCTCCTTTCGCGCGGGATCGCGCCGGGCTTCGAGCCGCAGCCCCGCGTCACTACTCAGCTCGTTCACGCGACCTAACGCCCGCGCCGCCGCGATGATGCGCGCGGCGTGCTCCAGGCTCTCCATTCTGATCCACGCGACGTCCAGCGTCGCCCCGACAGTGACGGCTCCATGATTCGCGAGCAGCCATGCGTCGTGACCCTCGAGGTGCGGCTCGAGCCGGTCCCCGAGCTCCGGCGTGCCGGGTGTGCCGTAGGGCACCAACGGCACGCGCCCGCACTGCAAGATAAGCTCCGGCAGCACAAAAGCCCCCAAATCCTGCCCTGCCACCGCAAACCCTGTAGCCACAGGGGGATGCGCGTGCACGACCGCCCCGACATCCGGGCGGTGCGCCAGGATTCGCAGGTGTAAGTCTAATTCGCTAGTAGGGTTATGACGTCCGCGCCGCTTGCGGCCCTGCAGGTCCACCTCGACCATGTCCCCTGGTCGAAGCAGGGCCTTGATGAGCCCTGCCGGCGTGACCAGCACGCGATTGGGCCCGAGTCGGACAGCCAGGTTCCCGTCCTGCCCCGCGATGAGACCGCGCTCGGCCAGCTGGTGGCAGCACTGGGCCATGCGCCGGGCGACCGCGCGCGGCGTCACCGCCCCGGCGCCGCCTCCAGCTCGTGCACGATCGTGCCGCCCACGAGCGTGAGCGCGGCGCGCCCAGTGAGCGTGCGGCCGGCGAACGGCGTATTGCGGCTCTTCGACCGCAGCGTCGCCGGGTCCACGGACCAGCGGGTGGTGGTGTCGAGCACCACGACATCGGCGACCGCGCCGGGCTGCAACGTGCCGCCGGGGAGGCGGAATGCGGCGGCAGGTGCGCTGCTCATGCGCGCGATCAGCTCGGGGAGGGTCAACCCTCCGTTGAGGACCAGCTCTGTATGGACCACGCCGAACGCCGTCTCGAGCCCGATGATCCCGAATGGGGCGTCGTCGAACGCGGCCTCCTTGGCGTCGTACGCGTGGGGCGCGTGATCGGAGGCGACGCAGTCGATCACGCCTTCTTTGAGCCCCTGCCGCAGGGCGGCGATGTCCGCCGCCTCGCGCAGCGGCGGGCTCATCTTGGCGTGCGTATCGTACGTTTCACAGGCCTGGTCGGTGAGGGTGAGGTGGTGCGGCGTCACCTCGGCGGTGACGCGGATCCCCTGCTGTTTCGCCCGACGGATCAGCTCGACCGACCCCCTAGTCGACACGTGGCACAGATGGACGTGCCCGCCAGTGAGCTCGGCCAGCAGGATATCGCGCTGCACCATGATTTCCTCGGCGGCCGCGGGAATCCCCTTCAGGCCCAGGCGCGTGGAGACGAGTCCCTCGTGCATGACGCCGCCCGATGCGAGGGTGGGCTCCTCGCAGTGGTCGGCGACCGGGATCTCGAAGGTACGCGCGTACTCGAGCGCGGTGCGCATGAGGTGGCTCGACACCACCGGCCGGCCGTCGTCCGACACGGCGACGGCGCCGGCGCCGACCATCTCGCCGAATTCGGAGAGGCGCTCGCCCCGCTGCCCCACGGAAATGGCGCCGATGGGGTAGACGCGGGTGAGGCCGGCGCGCGCCGACTGGCGCACGATGAATCCGACGGCCGCCTGGTTGTCGGTGACCGGGTCGGTGTTGGGCATGGCGCACACGGCGCTGAACCCTCCCGCGGCGGCGGCGCGGGCGCCTGTGGCGATCGTTTCCACGTCCTCGTTGCCGGGCTCTCGGAGATGGACGTGCACGTCCACCAGCCCGGGGGCGACCACGTGCCCCCGCACGTCACGCACGTCGGCGCCGTCCGGAGCGCCGAGGCCGGCCTTCACCGCGGCGATCTTGCCGTCCTGGATGAGGACGTCCGCCGGCTGGTCGAAGCCGCGCCGCGGGTCGATCACCCGCCCACCCGAGAGCAGCAGCGGTCGCGTCACTCCGCCCCGCGCTTGGCCGCGTCGGCGAGCTCGGGGCGCCCGCCGGCGAGGAGGTAGAGCACCGCCATCCGGACCGCGACCCCGTTCGTCACCTGGTCGAGGATCACGCTGTGGGGCCCGTCGGCGACGCGGGAGTCGATCTCGACGCCGCGGTTCATGGGCCCCGGGTGCATGATGGTCAGCGGGCGCGGCGCCTTCTCCAGCCGCTCGAGCGTGACGCCGAACACCCGGTAATACTCCCGCACGCTCGGGATGAAGCCCATCTCCATACGCTCGAGCTGCAGCCGGAGCACGTTCAGCACGTCGGCCCACTCGATCGCCTCCTCGATCCGGCGGAAGCGACAGACGCCCAGCTCTTCGATGCCCCGGGGCATGAGCGTATCGGGACCGCACACGCCCACCTCGGCGCCGAGCTTCGAGAGGCCCCAGATGTTCGAGCGCGCGACGCGGGAATGCAGCACGTCGCCCACGAGACACACCTTGAGACCGGCGATCTTGCCGTGCTTGTCGCGAATCGTGAGCAGGTCGAGCAGCGCCTGCGTGGGGTGCTCGTGCTTGCCGTCGCCCGCGTTGACCACGTTGGAGCGGATGCGGTCGCCCAGGAACGCGGCGGCGCCGGACGACGGATGACGGATGACCACCATGTCGATCCGCATCGCCTCCAGGTTGCGGGCCGTATCGACGAGCGTCTCGCCTTTTTGGACCGCACTGCCGCTCGCCGCCACGTTGACCGTGTCGGCGGAGAGGCGCTTTTCCGCGAATTCGAACGAGATGCGGGTACGGGTCGAGGCTTCGAAGAACAGGTTGACGATCGTCTTGCCGCGCAGCGCCGGCACTTTCTTGATGGGCCGCTCGGAGACTTCCTTGAACGGCTCGGCGGTGTCGAGGATGAGGCGGATCTGATCGGGCGAGAGCCGCTCGAGCCCCACCAGGTCCTTTCCCAGGGCGGCGGTCATTTCCCGCTCACCAGATCCACCTCGTCCCTCCCGTCCAGCTCCTCGACCAGCACGTCCACGCGCTCGCCGTCGCCCACCTTCACCTTGGTTCCGACCACGTCGGGCTGGATCGGCAGCTCGCGGCCGCCGCGGTCCACCAGCACGCACAGGGAGATCCGCTCGGGGCGGCCGAAGTCTGCGAGCTCGTCGAGCGCGGCACGCACCGTGCGACCGGTGTAGAGCACGTCGTCCACGATGACCACGTGCTTCCCGCCGAGATCGCCGGGGATTCGGGTCTCGCCGATGACCGGCTTGGGGCCGACGGTTTCCAGATCGTCGCGGTACAAGGTGATGTCGAGGGCGCCGCGGGGCACCACCACGCCCTCGTCCTGCTCGATGAGCCTGGCGATCCGCTCGGCGAGCTCGACGCCGCGCCGCTGGATGCCGATGAGCACGAGACGGTCGGTCCCGTGGGCCAGCTCGAGCACCTCGACCGCCATACGCTGAAGCGCCCGCGACAAAGCGCGGGCGTCCAGGATGATCGTGCGGTCGGGCCGGCTCATCTCGAGGCTGGAAGTTAACCTGGGGGACCCCGGGGTCAACGGCGGATCGCTTGACGCGTACCCGTTCGCAGCGTCTCTTCGACTCCGGCTGGTCGGTCTTCCCGATCTCGGAGGGTGTATGCGGCGCTGCTGGTCGTGCCTGGTGGGACTCACACTCGCGGCCGCTTCGGTCCAGGCGCAGGGGCTGCGCGACAAGATTTCCGAGCTGTTCATCTTCTCGGCCGGCAAGGACCCGCTGTTTCTCGGCGGCACCGCGGGCTCGGACTCGGCCACCGCGTTGCACGCCGACCATTTCATCCCCGCCGCGCGCTCCGAGAACGGCACGCTCATCTCGTTCATCAGCAACGCCATCAGCGGCAACGTCGCCAACCTGCCGGTGAGCGCCACCAGCGGCGGCTCCACCTTCCGGTTCGAAGGCGGCGTGCCCGTCCGCACCTCCGTCTCAGCCGGGCCCGTCTTCGCCGAGCGGGCCCAGACACTGGGCCGCGGACGCGTGTTCGTGGGTGCGAACGTGAACCGCATGCACTTCGAGGCCCTGCGGGGCGTGAGCCTGAACGGGATCGAGATGACCTTCACGCACCAGAACGTGACCGGCCCCGCCTGCGACAGCATCGTGGGCTCGAGCTGCACGCCGTACGGTGTGCCGACCCACGAAAACGACGTGATCGCGCTGCGCCTGGCGCTCGATCTCGACATGACCGTGACGTCGTTCTTCGTGAGCTTCGGGCTGCTCGACAAGGTGGACATCGGGGTGGTGCTGCCGATCGTGTCCGCCTCGCTGCGCGGCACCAGCAACGCCCAGATCATTCCGTTCGGCGGCACCACGGCCCAACACTTCTTCGGCGGCACGTCAATCAATCCAGTGCTCTCCACGTCCCGCTTCGTGGACGGGTCCGCCACCGGCGTCGGCGACATCGCCGTGCGGGCGAAGGTCACGGTGACGCAGTCGGACCGCAGCACGTTCGCGCTGCTGGGCGACGTGCGCTTTCCGACCGGAAGCGAAGCCGACCTGCTCGGGTCGGGCCACGTGGCCGCCCGCGGCCTCGGTATCCTGTCGGCGCGGTTCGGCGCCTTCTCGCCGCACACCAACATCGGATATCTCTTCGAAAGCGGCCCGCTCCAGAACAATGCCGTGCTCGCCACGGTGGGCTTCGATCATCTGATGGCGCCCTGGGCCACCCTGGCCGTGGACGTGGTCTCGCAGTTGCAGGTGGGCGAGAGCAAGCTGCGGCTGCCGGGAGCCGTGACGTACGGAGCGCCGTTCGTTCGCACGATCGACGTGACCAACATCCCCAACCAGCGCGACGATCAGATCAACGGCTCGCTCGGCTTCAAGTTCATCACGGGCTCAGGTGTCACGCTGGTGGGCAACACGCTGTGGCCGCTCGACCGCGGCGGCCTCCGGCCCAACGTGCTCTGGACCGCCGGGCTCGAGTACAACTTCTGAGCCCCGGCTGCCCCTAGCGCACGGACCGGATCGCGGTGAGGTGCCAGCCGGTCGAGTCCTGCACGAGGGTCGCCCGGAACGTGGTCGTGTCCCGCCGACTGCGGCCCGTCTTGGTGTCGCGGTACTCGTACACGCCGCTCACGAAGACGTCGGCAGACCCGCCTGCGAGGATCAGCCGGTTGATGCTCAGGTCGGCCTTGAGCTCGCTGACCGACGCGAAAAACTGGCTGAACGTCGCCTGCTCCGTGGTCGTCAGGCCCGGATATACACGGCGAATCTCGCCCAGGTCACGCGACTCGAGCGCCCGCGCGTAGTCCGCGATCAACGCCTTGATCTCGACCCGCGGGTCGGCCGCGGGTTTCGTCACGGGCGGCGCCGCCGGTGGTGCCGCCGGCGGCTCCACCCGACGGGACCGTGCCAAGCGCTCCGCCTCCGCCCAGAGCGACGCGGCGGTGGCGAATTGCACCATGGCATCGGTCGGTTGGCCGCGGGCGGCGAGCGATTCCGCCCCGTTTCGCACGCTGTCCCCCCGCGCCAGGTCGGCGGGCGTCGCTCCCGCCTCGAGCGCGCGATTCATTGCCGCGAGCGCCCGCGCCCGCAGCGAGCGCACCAAAGTGTCCTGGCGCTCGGGGGCGGGCGGCTGGGCCGGCGCTCGCACGGCCGGCGGTTCCCGACGCCGCGGCGTCGGGACGGGCAGCGGCGCGCGAGCCGCCGTGTCCGGCCGAGGCTGGATAGCGGCGACCGGGGGAATCGTGTCGTGCGGAGCCGTGCTCCGTTGCCACGCCCGCCAGGGCGCGAGCCACCACACGCCCCCGGCCAGCGCCGCGGCCCCAAGCAGGCCCCACCACAGCCCAAAGGCGCGTGGAGCGCGCGACGGCGCGGCGACGCGGCGCGTCTGCGGTCGCGACAGGACGATCGGGCTGGTCGGCGTGTTGAGCTGGGCCAGCAGGTGCGCACTGCCGCCTGCCTTGGCGAGCGTGATCATCTCCCGGCGGACGGGATCGTCGTGGCGGAGCGACGGCCGGCCGCACACGGCGACGACGTCGTCCATGCTGGGCCAGCGCCGGGACGGCTCCTTTTCCAGCATCCGCATGACGCCCGCGCCCAGGTTGGGCGGACAGTCGGCGCGCAGCTCGGTCACGGGCCGCGGGGGCTCGTTGAAGTGCGCGTACATGACGGACATGGTCGAGTCGCCCTTGAACGGCAGGTGGCCCGTGAGCATCTCGTACGCGACCACGCCGAGCGAGTACTGGTCCGACGCGCCGGTGACGTCGCGCATGTCGCACTGCTCGGGACTCATGTACGTGGGCGTGCCGACCGTCACACCGGTCAGCGTCAGTCCTTCGGCCTGCACCACCTTGGCGATCCCGAAGTCGGTGACCACCGCCCAGCCGTCTTCGTCCAGCATGATGTTGGCCGACTTGACGTCGCGGTGAATCACGCCGTGGCGGTGGGCGTAGCCGAGCGCATCGCTCACCTGGGCGAGGATCGCCTGCACCATCGCGATCGGCAGCGGGCCGACGTCGCGGATGACCGCGTCGAGCGCTCGCCCGTGCACGTACTTCATCACGAAGTACAGCACATCCTGGCTTTCCTTGACCGCATAGATGGGGATGATGTGCGGGTGGCTCAACGCGGCGGCGGTGCGCGCCTCGCGCTTGAACCGCTCCACCATCCCCTCCCCCATGAGCAGCAGGGCGGGCGCCAGCACTTTGATCGCCACCTTGCGGTCGAGGGCGAGGTCGTGGCCCAGGTAGACGGTCGCCATCCCGCCGTGCCCCAGCTCGGCGAGGACCTCGTACTCGCCGAGTGCGGCCTGGCGCAGCGCGTCGAGTTGGGCATTGTACCCCGCCTCGTGCGGTCGGCCGGACGGTGTGGCCACCGTCGGGCGCGCGCCTTCCGAGGCCGGTACGCCCGTGCCGCACCGGGGGCAGAAGTACGCCCCCGGCCCGATCGTGGCACCGCACTGCGAACACAGCGACCCGCTCGGGACCGTCATCGGCCAGCCTCGCTAGTCTTTCGAGATCATGTACTTGACGCCCTTCAATAACACTCCCGATCCCGGCAGGCAACTGTTACGCGACGACCGGGGTCAACGGCGGGTCGCCTTTGAGCACCGCCCGCACGTTCGCGACCGCGATCGCGGCCATCTGGCGGCGGGTCTCGCGCGTCGCGCTCCCGATATGGGGCAACAGCACGGTGCGCGGCGCGGCCCGCAAGCGGGGATGGACAGCAGGCTCGTCCAGGTAGACGTCGAGCCCGGCCGCACCGAGCCGGCCCTCCTCCAGGGCCGCAGCCAGCGCCTCTTCCCGCACCAGGTCGCCACGCGCCGTGTTGATGAGGATCGCGTCCGGCTTCATCAGGCGTAGCGTCTCGGCGCTGATCAGCCCGTGCGTCGCCGGCACCGAGGGCACGTGCAGCGACAGCACATCGCTCTCCCTGAAGAGGCGCGATTGTTCCACCCTGACCGCGCCGGTGGCATGCTCGAATTCGGATCGCGGATTGCGGGCGGCGTAGAGAATCCGCATGCCGAACGGGACCGCCCGGCGGCCGACGGCCTGGCCGATCCGCCCCGCGCCCAACAGCCCCAGCGTGCGCCCGCGCAGCTCGATGCCGAGCAGCAGCTCGGGGTGCCACCCGGCCCAGGCGCCGCTCTTCACGAGCTCCGTGCCCTCCACCACGCGGCGCGCGCAGGCGAGAATCAGCGCCCAGGCGAGATCGGCGGTGGCGTCGGTGAGCACGTCGGGGGTGTTGGTGACGGCGACGCGTCGCATCTCGGCGGCGACGACGTCCACGTTGTCGTGTCCCACTGCGCAGTTCGCGATGATCTTGAGCTTGGGAAGGTGCTTGAGCTCCGTCCCACCCACCCAGCGGGAGAGGAGCGGCACGATCGCCACGTAGTCGCCTTTCGGGATCGGCTCGCCGGCCGGGAGCCAGGTGACGTCGAGCCCGGCCAATTGACCGGGCTCGATGAGCGGTTGCAGCTCGGCGGCGATGAGGACGGGGTGTCCCACTACCTCCTCATCTGGGCCCGACGAATCGAGTCGTCCACCACGAGCGCTCGCTCGGGGCTCCACTTGTACTTGAGCTGCAAGCACACACCGGCTTGCATCTGGCGTTGGCGCTTACAGGTGGCGACCTGCTGGCGGTGGGCGGGCGCTTCGTGGTGCCACAGCGAGTCGGCGGTCGCGGCGGCGCGCGCTTCGGCCCACCCGTATCCGACGAGGCAGCGCGCCATGTCACTCGAGGGATCCTTGGCGCAGTCCCCGATCTCCCTTGTGTGCCGCGCCGCGTCGGCGCGCCATGCGGAGTCGGCGTGCAACTGCGCGGTGGAGTCCTGCTCCTGCTGGTACCGCGTGGCGGCCGCCAGTGCCGCGGGCTGCTTCCATTTGTGTTGCAGCACGAGGCACTGTGCCGCCCCCTTCGCATCCATCGTGATCGCACTGCACTCCCGCACTTCGGCGGCCTTCCGCGCCGCCGATTTGCCGCAGGCGAGTATGGCAAGCGTGAGAGCGGCGGCGAACCGGCTCCTGGTCCAGCGCGTCCATCGCGTCCATCGCATGGAGGGCCTCCGGGTGCGGGCTGGGCGACAAAATGCCCCACACTCTAGTGAAGCGAGTCCCTCCTGTGCAAGAGCGGGGACGGGTTACCCTGTCACCTCTTCCCCGCCGGCTGCATTTTGACGGTGTGTCGAGGAGGCGGATCCAATGGCAACTCAGTGGCAAATCCAGCTACTCTGCGCAGTCTCGGCGCTTGCCGCCGGGTGCAAGCCATCCGGCGGAGTGTCGCGCGAGCGTGCTTCAGCACCTGATCCTGCTACCACGCAAGACTCACAAGCCCCACAACGTGCTGTCACCCTCGAGGGAACCTTCGCCTACGTCGACTCCAGCGGGACACAATTGCTCGCACGCAGCTCGGTGGCGCATCCGTCGAAGATTGTCGGTGCGGTGTGCGCGGGAGGCCCGGTTCTGCCGGCGCGGTACGACCGAAGGCAACCCGGCCAGAAGGATGATACCCACAGGCAGATCGCCTCCAACTTCAGTCGTGAGGAAGGGAATGTGTTCCGTCTGACCGAGGGAAAGGCCCGGCCCGATGAGACCTGCTACCTGTCTGCGGACTCCGCTCTGCTTGGCAAGGCCGTCGGTGTCACGCCCCTCGGACTGTCGGCGTGCTCGCCTCCCCAGGCCTCCCGTCTCGCCGCCGCCAAGCAACGGCAGGTCGTCCACTGCTGGCGCTTTGCGAGGACGCCGCGCGATGCCGAAGTGCTCGCCGTTCAATTCGCCACAATCGACTCGAGCGCACTTGCCAGTCTCGTTGTAGTTCGGGACAGCTCACTCCTGTTCCAGGACTTTCCCGCCGTCTATCGCGGCCCCGACGAAAGCGTCTGGCGCGTCGATGACCAGGGTGTATTCTCGCCGGGGGATTTCGCGATTCTTTTCGTCGCGCAACTCTCCCACGCTTGTGTCATGGCTATTACGTGGGCAGGTGTGGAGGGCGAGTCCGACGAGCTCCTCCTTGCCGACTCGACTGACGTGTTCCGCACGGTCACTCGAGCCTATCGCTACTGGGTTCCCGAGTAAGGAGGGACGGTCTAACAACCGGTCCGGGACATCATCACGGGCAAGGTGCCACGGACAGGGTGGGATTCGAACCCACGGTACCCTTGCGGGCACACCGGTTTTCGAGACCGGCCGTTTCAACCACTCACGCACCTGTCCGAACTACTAGACGGCTAGACGCCCAGACGCCCAGACGCCTAGGTCGCTGGCCGAACGTCCGCTTTGCATGGCACTCCTACCGCCTCGACCCTGTGCACCGCTCGGCGTCCAGGGGTCTCGGCGTCTTTGTGATTCAGCGGATAGGGTGGGATTCGAACCCACGAAACGGTTACCCGTTTACGCGCTCTCCAGGCGCGTGCCTTCAGCCGCTCGGCCACCTATCCGAACTACCAGACGCACAGACGCGAACGACTAGACGCACAGACGCACAGACGCACAGACGCGTAGTAAATACCAAGACCATGCCGGTTTCGCCATGGGCGGCCCTGCCGCGAAACCCCAGGTCCCGCGCAGCGTATACTTCGAGTCGGCCAACGCCACCCACGAAGGCGAGGAGCGACCCATGAACACCCTGCCCACCAAAAAACCCGGTGACCCCGACGTGAACACCATCCCCACATGGCGTGAGCTGGCCGAGCGGTTCCGCAACCTGGTGAAAGACTTCCTGAAGGAAGGAAAAGAGCTGGAGCGCGAGCTCGAGCCGAAGCTGCTGCCGGCGCTGAAGCGCTTCAAGCTGGAGATCGAGAAACTGATCGCGAAGCTGGAGCAGCGCGCTAAATAGGCTCGAACCGCGCCGTGAAGTGGCGCAGCCACGGCGCCTGCTCCACGATGCGATAGCCCTGCACGCTGTCCTTGCGCCGGGCGACCTCGGCGATCACCTCGGCGACGTAGTCGATGTGACTCTGCGTGTAGGTGCGTCGCGGCACGGCGAGCCGCACCAGCTCCAGCGCCGCCGGCGTCTCGCCGCCGTCGGGGCGCGGCTTGCCGAACATCACCGAGCCGATCTCCACCCCGCGCACGCCCCCCACGCGGTACAGCTCCACAGCGAGCGCCTGCGCCGGATACTGCGCCGGCGACACCCGCGGCAGCAGAGCGCTGGCATCCAGGTACACGGCATGCCCGCCCGGCGGCTGCACCACCGGCACACCCGCCTGCTCGGCCTTCTCCGCGAGATAGGCCGTCGAGCGCAGCCGGTACTTCAAGTAGTCCTCGTCCAACGCCTCCTCGAGTCCCGTGGCGACCGCCTCCAGATCGTAGCCCGCCAGCCCGCCGTAGGTGGGGAAACCCTCGGTGAGAATCAGCAGGTTGCGGCACTGGCGCGCCACGTCGGGATCGTTCATCGCCAGAAATCCGCCGATGTTGGCGAGCCCATCTTTCTTGGCGGACATGGTACAACCGTCGGCGAGCGCGAACAGCTCGCGCGCGATCTCCCGCGGCGTTTTGTCCGCGTAGACCGGCTCACGCAGCTTGATGAAGTACGCGTTCTCCGCGAAGCGGCAGGCGTCCAGGTAGAGCGGGATCTCGTACCGGTCGCACACCGCGCGCACCGCCTTCAGGTTCGCGATGCTCACCGGCTGGCCGCCGCCCGAGTTGTTGGTCACCGTGACCATGACGAGCGGGATGCGCTCCCGGCCGACCTCCTTGATGGTGGCCTCGAGCGCCGCCACATCCATGTTGCCCTTGAACGGATGCTTCGCGGCGGGTACCCGCCCTTCCGGAATCACCAGGTCGCGTGCCTCCGCGCCGCAGTACTCGATGTTGGCGCGCGTGGTGTCGAAGTGGGTGTTGTTGGGAACGACGTGACCAGGCTTGACCAGCACCGAAAACAGAATCCGCTCCGCCGCCCTGCCCTGATGCGTGGGGATGACCTCCTTCAGTCCCGTGATGCCCCCAATGACGTCCTGGAAGCGGTAGAACGATCGGCTGCCGGCATAGGACTCGTCGGCGTCCATCATGGCGGCCCACTGGCGTGACGACATCGCGCCGGTGCCCGAGTCGGTGAGCAGGTCGATCAGGACTTCGTCCGCGTGCAGGCCGAACAGGTTGTAGCCCGCGCGTACGAGGGCCGCTTCGCGTTGTTCGGGAGTGGTGTGCTGGATTGCCTGCGTGGAGTGGATGCGGAACGGCTCGATGATCGTGCGGAAGGGCATGGCGGTAATGTTACCGCTTGTCTGCGAAGAACGCCCGCAGCAGCGCGCCGCACTCGTCCTCCTTCACCCCTCCGATCACCTCCACCTGATGATTCACGCCGCGGTGCCGCGGCACGTCGCCCATGCTCCCGGCCATCCCCGCCTTGTCGTCGTAGGCGCCGAAGACGAGCCGCCCCACTTTGGCCAGCACGATCGCCCCCGCGCATTGGGCGCACGGCTCGAGCGTCACGTACAGGGTGCAGTCGCCGAGGCGATCGGTCTGGAGAGCGCGGAGGGCTTGCTGCACGGCGAGCAGCTCGGCGTGAGCGGTGGGATCGCGCCGAGTCACGGTCTCGTTGTGCGCCCGGGCGACGACCGCGCCGTCCCGAAACACGGCGGCGCCCACCGGAACTTCTCCGCTGGACGCCGCCTTCCGGGCCTCCTCGAGCGCCGCCGCCATGCCGACTTGGTGGTCGGGGGAGGCGGGGCGCGGCCGCGTCCCCCGTCCCTCGTCCCCCTTCCCGGTCTTCTTATGCACGCGCGGGCTCGGGTACTCCCCCGGCAACGCGCTCGAAGGTGAGGTGACTGCCGTCCTTCGATCGGTTGACCCGAATGCGGTCGCCCTCTGCGTACTTCCCCTCGAGCACCGCCAGCGCCAGCGGGTTCTGCAGCAGCCGCTGAATCGCCCGCTTGAGCGGCCGCGCGCCGTACACCGGATCGTACCCTTCGGCGACGAGCAGCTGCTTGGCCGCAGACGTCACCTCGAGCTGCAGCTTGCGCTCCGCTACCTGCCGCTCCACCCGCTTGATCTGGATGTCCACGATCTTCGCGATGTCCTCGCTCGAGAGCGGCCGGAAGATGATCGTGTCGTCCACCCGGTTCAGGAACTCCGGCCGGAACGTCTGGCGCAACAGCTCCATCACCTTGGTCTCGACCTGCTCCCAGTTCTGCGTCCCCATCTCGAGGATGTACTGGGACCCGATGTTCGACGTCATGATCAGCACCGCGTTCCGGAAGTCGACCGTGCGCCCCTGCGAGTCGGTGAGTCGGCCGTCGTCCAGGATCTGGAGCAGCAGGTTGAAGACGTCGGGGTGCGCTTTCTCGATCTCGTCGAACAGCACCACCGCATAGGGCCGGCGGCGGATCGCCTCCGTCAGCTGGCCCCCCTCCTCATAGCCGACGTAACCCGGGGGCGCACCGATCATGCGCGCCACGGCGTGCTTCTCCATGTACTCGGACATGTCGAGCCGCACCAGCGCCTTCTCGTCGTCGAACAGGAACTCGGCCAGGGCCCGCGCGGTCTCCGTCTTCCCGACGCCGGTGGGGCCGAGGAAGATGAAGGAGCCGGTGGGACGGTGGGGGTCCTGGAGGCCGGCCCGGGCCCGCCGCACCGCGTTGGCCACGGCGGCGAGCGCCTCCGGCTGCCCGATCACCCGCCGGGCGAGCTCGCCCTCGAGATGGGTGAGACGCTCGCGCTCGGACTCGAGCATCTTCGACACCGGAATCCCCGTCCACTTGGAGACGATCTCGGCGATGTCGTCGGCATCGACTTCCTGCTTCAGGTATTTGGCCTTCTTCTGGACCTCGGCGAGTCGCTTTTCGATCTCGGTGATCTCGCGCTCGAGCGCCGGGATGCGACCATAGGTGATCTCGGCCGCTTTCTGGAGATCACCCCGCCGGGTGGCCTGCTCGGCCTCGGTGCGGAGCTGCTCGAGCTGGGCCTTCTTTCCCTGCAGTCCGCCGATGGTCTCCTTTTCCGCCTGCCACTGCGCTTTCATCACCTTGGAGCGCTCCCGCAGCTGGACCAGCTCCTCCTCGACTTTGGCGCGCCGCTCCTTGGACGCCTTGTCCTTCTCCTTGGCGAGCGCGGCGAGCTCGATGTCGCGCTGCAGGATCTGACGCTCCACCTCGTCGATCTCCTGCGGCAGAGAGTCGATCTCGATCCGCAGCCGGCTCGCCGCCTCGTCCACCAGGTCGATCGCCTTGTCGGGGAGGAAACGGTCGCCGATGTAGCGGTGCGAGAGAGTCGCCGCCGCCACGAGAGCGTTATCCGTTATCCGTACGCCGTGGTGTACTTCATAGCGCTCCTTCAACCCGCGGAGAATCGCGACCGTGTCTTCGACCGACGGCTCACCCACGAACACCGGCTGGAAGCGCCGCTCCAGGGCCGCGTCCTTTTCGATGTGCTTGCGGTACTCGTCCAGCGTCGTGGCGCCCACCACGTGCAGCTCGCCCCGCGCCAGCGCCGGTTTGAGCATGTTTGACGCGTCCATCGCGCCTTCGGCGGCGCCCGCGCCCACCAGCGTGTGCAGCTCGTCGATGAAGACGATGTACTTGCCCTCGGCGCTCGTGATCTCTTTGAGCACGGCCTTGAGCCGATCCTCGAACTCGCCGCGATACTTGGTGCCCGCGATCAGGGAGCCGAGATCGAGCGCGACGAGATGCTTGTTGCGCAGCGAGTCGGGCACGTCCCCGTTCACGATGCGCTGGGCCAGCCCCTCCACGATCGCCGTCTTGCCGACGCCGGGCTCGCCGATCAGCACGGGATTGTTCTTGGTGCGCCGCGAGAGCACCTGCATCACGCGGCGGATCTCCTCATCACGTCCGATCACGGGGTCGAGCTTGCCTTTGCGGGCCTGCTCGGTGAGATCGCGCGTATACCGCTCCAGCGCCTGGTATTTCTGTTCGGGCTCCTGGTCGGTCACACGCTGCGACCCGCGCACGCCCTCGAGCGCCGCCAACAGCGCGGCCCGGTCGACGCCCGCCGCGGCGAGCAGCTGCTTGGCCGTCGTGCCCTTCTCCTCGACCAGGCCCAGCAGCATGTGCTCGGTCGAAACGTAGGCGTCGCCCAGCGCCTTCGCTTCGTCGTCCGCTCGATCGAGCACGCGCGATACCTCGCGCGACAGCGTCGGCTCGGCCGCGGAGCCCGACTGGTGCGGGAAGCGTGCGATCTCCCGCTCGGTCTCGGCCTTGAGCTGGGTGACGTTGAGCCCGGACTTCTGCAGCAGGGGGACGACGATGCCGTCGTCCTGCGAGAGTAGCGCGTGGAAGAGGTGGGCATCGTTGAGAACGGGGTTGCCCCGCGAGCGCGCCTGCGCGCCCGCCTGTTGAAGGGCCTCTGCGGCCTTCACGGTCAAACGATCGGGTTTAATCATGGCAGCCGCTCCCCGGGGCAACCTCTGTGCCGACTGTAAGATGCCTAATCGGCAGAAACAAGGTCAAAATGAGGGGCCGATCGAGCGGCGCGGCTGCCTCGCTGAGGGGGCGCCGTCTATATCATTGCGGCGGTTGCTTTACGACGAGCTTCTTGGTGAACCGCTGACCGTCGACGACCAGCTGATAGATGTACACGCCGGACGCCGCCGGCTTGCCGGTGTTGGCGGCGAAGCCGTCCCAGTACGCGCTGTACGCGCACCCCAGCTGCGTGGGACAGGTGAGGGCGAGGCTGTCCAGCGCCTTGCCCGAGCCGCGCAGCACGGGAATCGCGACCAGCTGCGCCAGGACGTTGTAGATCCGCAGGGACACGACAGGCCGGTGACCCTTGAGGAACAACTGCCCGCTCAGTTTGAACGGGATCGTGGTCACCGGGTTGAACGGACTCGAACGATTGTGCTGAAGCTCGATCGTGGGTTGGGGGTCTTGTCCCAGCGCCGGCTCGACTCCCCCCTCCACCACGCACAGCCCGAGCCCCAGCATCGCCCAGGCGAACCGCCTCATCCACCGCTCCTCTAGCACACGAGATTGGGACGCTTGAACGCTCTCCTTGTGTCACAAGTGATGCTGGTACTGGCAGGGCGCACCGTGAAACTAGGGGCCGCCTTTCCCTGCTGTCAACCGGCCGAGGACGCGGGCGTCGCCCGTGCGGCGCGTGACCCCGCGGCGATCCGCCCACTCGAGCAATGGGATCAAGTACTTGCGCGTGAGCCCCAGCCGGTCGCGCAACTCCGCGGGCGTCGCCGACCCAAGCTCCGTCAGCGTTGCTTCCAGCACCGCGCGAAACTCGGCGAGCGCCGCCGCCGCGGCGTAGCGCTCCTGATCCATCTGCTCGACCAGGCCTTCGCGCGCCAGGTGCGCGAGCACCGCGCGCACCGGCGCGTCGGGCAGCTCGCGCTCGAGCTCGGCGACCGTCGGCACCTGCCATTTCGCCTCGGCGACGCGCCGTGCGACCTGGTCGCGAGCCCCGCTCGCGCGGGCGTCGAACGCCGGACGCCAGCCGGGAAGGCGCGCCACGCTCTCGACGATCTCCAGTTTGCGCGTGCGCGCGCCGTGCGCCAGTACCGCATCCACGACGACCGCCGCAGGTGGAGCGCCGCCCGCGCCGACAGCCGCCCGTAACGCCTGCAACGACATCCCGGGGTCGAGCGAATGCTCCCTGTGGTATTTACGCAACACGTCGACGAGTCTTGCCACCTCGGCCGTCACGGCCGCGCCGGCGACGAGCGTCTCACCCAACAGTAGGACCCCGTCCCCCACGTCGGCGATGACCGTCGTCACGCGCCGCGGCGGCAGACCGAGGCGCACGGCCAGCGTCCCGGTGGATATGCCCGCGAGGCCTGCTTCCACCACGAGCGCGTCCAGGCGCTGCGCCGGCGTCTGATCCGGGGCGATCCGGCGCCGGCGCAGCCGACTGCGTTGCGGCGGGAATGGGTCCAGCACGACCCCGCCCCCGATGGTCGTGACCGGGGAGAAGGAGCGCAAGACGAATCGGTCCCCGCCGCGCGCCACCAGAGGTGTCTCGAGCACCAGGCGCGCCTGGCCGGCTTCGCCCGGCCCGATGGTGCGCGTCTGGACCACGCGCGCGAGGATCTCCGCGGTCCCCAAGTGGACCCGGACGCGGGTGCGCGAGGCGAGCGGCTTGTGCGCTCCAGGGAGGAGCTCGACGGCGGCGTCGAGCATGCTCGTGGCACGCCAGCCAGCACCGGTGACGACGACGGCCCCGCGAGCCAACTCGCTCTTGTCCACGCCCACGAGGGCCAGCGCCGTGCGGCGTCCGGGCACGGCCCGCGCCGCGGACTCGCCGTGGACCTCGATCGAGCGCACGCGAACCTCTCGCTCCAGCGGCAACAGCCGCACCGAGTCGCCGACGGCAACGCTGCCACTCCACGTCGAGCCTGTAACGACGGTGCCCGCGCCCGCCACGGCGAACACGCGGTCGATGGGCAGGCGGAACAGGTCGTCCGCGGGCCGCTCGACCAGGTCGGCGGCGACCCGGCCCAGCGCGCTCCGCAGCTCGTCCAGTCCTGCGCCGGTCAGCGCGGAAACGGGAACGGCGCGCTCCCAGCGGACGCGGCTCGCCGCGAGCCGGGCTGCCACCTCGCCCTGCACCAGCTCGAGCCATTCCCGGTCCACCAGGTCGAGCTTCGAGATGACGGGAATGCCCCGGCGCACGCCGAGCAGCTCGACGATCGCCAGGTGCTCCTCGGTCTGGGGCATGATCCCCTCGTCGGCCGCGATCACGAGCAGGGCGACGTCGATGCCGGTGGCGCCCGCCAGCATGTTGCGGACGAACCCTTCGTGCCCGGGGACGTCCACCACGCTCGCCTGCACCTCGTCTCCGAGCGGGAGCGGAGCGAAGCCGAGGTCGATCGTGATGCCGCGGCGCTTCTCCTCCTCCCAGCGGTCGGTGTCGACCCCGGTGAGGGCCTTCACCAGGGCGGTCTTCCCGTGGTCGATGTGTCCCGCGGTGCCGATTACGAAGCGGCGGAGGGAATCGGAGTTGGAGTGGGGGGTACCCACGCGCGACGCTCCCAGAAGTCCAGGGCCGAAAGTGGGCCGGCTTCGCCGAGGTGGTAGCGGACGAAGCGGGCGACGAGGCGGCGGTGGGCGGCCGCGTGTGGAGCATCGAGCGGCGGCAGCTCCGCTCGCGGGTCGTTCAGGGCGACGAGATCGGCGTACGCACGGGGCGGGAGCCGGCTGGGTGGTTGGGCCGAGGTCGGTCCGCAGCGCGGACACAGCGCTCCCCCGTCCGCCACGCTGAAGAGCACGGGCTCGTCCGTCGCCGGCTCGATCGCCGATCCGTCGCGCGCACAGCGGGCGAGCGACGGCTCGAAGCCGAGCACGGCGAGCAGGGACCACAGCGCTCGCACGGCGGCGGCATCGATCTGCCCCGGGGGCACCTGTTCGAGCGCGTCGAGCGCGCTCGTGAGCGTGTCGTAGGCGACGGGTAGCGGCGCCGGGGGCGCCATCTTGAGCATGACCTCCGTGAGCGCCGTGGCACCGGCAAAGCGACCCACGTCCGCGGCCAGGTCGCGTCGCAGGTTGACCAGATCGAACGCCCCCAGCGTGTGAAGCTCGCGCGTCTCGCGGAAGTAGAGCTGGGCCACCCCCTCGCTCAACAGCTCGAGCCCCGCCCCGAAGCGGCTCTTGGGACGGAGCGCGCCCTTGGCGATCGCGCTCTGCACGCCCAGGTCGCGCGTCGCGAGCCGCACCACCTTGGACGTCTCGCTGTAGCGGTACGTCTGGAGCACGATGGCGGGGGTGGTGACGAGGGACATGGCTACTGCGTCGCCGCCACCGCGGCGGTCGTCGGACAGATCCCGACCGTCACGGTGTGGATCTCGCGGTAATCGGGCGGCGCTGTCAGGACATGCACCATGCCAGGCCCGTTGCATCCACCGGGCCCGACCGCGTACACGCGGCCGCGGAGGTCGATCGCGACACCGTTGATGCCGCTGCCACCTGGTTTGATGCCGTTGCCAGGCGCGCGCGTCACGGCGCGGATGGACGTGTTTACCTCGAGGATGCCCTCCCTGGCCGACGCGATCAGCAGACGGCTCCCAGTGGGATGAAACACCACCGCCCCCGGTGACTCACCCAGCCCGTTGAGGACGGCGACCTCGGTGCGGCGCTTGGGATCGACAATGGAAAGCTTGCCATCCGCCGCTCCAGACCTGCCGGCCGCGACCACGTACAGCAAGCTGTCGTCCCCCACAACGGCGAAGCGGGCGGCCAAGCCGGTGAGCGGAATCGAATCCGGCGTCCTGACCCCGCAACACTCGAATGACGTCAGCCAGCTCGGCCCGGCCGGGCTGCCACCCACGAGATTGCTGTTGACGACGAACACGCGGCTGCCGACCAACACGACCGCTCGCGGGAAGACGCCGGCCGCAACGCTCGTCGTCTCGCCGGTGAAGTAGTTGAGCCGGGTAACGGAGTTGAGGGCGCGATTGGCGATCCACGCGATCGAGTCGTCCTGGATGGCGACACCGTCGGGTTCCGACCCGGCACGGAGGGGCAGCACGTAATCAGCCCGCGCACACAGCGCGACAGGATCAGGCGGGCACGTAACCAGCAGACTCACGCCTACGGCGTTGGCCTGCTCGAGGGTGACCACGAAGGTCCGGCCTCCCCCGGCGATCGCACTGGGGCCCGCTGTGGTGCCCGGCCAGGACCGCGTCGTCACGCTGAAATCCGTGGCGGAGACGAGGGACAGGTCGGACGCATTGATGACGCCGATCACCTGCCCCGCCGAGCTGGTCTGCTCGAGCGCGTCGCTGCACGCGGCGGCGAGCACGAGGGCGAGCAAGGCGAGTCGTCTCATCGAGCGTCGGTCTCCACAAGATCACAATATACGAACCGGCGGTCTCGCACGACGACCGGGCCCCGCGCGTGCCGCACGGCGTGCCGAAACCCCGGACCCGCATACACGAAGGTGTGGAACTCGCCGTTTTCCCCGCATGGGTCCACGGTCGACGGGATGTCCCGCAGCAGGTCGGCGTCGAACTCCCGGCCCGCGAACTCGGGCGTGAGTTGGTCCGCATCCACGCACACCAGCACGGCGCGGTATCCCAGGCGCACGAATTCGTGCGCCAGCGCCCGGGTATCGCGCAGCCACAGCGGGAACAGCGCCCGCATGCCGGTCCGCGCCAGCATGCGCTCCCGATAGGCACGGATGTCCGCCAGGAACAGGTCCCCGAAGACGACCGTGTCGAGGCCCGGCATCCGGTCGCGGAGCGCCTCGAGGGTCGAGGCCATCTTCCCCTCGTATTCGTCGTTCGTGGCGCCCGGCGAGATCACCACCTGCTCGAGCGGCAGGCCGAGGGAGGCCGCCTGCCGCTCGAGCAGGGTGCGGCGCACGCCGTGCATGCTGATCCGGTCGTATTCTCGCGTTACCGTGGTGAGGAGCGCCGCGACCCGGTAGCGACCGTCGTGCACAATCTCCCGCAACGCGAGCGCGCTGTCCTTGCCGCCGCTCCACGCGACGAGCACGTCCTGGGGGCGGGACACGTCAGCCTCCCAGCGGGCGGGCCCGGCCCTCGAGCGATACGCCGGGGAACGCCTCCGGATGCAGCAACCCGGCGAGCAGCTCCACGCCGTCCGCGATGCGCGGCCCGGGACGGCTGAAGTGGGCCGTGGCGTCGACGGCATAGGCACGTCCGGCGCCGATGGCCCGCGGCGCCGCCGCGCGCAGCGACGCGGCGTGGCGGTCCGCGTCGGCGCCGGCGGCGGCGAGGTCGAATCCGCACGGCATGACGAGGACGACGTCGGGATCGAGGCCGGCGATCTCCTCCCACGACAGGGCGAACGAGCGCCGCCCGGCGGTGCCGCGCAACAGCCGTCCCCCGGCCAGCGCCACCATCTCGGGCACCCAATGCCCCGGGACGAACGGCGGGTCGAGCCACTCAAGCGCCAGCACCGACACGGGCGTCCGGCCCTCCACGCGTGCCCGAACGCAGGCGATGCGCCGCTCGATATCGCGCACGCACGCGTCGGCCCGCTCGCTCACCTGCGTGACGTGGCCGACGGCGCGAATGGTGTGCAGGACGCCCGCGATGTCATGCGCGTCCAACGCGAGCACGCTGGGGCAGGTCGCGATCCCGGCGGCCGCCGCCTGGGCGTCCCGTGTGGGCACGGCGCAGACCTCGCACACACCCTGGGTCAGCAGCAGGTCGGGCCGCGCGGCGGCGAGTCCCGCGCCGTCGACTTCGTACACGCTGCCGAACTCGCGCAGGGCCTGCCGCACGGCGGCGTCGATCTCGCCGCTCGAAAGCCCGTCCAGCGGGAACCGTGGACGCGTGAGGACCGGGTTAGTACGGACGTGCGGCGGGTAATCGCAGGAATGCGAGACGCCGACCAGGCGATCCTCGAGGCCCAACGCACACACGATCTCGGTCGCGCTCGGCAGCAGGGAGACGATCCGACGCGCGCGCTCGATCACGATCCGTAGGTCAGGCGTCCGCCGACGAGCAGTGTGCGACCGCGGGCGGGGAAGTTCTTCACCTCCTGGTAGCGATGGTCGAGCAGGTTCTCGACCCGGACCGAGACCCCCACGCCGGGTCCGCCGTCCCGCGGCCGCAGCACATCCAGCTGCGCGGCGACGTCGACGCGCGCATAGGAGGGAAGGGTCACACGGGGAAACGGAAATGTGGAGAAATCCTGATCCTGTCGATCGCCGACGTAAGTGACCGCGAGCGCCATGCTGCCGCGTTCCTTCAGGCGATAGCTGGCGTCGAGGCGGGCCGAGTGCTTGGGACGCCGCGTGAGTGGCTGCCCCGCCGCGAGTAGAGCCCCGGAAGATGGATCGAATCCCGGATTAGTGATCTGAGTGCGGAGATAGGTATAGCTCGCGGCGAACGACGCGGGTCCCGTCGGCAGGAACCGCATGCCCAACTCGACGCCGTTCGCATCGGCAGCGGCCACGTTGTAGTAATTGGGAGCGCCCGCCGTCGCGCTCGGGTTATAGTCGATCATGTCGGCAAAGTGCTGGTCGAAGAACGCGGCCGAAATGCTGGCCCGGTCGCGAGCCAGCGATTGCTCGAGGCCCAACTCCCAGCTGCGCGAGTGCTCGGGTTGCAGGTTGGGATTGCCGATCGTGAAACCCGTCGAGTAGTTCTCAAAGAAGCTCGGCTCACGAAAGCCCGTGCCCGCGTTCGCGCGGAGACGCGTTCCCGCCGCCAGCCGGTACACCGCGCCCAGTCGGTAGGTGATGAAGGTGCCGAAGCGCTGATTGTCCTCCACGCGGACTCCCGTCGTCAGGCCGACGCGACCGCCCACGTCCGTCACCCCCTGCGCATAGAACCCGGCGTTCCAACGCGCCGAGTCTATCGGCGGCGTCGTGCAGTCGCCGAACGACGTCTGACAGACGTTGAAGCTGTGCTCACGCTCCTGCTCGACGGCTGTCCCCACAGTCACGACGGAGCCCGAGCGCAAGTAGAGATTGGCCCGCAGGTCCGCGCTGGAACGCCGCAGCTCGTCGAGATTCTGAAATCGGGAGCTGTCCGCTGCACTATCGGGCCGGTTGTCGAACCCCCCATTGGTTTCGTTCGCGGCGAAGAGGAGGCGCACCTCGAAGCGGCTGCTGAAATAGTGTCCCAGATCGAGCCCGAGGGTCGGCCCGCTCCCATAGCTGAACTGGTTGTGGTCGACAGGTCTCCCTGCACCGTTGGTCGGGAAATGAAATACGTCGTCGCCGTAGCGAACAGTGAGCGTCGCGTCCGTCCGGTCATCCGGAACGACGCGTGCAAGCCCCGAGAACACCGTATTGTGGTACCCGTTGTTGAACGCATACATCCCGTCGCTCGTGAAGCGCGAGATAGAGACGGAGTAACTGGCCACTTGGCGCCCGCCGGAAGCCTCCGCATCCCACGCCACAGTCCCGTACGTGCCGGCACGCACACTCGCATCGGTGCGGTCCGCTCCCGTTCCGCGTCGTGTGAAAATCTGGACGACGCCGGTTACCGCGTCCGAGCCGTACAGCACGCTGGCCGGGCCGCGCACGACTTCGATTCGCTCCACATTGGCGGTAGTCAGGTTCGCGAAATCGAACGACCCCCCGGGCAGGTTCGCCGGCACACCGTCCACCAACACCTTCACATAGTTGCTCTGCCCGCCCCGCACGAACAACGACGTCTGGCCGCCGAACGAGCCGGTCTGTACGACGGCCGCCGCCGGAACATCGCGCAGTGCTTCGAACACGGTCTGGATGCCCTGCGCGCGGAGGTCAGCTCCGCGGAGCACCGAGACCGCGGCCGGCACGCCAGCGAGCGAGCGGGGGACGCGGGTCGCCGTGACGACAACCGGGTTGAGCTCCACCGTATCGATCGGAGTTTGGCCGGCGAGTGCCGCCGGAAACACGACAAACAGCAGGCCGCGCAGGGCGACTCTCATGGTGCCTCCTTCCGCTGTCGTAGGGGAATCATCTGGGGCCGGCCTTCGAACGGCACGATCGACACGGGCCACGCGAATACGCGGTCCGCGGTCTCCCGGGTCAGGACGTCGGCAGGGGTGCCGCGCGCCACGGCTCGTCCGTCGGCGAGGATCAAGACCTGGTCCGCGAACCGCGTGGCCAGATTGACGTGATGCGTGATCATCAGCGCGCCGAGCCCGTGCGCATCCACCAGGGCGCGCACCAGCTCGAACAGCTGCATCTCGTGGCGCAAGTCGAGCGATGCGGTCGGCTCGTCGAGCACGAGCAGCTTGGGCTCCTGCGCCAGGGCCCGCGCCAACCGGACGCGCTGGTACTCGCCGCCCGACAGCGTCCAGAGCCAGCGATCGGCCAGGTCCGTCACGTCGCACGCGACGAGAGCCCGCTCGACGGCCGCCCGGTCCGCCGCGCCCATTCCGCCCAGCAGCGAGAGGTGGGGGTAGCGACCCAGCGACACCGTTTCCCGCACGCGCTGCGGGAACAGGTTGTCCTCGCGCTGCGGCAGCACGCCGACCACACGCGCCAGCTCGCGGCGCGACCAGCCGCCGGCGGGACGCCCCAGGATCTCGGCGCGACCGGCGACGGGCCCTACCAGGCCGAGGGCCGCACGCACCAGCGTTGTCTTGCCGCTGCCGTTCGGTCCCAGCACGGCGTGGAACTCGCCCGCGCGCACCTCGAGCGAGACTCCCACCAGACTGTCGCGCGGGGCGTCCGGGTAGCGGCACGTGACGCCGCGCAAGGCGAGGATCAGCTCACGGTCCATCGGCGCAGCAGGAACGCGAACACGGGGACGCCGAGCAGGGCGGTGACGATCCCCACCGGCAGCTCACGCGGGGCCGCCACGGTGCGGGCCAGCGTATCCGCCGCCGCGAGCAGGATCCCGCCCGTGAGAAACGCCGTCGGCAGCAAGGTGCGATGCAGCCGGCCCCACACGAGGCGACAGACGTGCGGCACGACCAGCCCGACGAAGCCGATCACGCCCGCCACCGCCACGGCGGCGGCGGTGAGGAGCGACGCGGCCAGATAGACGCCTTGCTTGAGCCGCCGCACGTCGGCGCCGAGGTACTGCGCGGGCTCCTCACCCAGGGCGAGCAGATCGAGCGGCCGCGCGGCCGCGACGAGCACGCCGAGCGGCAGCGGCGCGTACGCGAGGATCACGAGCACCGTGGTCCACGACGCCCCGGAGAACCCGCCCCACAGCCACAGGAACGCGTTGCGCAGCTCGGTCGCCTCGGCGAGCGAGACCAGCGCCGTCGTGACGGCCGCCGCGAACGCGCCCACGGCTACGCCGCCGAGCAGCAGGATGCGCGGATCGAGCTCGGCCCCGCCCATGAGCCCGAGCCGATAGACCAGCGCCATCGCTCCCACGGCCCCGATGAACGCCGCGAGCGGGAGGGCCCACGGTCCCGGGAGGTGGAGCGCGATCGCGGCCACCGCACCCAGGCCGGCGCCGCCCGAGAGGCCGAGCAGGAACGGGTCCGCCAGCGGGTTGCGCACCAGCGCCTGCAGGCTCGCGCCGGCGACGCCGAGGGCGCCGCCCACGAGGAACGCCAGCACCGCCCGAGGCAGCCGCAGCTGCCACACGATCGGCGAGCCGAACAGGTCCGCGAGCGGCAGGTTGGCGGGCCCGACGAGGAGCGCCGCCGCGAGGGTCGCGAGTGCCGCACCGACCAGCACGACGTACTTCACGGCGCGGTCTCGAGCCGACGCCGCAGCTCGCGGACCGCCTCCCCGGCGCGGGGGCCGGGTCGCCCGAACAACCGGCCCGGAAGGAAGAGAAACCGTCCCTTCCGCACCGCCGCCACTACGCGCCACTCCGGGCGGTCGGCGTAGCGCGGCCGCGCCGCCGTGTCCGACAGTACAGCGATGAAGTCCGGCTTCCGCGCCGCGATCGTTTCGATCGACACCTGGGCGGAGGGCGTGCCGATGTCGTGAAACACGTTGCGGGCGCCGGCGAGCCAGGCGAGCTGGTCGAGGTAGCTCCCCGCCCCGATGACGATCGGGGGGTTGTCCCAGACGATGAAGACGAGGGACTTGGTGCCAGGAGTTGGGGACTCGGGGCTTTGGGACACGAGACTGTCCATGGCTCGCGCCAACGAGTCCCCTGCTGCTCTGCGCCCCGTGAGCACGCCCAACCGCCGGGCCACGGGTCCCAGATCCTCGAGCCGGTTCAGATCGAACAGTACCGTCCGGATGCCGAGGCGCTCCAATTGTGCGGCGGCCGTGACGTTCGGGCCGGAGCGGTACAGCACGACGAGGTCCGGCCGCCGGGCGGCCACGGCCTCGACGTTCGGGGGCATGCCGTCGCCCACGCTCGGCACGGCGAGCGCGGCGGGCGGGTAGTCGCACCACGCGGTCCGGCCGACGAGGCGGTCGCCCGCGCCGACGGCGAAGAGGATCTCGGTGAACGACGGCAAGAGCGACACGATGCGGCGGGGGGGCGCGGCGAGCGACACCCGCCGGCCCGCGTCGTCGCCGACGGCGAAGCGGCCGTCGGAAGGCGCCCGCTCCCCCCGCGCGCAGGCCGCGGCGGCGAGCGCGAGGAGTCCCGCGAGGTGGGCGCGCACTGTCCAGCGGCGCATAGCGAAAAAACCCACCCCCGACGGAGCGGAGATGGGCTAGCGCCTGCGCCTCTCATGCGCAGCGCCACCATCCCTCCCGCGAGGGACCTACAGGTGGCGCGAACGAAGACGTCTCCTGGCTTCGGGCGAGCGGCTCGCCTTCCCGGGCGATCACACCCAGTGGCGTCGAGCCGCTACAGCTGCCCGTCACAGTGGCGGGGCCGCGCCGGACTCGCACCGGCTTCCGTGGATCCCCGTTCGCATGTAACGACGCGGTTAGTCTATCGCGGTTTCCGTCGCAACGCAACCACGAACCCGATCCCGAGCGCGAGTGCCGCGAGCCCGACGACGAACGGCACCAGCGCCTCCGCCGTGAGGGGCCGGTCGCTGAAGGCGATCGCGAGCGCGGCGCCCGCGCCGAGCGCCGGCGTGCGGTAGCGCGCGAAGCGGTGCCCTTCGATACGCTCGATGCCGAGCGAGTCGAGCCGCGCCGCACGCACGACCGCCGCGGTGTCCTCGAGCAGCAGGTCGACCTCGTCGATCGGCTGGTCGATCGGCAGGTCGAGCCGGCGCGCCGTCGCCGGCAGGACGTACATGTAACTCAGCTGCTTGCGCTCGCTCGGGGGGATAGGGCCGAACACGGCGACCGAGTCGCCCCGCAGGGCGACCGCCTGAGGCGACAGGTCGCCCTTGCCGACCTGAAACTGGATCGCCGCCGCCGGAATGGCGCCGCCCCAGGCGGGCCGGAGCGTGTCGGCGGCGACGCGGGTCGCCGGGCCGGGGTTCTCGAGCTCCACCAGCTCGAGCACGTCCCGGCTGCCATCCCGTTTGATCTTCGCCACGGTCACGAGGCGGCGGGCGACCCGCACCGCCGGACCCGCGGAGCTGGTATCGAAAACGTAGAGGGCGCGGAGCGGCCGGCCCGGCACGACGGGTTCCGAGAAGTACGCGATGCCGGCGTGTCGACTGCTCACGACGTACATCGCGGTGGAGTCGGGACGGCGGATCGTCAGGGTGTAGCGGCCCTGCGCGTCGGTGCTCGTCGAGTCGATCGGCCCGCCGTCGCCGCCCCCGGACACCTGGTGCAGCACCACGCGGGCGCGTGCGAGCGGCCGTCCCCCGGTTCCGTACAGCACCCGCCCCGCGACGGCTATTCCTTGTGCTGCGAGACCCGTCGCTCCTCCCCCGCCGATCAGCGCGAGGAGCGCCAGGCTAGGGAGTGAACTTGCCGAAATCTTCAGGATCGAGGTTCTGGAGGTAGTTCTTCAGGGCATCGGGATCGAGCGGCCCCGAGCCCGACTCGCCGCCGGGTTCGCCCGTCTCCACCGACGTGAGCGCCAGGAGGCCCTCGCTCGTGAAGATCGGCGCCTTGAGGCGCAGCGCCACGGCGATCGAGTCCGACGGCCGGGCGTCGATCTGGATCACGGCGTCGCCGCGATAGATGTGCAGCTCGGCGTAATAGGTGTTCTCCTTGACCTGGGTGATGATCACCTTGCGCAGGTCCGCACCCAGGCCGAGGATCACCTGCTTCAGCAGGTCGTGGGTAAGCGGCCGGGCGAACTTGACGCCCGCCAGCTCCATCGCGATGGCGCTCGCTTCGGCGGGCCCGATCCAAATCGGGAGGACCCGTTCCCCCTCCTGCTCCTGGAGAATGACAACGGGAGTGTTGGTCGTGCGATCGAGCCCCAGGTGGGCGACCCGAACCTGGATGACGTTCGCGCTCAGGTCCCCATCTCCCACGATGCAAGATACTTCTGCTGCTCGGGCGTGAGCGTGTCGATGGCGACCCCCATGGCCGCGAGCTTCAGCCGGGCGATTTCGGCGTCGAGCTCGCGCGGGATGCGGTGCACGTCCTTGCCGAGATCGGCGGCGTGCCGCACCACGTGCTCCGCCGCCAGCGCCTGGTTCGCGAACGACATGTCCATCACGCTTGCCGGGTGTCCTTCCGCGGCCGCCAGGTTGATGAGCCGGCCGTCGGCCAGCACGAACAGGCGCTTGCCGTCCAGGCGCCACTCGTCCACGAACTCGCGCACCGGCCTGGGGCCCTGGGCCGCCCGCTTCAGACCGTCGAGATCGATCTCGACGTTGAAGTGGCCCGAGTTCGCGAGAATCGCCCCGTCTTTCATGGCGCGCATGTGCTCCACGCGGATCACGTGCAAGTTGCCGGTCAACGTGACGAACACGTCTCCCACCCGCGCGGCTTCGGCCATCGGCACGACCCGATACCCGTCCATCTGGGCTTCGAGCGCCTTGAGCGGGTCGATCTCCGTCACGAGCACGTTCGCGCCCGCGCCGCGCGCCCGCAGCGCGAACCCCCGCCCGCACCACCCATACCCCGCCACCACCATCGTGCTCCCGGCGATCAACACGTTGGTGGCCCGCAGGATGCCGTCGAGCGTCGATTGGCCCGTGCCGTAGCGATTATCGAACAGGTGCTTGGTGTCGGAGTCGTTCACCGCGATCACCGGGAACTGTAGCACGCCGTCGCGCGCCATCGCCTTGAGACGGATCACCCCGGTGGTGGTCTCTTCGGTGGACCCCGCCACGCCGACGACCAGCGCCCGCCGCTCGGCCCCGGACAGACCCTCGACCCACTGGCGCACCGGCGGCGCCAGGTCGTCGAGCCGGTTCAGGGCGATCATGTGGAGCGCGCCGACGAGGTCGGCGCCGTCGTCCATGGTCACATCGGGCCGGTGCGCCAGGGCGGCCCGGATGTGCTCGTAATAGGTGGCGTGATCTTCGCCCTTGATCGCGAACACCTTGATGCCGTGATCTTTCACGAGGTGGGCCGCGACGTCGTCCTGCGTGGAGAGGGGATTCGAGGCGCACAGCGCCACGTCCGCGCCGCCCGCCTGGAGCGTGACTGCGAGGTTGGCCGTCTCGGTCGTGACGTGCAAACAGGCGGAAAGGCGACGCCCGGCGAGAGGTCGTTCCCGGGAAAAGCGTTCCCGGATGAGGCGCAGCACGGGCATGGATCGTTCCGCCCACTCGGTGCGGCGCCGCCCCTCGGCCGCGAGTCTCGGGTCCTTGATGTCGGAGGTCGCGCTCGCAGCCGTCGTCGTCATGCGGTCACTTTCTTGGTGTAGTGCTTGGAACGCTGCGCGGCAAGCCGCAGATCCTCGACGCGGTTCGCGTGCTCCCAGGTGAAGAGCTCCACTTCCCGGTCCACGTCCTTGTCCACGTAGCGGCGGCGCTCCGGCGCGCGGCCGAAATGGCCGTAGGCCGCCGTGGCGCGATAGATCGGGTGGCGCAGGTTCAGCGCCTTGATGAGACTGAGGGGCGTCAGGTCGAACACCTCCCGCACCGCGTCCTCGATCGCCTCGTCGGGCACGACACCGGTGCGGAACGTGTCGATCATGATGGAGACCGGCTGGGCGACCCCGATGGCGTAGGCCACTTGCGCCTCGCAGCGCTGCGCCAGCTTGGCCGCGACGACGTTCTTCGCCACCCAGCGCATCGCGTAGGCCGCCGAGCGGTCGACCTTGGAGGGATCCTTGCCGCTGAACGCCCCGCCGCCGTGGCGAGCCATGCCGCCGTAGGTGTCCACGATGATCTTGCGGCCGGTGAGCCCGGCGTCTCCCTGGGGACCGCCGACCACGAAGCGGCCGGTCGGGTTCACCAGGATATCGGGCTCCCGCACCTCGAACCCCGCGTCGCCCAGCACCGGTCGCACCACCAGCGCGATCACGCCTTCGCGCAGCTCGCTGTTGTCGATCTTGTCGGAGTGCTGGGTCGAGACCACGACTTTGCTGATTCCCACGGGGCGGGCGCCTTCGTAGACCACACTGACCTGCGTCTTGCCATCGGGCCGCAGCCACGGGAGATCGCCGGCTTTTCGCACAGTGGCCAGCCGCTCCGCCAGCCGGTGGGCCAGGACGATGGGCAGTGGCATCAGCGACGGCGTCTCGTCCGACGCGTACCCGAACATCATCCCCTGATCCCCCGCGCCGCCCTTGTCCACGCCCAGCGCGATGTCACCGGATTGCCGGTCGATGGTGGTGAGGACGGCGCACGTTTGGGCGTCGAAGCCGAAGCTCGCGTCGGTGTAGCCGATCGCACTGATCGTGCCGCGCACGATGTCGGGAATGTGCACGTACGTCGAGGTGGTGATCTCACCCGCGATCACGGCCATGCCCGTCGTGACGAGCGTTTCGCAGGCGACGCGCGCGGCCGGGTCCTTGGCGACGATCGCGTCCAGGACGGCGTCCGAGATCTGATCGGCGATCTTGTCGGGATGGCCTTCCGTCACCGACTCGGAGGTAAAAACGTGGCGCTGCGCTGGCATGTGTCGATCCGACGCGGGTTTAGACGTTCAAGCTAGCGGCACGCCGCCCGCCCGGCAACCGGGCGTCGGGGTCGAGCAGCTTCAGGTCGACCGCTTCGGCGAGCGCCAAACGCAGCACGTCGAGCACCGCGTCGGCGGAGCGCGCGGCGAGCGCCTGCTCCGCCGCGACCCGCGCGCGCGCCACGCTCACCTGCCGCGCCATCCATTTCACGATCGTCAATTTCGGCGGCGCCACCGAGAGCGTGTCGTAGCCGAGCCCGAGCAGCAGGAACGCGGACAGCGGCTCCGACGCCATCTCGCCGCACACGCTCGCCGGCTTGCCGGCGGCGCGCGCGGCATCGACCACCATCTTGAGCAGCCGCACCACGCTCGGGTCGTGGGGATTGAAGCGGTCGGCGAGCCGCGCGTTGCCGCGGTCCACGACCAGCGTGTACTGGGTGAGATCGTTGGTGCCGACGCTCAAGAAGTCCGACGCCTCGGCCAGCCGATCGGCGATCACCGCGGCGGCCGGCGTCTCGACCATCACGCCCAGGGGGAGCGTGGCCGCGGCTTCGATGCCCTCGGCGGCGAGCCGCTTTGCTTCCAGCGCCACGATGTCGCGCGTCCGGTCCACTTCGTCGAGCCGCGTCACCAGCGGGATCATCAGCTGGATCTGGCCGTGGGCCGCCGCCCGCAGCGCCGCCCGCACCTGCGCGTGGAAGATCTCCGGGCGGTCGAGGCACACGCGGATGGCACGCCAGCCGAGCTGGGGATTGGTCTCCGCCAGCATGCGGAACGCGCCGGGCAGCTTGTCGCCACCCAAGTCGTACGTGCGGACGACCACCGGGTAGCCCGGGAACGCCTCGCTCACGCGTCGGAAGTACGCGGTCTGCTCGTCTTCGCTTGGCAGCGTCGTGTGACTCGTGATCAGAAACTCCGTGCGCAGCAGCCCGACGCCTTCGGCGCGATGCTCCTGCGCGGCCTTGATCTCGTCCGGGAGGTCCACGTTGCCCCGCAGCGCGATGCGCACGCCGTCGGTCGTGACCGCGGGCTGCGAGGCGACCTCGTCGAGCTGAGTCGCCAGCTCGCGCCGGCGCAGCTCGCGCCCGCGGGCCTCGGCGATCTCGGCGGGAGTGGGATCGAGCAGCACCGTGCCGCGGGTCCCGTCCATCACGAGCATCGTGCCCGGCTCGATGCGCTCCATGGCGCCGGTCACGCCGAACACCGCGGGGATGCCGATGGAGTGCGCCAGGATCGCCGCGTGCGACGTCCGGGTCCCTTCCTCGCTCACGAGCCCGACCACGTGCTCGCGGTCGAGCTGGACCGTCAGGCCCGGTCCGAGCTCGCGCGCCACCACGACCGAGGGATCGGCGATCCCCTCCCACAGTTCGTCCGAGCCCCGATGCATCAGGTGCTCGAGCACCCGGATCGTCACTCCCGAGAAGTCGGCGAGCCGGTCTTTCAGGCGCGGGTTGCCGGTCGCGGTCCACAGGTCGCGCACCTCGAGCGCCTTGAACTCGAACGCCTTTTCGGCCGTGAGGTGGTTCTCGCGGATCAGATCCGCGACCCCGGAGAGGAACTCCTTGTCCTCGAGCATCAGGAGCTGGGCGTCGAAGATGCGCGCCTCGTCGGCGCCGGCGCGGTCCTCGGCCTTGGCCCTCAGGTCCTGGAGGTAGCGCTTCACGTCGCGCACCGCGGCACGCAGGCGGCGGACCTCCTTCTCCACCCGCGAGCGGGGCACCACGCGGTGGGGCACCTCCGGCATGGTCCAGCGGACCACGACCGCGGGCCCCACGGCGATGCCGGCGGACACGCCGATCCCCTTGAGCAGACGGTCGGTCATGGCCGCTCCTCGTCTTCCCGCTCTTCCGCCTCGCGCATCTCCGCTTCGCGTACCTCCGCCGTCAGGTGCATCTCGTGGAATCCGTCGGCCACGAGGGCGAGCAGCGCCTCCATCGCCTGCTCCGCGTCCGCGCCGTCGGTCCGGATGATCAGCGAGGAGCCGCATTCCGCCGCGAGCATCATCACGCCCATGATGCTCTTGCCATTCACGGTGAGGTCGTCCTTCTTGACCTCGACCGCGGACTTGAAGCGGCTGGCGAGCTTGACGAACTCCGCCGCCGGTCGCGCGTGCATCCCCAGCGGATTCACGATCTTCGCCGCGCGCTCGATCATGGCCACAGCCACCCCGCGAGCGTCGCGACGGCGAGCAGCGCCAGGCCGAGCCGCACCCCGGTGAGCCGGGCGCGCAACCACCACAGCAGCGCGAACCCACCCGCTGCGACGGCGGCGAGCGCCACGCGCGACCAGCCGAGGAAGCCGCCGCTCAGGTACTGCGCCACGAGCGGGAGGGCGGCGCCCACCACGAACGCCATGGCCGGCCCCAGCACGGCCGTGGCCCGTTGCAGCACCGGCTGGCGCAGCGCCACCGCCACGCGCACGCCGTGCGTCCACCCCGCGCGCAGCGCCCACCAGCGCAGCGCCACGTGACCCGCGTTGAAGACGACCAGAAACCCCAGGATCGCCGGGAACCCGAGCCCGAGCGCCACGCCGATGAGCCCCAGCCCCGACGTGAACGGCAGCCAGCCGGCCCACACGAGGCGGTCACCGAGCGAGCCCAGGGGACCGCACAGCGCGGTGCGCAGCCGCTCGACCTGCTCGGGCGGCACGCCCTCGTGCTCCGCCCGCGCCGCGGCGCCCACCGCGAGGCCGCACAGGTACGGATGCGCGTTGAAGAAGTGCGCTCCCCGCGCCACGGCGGCGCGGTAGGCCGCCCCGTTGCCGGCCACCCGCAGGTCGCGCAGCAACGGCTCCTCGGCCACCCCCATGCCCACCCCCTGCATGCGCTCGTAGTTCCACGACCCCTGCACCGTAAACAACCGGAGCAGGCTGCGGCCGAAGGCCGGGCGGGCACGCGGCGCGGCGCTCACCGCAGCCACGCCACCGCGGCGCCGCCGACCACGCCGGCGGCGAACCACCGCAGGTCCGGCCCCCGACCCACCAGACGCAGCGTGCCGGCCGTCCCCACGGCGAGGGCGGAGCCGACCGCGGCGACATCGAGCAGCATCACGCCCCGCGCGCTGATCGTGCCGGCCAGGTAGGTACGGGCGAGCAGCGCCAGGCCCAGGCCGAGCGCCGTCACCACCGCCGCGCGCGCCGCATCGCGCAAGATCGCCGCGGTGTGCAGCCGCACCAACACGCGGGCGTCCCCCGCTTCCAGGGCCGCCGTCGCGCGCCGCACGGCCCGGGCGTTGAGCCGTCGCACCACGTGCAGGCTCACACCGCCGGCCATTCCGCTGATCAGTCCCACCAGGGCGCCGAGCCCGAGGCCGAGCGTGCCCGCGGCGGCATGCGCCGCGCTCACGGCTGCCACCGTCGCCGGCCCGTATTCCGGGTAGCGTGCGGCCCCCACGGGCAGCACCTCGTACTGGAACAGCTCGAACAGCACGCCCAGCGTCAGACCGGTCCACACATCGCCCAGCATCGCGCCGGCGATCGGCCCGGCCACGAGCGGCCGCGCGATCATCATTTGCGGCACGCTCACCAGGTCGAGGCCGACGAGCGTCCCCCAGGCGAGCAGCGCCAGCAGCAGACCGAGGCTCACGTGAAATCCTCCAAGGGCACCGGCCGGGCCGTGGGAACGTCCTGCGCCGTGATCTCGACGCCGCGGGCCGCGAGCGCCTTGAGCTGCGCCGCCTCGGCGTCGCTCAAGTAGACGTAGCGCAGCCGGGGCGACCGCCCCGGACGGTGGTGCAAGCCGCCGAGGTTGATGCGCGGCACGCGACGGCCGTCGCCCGCGAGCGCGGCGAGGGTGTCGATGTCACCGGCGACGAGCAGGCCGACACGCGCGTCGCGCTCCCAATCGGGGAGGCACGCCAGCGCTTCCGCCGTCGAGGCGAACACCACCTCGATGCCGGCGGGCACCCCCATCCGGTAGAGCTCCTGCTCCCAGGTGCTCCCGCGCACCGCGTCGTCCACCAGCACGATGAATCCCACGTTGAGCGGTTTCCCCCAGCCGACCACGACCTGGCCGTGGATCAGGCGGTCGTCGATCCGGTACAGCGCGATGCTCATGCGGCCGGCGTGCGGATCGCCCGACTGCCGGCCTCGGCCGCACGCCGGGCCGCGTCGGCCGGCGGGAGATCGCGGTGGAACACGAAGTCGAGCAGCATCGCCAGGTTCACGCCCGTCACGACGGCCATGTCGGACTTGCCACGCGCGAGTCGCACGGAGCTGGTGAGGCACGAGCCGCCCGGGAGATCCACGAACAGGACGGCCGGCTTGCCCCCGATCGCCTGCGTGAGGCGCTCGGCGAGCGCTCCGGTATCGCACCCGTCGTTCGACACGGGGACGAGTGCGTCGTCCACGCCGGTGATCGCGGCGACGGCGGCGAGCAGCGCCTGCGCGACGGCCGCGTGCGACACGATCACACCGCGCAATGGCTCACTCATTGTCCTCCTCGAGATACTCCTGCAGCTGGCGGCGCTCCGCGAGGCGCTTGAGCAGCCGGTCGTTGAACGCGCGGGCCGAGTCCACGCCGCCGTAGCGGAGCAGGTGGTTCATCGCCACGACCTCGCAGATCACGGTCAGATTCTTGCCGGGGTTGAGCGGCACCGTGACCATCGGGAGGGTCACGTCGAGCACGCGGGTCGTCTGACCGTCGATTCCGGTACGGTCGTACTCGCGCGCCGCGTCCCACTCGTCGAGCTGCACCACGACCTCGATGCGCTTCTGCTGCCGCACGGCCCGCACGCCGAACAAGGCGCGGATGTCGATGAGCCCGACGCCGCGGATCTCCATGTAGTGCTGCGCCAGCTCGTGGCCGCGGCCGATCAGGACGTCGTTGCCGCGCCGCGTGATGTGGACGACGTCGTCCGCGACCAGGCGGTGGCCGCGCTCCACCAGGTCGAGCACGCATTCGCTCTTGCCGATCCCCGACTTGCCGAGGAACAGCAGACCCACGCCGAACACGTCGGCGAGCGACGCGTGCACGCTGGTGCTGGGCGCGAACACGTCGTCCAGGAACGGCTTGAGGCGGCGGTAGAACTCGGCGGTCTTGAGCCGCGTGCGGATGACGGCGACACCCTTGGCGCGGGCCAGCTCCACCAGGTCGGCGGGCGGCTCTTGGCCCTTGGAGATCACCACACACGGAAGATCGAACGAGAACAGCGTCTCGAGCGCGCGGCGGCGCGCGGCGGCCTCGAGCGATGCGAGGTACGTGACTTCGGTCTCGCCGAGGATGTGCATGCGGTGCGCGGCGAACCGCTTGGTGTACCCCGCGAGCACCAGGCCGGGGCTCGACGCTTCCGGCGTCTGGATCTCGCGGTCGAGCCCGACGTCTCCGGTGAGCGCCTCGAGCTGCAGGAGATCGCCCCGCTGCTCGAGCAGGTCGCGCACCTTGGGTGGCTTCACGACTGCCGGCGCCCGGCGGCGCGGCGGATCGCCGCGCGGCGCCGCATGGGAGACTTGTCGAGCTGGCGGCGCACCTTGGCCACCGCGAGGTTCAGGGCGCTGCTCTGATCCGTCCCGCGGGCCGTGCCGACGTGCACGGCGCCGCGGGCGGCATGGAGCCGGACCTCGACGGTCGGCCGCCCGTGATCGGCGTCGAACACGACCCGGGCGTCGTGTGGCCGCGGCGCGACACGCGCGAGACGCTCGAGCAGCGTGCGCGCCCGCGCGCGCAGCTCGGGCGGAAGCTCGCAGTGGCGTGCCGTGATGGTGATCCGCATGGTCAGCCTCCCTGCGCGATGGCGTGTTGGAGATGCGCTTCCGTCGCCCGGGCCGCACGCTCCCACGACAGACGCTCTGCGAAGGCCCGCCCCCCGTGGCCGAGCCGCGCCACGAGCCCCGGATCCGCCGCGAGCGCGAGCATGCGCTGCGCCAGTGCGTGCGCGTCGCCGTGCGGCACGAGGAACCCGGTCTCCCCGTCCAGGACCGACTCCCGCAGACCCGGACTGTCCGACGCGAGCGCGGGCGTGCCGCAAGCCGCCGCCTCCACGTTCGAGATACCCCACCCCTCCTTCGGGCTCGGAAACACCAGCGCCCACGCCCGCCGCAGCCGCCGGCGCTTCTCCTCTTCCGACACGAAACCCAGGAACCGCACCCTCCCCGCGATCCCCAAGGAGGCCGCCAACCGCTCCAGGCGGGGCCGGTCGTCACCCTGGCCGGCCACCTCGAGCACCAGATCGGCGCGCGAGCCCCGGGCCAGCGCCAGCGCCTGCAGTGCGATCTCCACTCCTTTATAACGCTTGAGGCGCCCCACGTACAAGAACGTGGGGACCTCCGCTCGAGCGACCATGGCATCCGGGGAATACCAGGTCGCATCGACACCGGGATAAATGACCGCGACGCGCTCCGCCGGGATTCCCCGGTGCACCAGGTCATCGCGGGTGCTCTCCGAAATCGCGTGGAACCAGGCGCGCCGATAGGCTCGCGGGATCGGGCGTTCCGCTGCCCAGACCACGGCCGCGATGGGCCAAGTCGCCTCTCGAAACGCCGTGGCGCCGAACAGATGCGGGACCAGCGCGCAGAACGGGCGGTCGGTGAGCCCGGCCAGGAAGAGCGGCAGCTTGTTGATGTCTTCCACCACGACGTCGTACCGGTTCGCGGCGAGCAGCCGGCGCACGGTGGGGCGCGCCCGCAGCGCAAACGTGTGGCGGCCGCCGACGCGCCGCACGCGTATGCCGTCGAGCTCGGCTTCCGGAACCGACCCCGTCCAGCCGCTCGTGACCAGGTCGATGGTGTGCCCCTGGCGCGCCAGGCGACCGAAGATCTCGTGGAGATGGATCTCCGCGCCGCCGGCGTGCGGATTCTCCCGGTCGTTCCAGTTGACGAGCAGGATCCTCACAAGGCGCCCGACTCCCGCGCCACCGCGTCGAGCACGCCGTTCACGAACGCGGGCGCCTTGGCCCCGGCAAACCAATGGGCCAGTTTCACCGCCTCGTCGATGACGACGCGGGGCGGTGTCTCGCCCTCCTCGAGCTCGGCGAGGGCGAGGCGCAGGATGTTGCGCTCCACCACGCCCACGCGCTCGAGGCGCCAGTGCTCCGCGGCGGCGCCGACACGGGTGTCGAACTCCGGAAGTCCGGCGACCGCCTTCGCCGCGAGGTCGGCACCCCGGTCGAATCCTTCGGGGGGGCGGCCGTAACTCGCCGCGAGCCGGGCGACGACCGCCTCGATCGAGGGCCGGCCGGACAGGTCCCAGGCGTAGAGGAGTTGGAGCGCGCGCGCGCGAGCCTTAGTCTCGGGGCGCTGCACGGACGAGCCGAGCCAGAACGTCGGCCGTGGTGAGAGCGGCCTCGGCGGCCTCGTATCCCTTGTTGCCGGCAGCCCCGCCGGCCCGCGCCAGAGCCTGCTCCAGGTTCTCCGTGGTGAGGACGCCGAAGCCGATCGGGAGCCGATGGGCGAGGGCGACGTTGCCGAGCCCGCGCGTGGCCTCGCCGGCGACGTACTCGAAATGGGGCGTCTCGCCGCGGATCACGCAGCCCAGCGCCACCAGCGCCGCGTAGCGCCCGCTCGCCGCCGCCGCCGCCGCCGCCACCGCCAGCTCGAATGCCCCCGGCACCCAGATCACGTCGACCCGCGCGTCCGGCACGCCCTTCTCGCGCAGACACTGCCGCGCCCCCTCGAGCAGGCGGGTCGTCACGACCTCATTGTAGCGGCTGACCAGCACGGCCACGCGGACCTCACGCGGCGCGCGGGGCGACCCCTCGATCTCGGCCACAGTCAGTGCGTGAGCAGGTGGCCGAGCTTGTCGCGTTTGACGTCCAGATAGGAGCGATTCTCGTCGGACGGCGTCATCACGATGGGAACGCGCTCGACGATCTCGAGGCCGTAGCCCTCGAGCCCGACCAGCTTCATGGGATTGTTGGTAAGCACGCGAATCGAGGAGAGCCCCAGATCGAGCAGGATCTGCGCCCCGATGCCGTAGTTGCGGAGGTCGGGCTTGAAGCCGAGCTCGCGGTTCGCCTCGACGGTGTCGTGCCCCGCGTCCTGCAGTTCGTAGGCCTTGAGTTTGTTCAGGAGGCCGATCCCGCGCCCCTCCTGATCGAGGTACACCACGACGCCGCCGCCTTCGGCGGCGATCATTCGCATGGCGGAGTGCAGCTGCCAGCCACAGTCGCACCGCCCCGAGCCGAACACGTCGCCGGTGAGACACTTGGAGTGCATCCGCACCAGCACGCGAGCCCTGTCCCGCACGTCCCCGTACACCAGAGCGATGTGCTCCGCCGCGTCCACATCGTTGTGGTAGCCGAGAATGCGGAACTCGCCGTAGGGCGTGGGCAGCCGCGCCTCGGCCACGCGATGCACCAGCCGCTCGTGGGCCAGGCGGTACGCCACGAGCTGCGCCACCGTGATGAACGTAAGCCCGTGCCGCGCCGCGACGCGCTCCAGATCGGACCGCCGCGCCATCGATCCGTCGGCGTTCAGGACCTCGCAAATCACGCCCGCGGGGTAGAGCCCCGCGAGGCGCGCCAGGTCCACGCTCGCCTCGGTCTGGCCGACCCGCTG
>QHUU01000130.1 GCA_003222155.1 Gemmatimonadota bacterium | reverse complement strand
GCCAGCGTGATGGTCTCGATCGGGGTGCCCGGGAGGAGGTAGGCCACGATCTCGACGCGCTCCGCCACGCCCCGCAGGGCGTCCTGCAGGTTCACCGCCACGAGCCCGAACAGGCCGACCACGAACAGCGAGAACGCGATGGTGGTCACCGACAGCGCGGACAGGAGGGGCGCCCGGCGGAACGCGAGCAGGGCCTCGCGGATCGTGAGGTTCACGGCGACGCCGCCTGGTCGCGGGGCTCGTCCACGACCGAGTCGTACACGAGCGCCCCCTCCTGCAGCTCGATCACGCGGTACGGGGCCTGGCGCACCAGGTCCAGATCGTGCGTGGCCATCACAACCGCGGTGCCGCTCGCGTTGATGTCGCGCAGCAGCTGGAACACGCCACGCGTGGCCCGCTCGTCCAGGTTGCCGGTCGGCTCGTCGGCGAGCAGCACCGTGGGCTCGTTGACCAGGGCGCGCGCGATCGCGACGCGCTGCTGCTCGCCGCCGGACAGCTCGCGCGGGTAAGCCTGCGCTTTGGCGGCGAGCCCCACCTGCGTGAGCACGCGCATCACCCGCGCGGGGATGGTCGAGCGGCGGGCGCCCGTGACCTCGAGCGCGAACGCGACGTTCTCCTCGGCCGTGCGGTCCTCCAGCAGGCGGAAGTCCTGGAACACGATGCCGAGCCGGCGCCGCAGCATCGGCACGTCCTTGCGGCGCAACTCCGCCACGTTGAACCCGGAGACACGCACTTCGCCGCTCGTCACGGGCTCCTCGGCGAACACGAGCTTCAGGACTGTCGACTTGCCGGCCCCGGAGTGGCCGGTGAGGAACACGAACTCGCCCTTGGCGATGTGGAAGGTGACGTCCTTCAGGGCGAGCCCCCCCTTGGGGAAGGCCTTGAAGACATTCGTGAACTTGATCACTTACAGTTGCGCCAGGGCCTGCGCAAAGTCCGCGATGAGGTCGTCGGCGTCCTCCAGTCCGATGGAAAATCTCAGGAAGCCATCGGGAATGCCAGCCCGCGCGCGCGCATCCGGCGTGAGCATCGCGTGCGACGTGAGCCGCGGCTCCGACACCAGCGTCTCCACGCCCCCGAGGCTCGGCGCGTGCGCGGCGATCGTGAGCGCGCGCAGGAACCGCTCCGCCCCCCGGGCACCGCCCTTGAGCTCGACCGCCACCATGCCCCCGAGCCCGTCGAGGATGCGCTTCGCCACGTCGTGATCGGGATGCGAAGCCAGCCCGGGGTGGTGCACGGCGGCGAACTGCGGCTGCTTGGCACACCACTCGGCCACGGCCAGCGCGGTCTGGTTCTGCCGCGCCACGCGCACGCCCAGCGTCTTCATCCCCCGATCGATCAGCCACGCCGCCATCGGATCCAGGGCCTGGCCCCACACGTGCAGTAGCTTGCGCACTTCTTCGATCACCGACTCGCTCCCCGCCACCGCGCCGGCGAGCACGTCGTCGTGACCGTTCAGGTACTTGGTGGCGCTGTGAATCACGACGTCGGCGCCGTGCTCGAGCGGCCGGAAGTTGAGCGGCGTCGCGAATGTCGAATCCACCAGCAGGGCGAGCCCCTCCGTCTTGCACAGCGTGGCGATCGGCTCCAGGTCGAGCACGCGCAGCAGCGGGTTGGTCGGGGTCTCCACGAAGATGGCGCGCGTGTTCTTCTTGAGCGCGCGCTTCCAGGTACGCTGCTCCAGCGGGTTCACGAGCGACACGTCGATGCCGAACCGCCCGAACTCCTGGGCGAACAGCCGCTGCACGCCGCCGTAGATCCACTCGCTCGCCAGCAGGTGATCGCCGGGCCGCAGCACCGCCAGGTGCGACAGGGCGATGGCGCCCATGCCGCTGCCCACGAAGAGCGCCGCCTCGGCGCCCTCGAGCAGCGCCAGCCGCTTGGCGATGGCGACGTGGTTGGGATTGTTGCCGTAGCGGGCGTAGATGACTTCCTGAGTCGAGCCGATGGGATTGGTGAAGGTCGCGCTCTGATACAGGGGCGTCACCACGGGCGCCCAGTCCGGACGGGCCTGCGGGTCGCCGTGTACGGCCTGGGTCGAGAAGCCGAGGCGGCGCTTCACCGGCCTCGCTCGATCACGCCAGCGTCAGCGCGATGGTCCCTGCGGGCGTGCGCACGGCGAGCCGCCGCGCCACCAGCTCGTGGAGCAGCGCCGCCGCCGCCTCGGGCGCCCCCAGCGCCTCGAGCTCGCCGCTCCCGTCGCGCCGCTCGATCAGAGCCGCGAGCCCGTGGCCCGCCAGCACCGGCTCGATCGCCTCGCGGTGCCCCTCCGAGATCCCCGAGAGCACCACCACCGCGCGCCGGTCACGCAGCAGCTTCGCCACGATTTCGTCGGCGCAGGAATAGTCGATGCAGCCCACGCCCGTGAAGTCGATGCGGGCCACGGTAACCGGGTCCTGCCAAGTGGCCATCGCCCGCTCGATGCGCTCGCGTACCACGCGCCCCGTCGGCCGGGTGACCAGGTCCGTGTAGACGCCCGACACCGACTCCTGGAGCACCGCGTGCACATCGATGTGTTGTATC
>QHUU01000022.1 GCA_003222155.1 Gemmatimonadota bacterium | reverse complement strand
CATGCTGGCCCTCCTGGCGCCCCAGCTCGCGCTCATGCTCGCCATCGAGGGCTCGGTCCAGCCCGTCGTGGGCGCGTCCGACCGGACCAGCTCCTACATGCAGACCCTCACCGCCACGACCCAGCAGATCCATGCGTCGAGCCAAGAAGTCGCCGCCTCCGCGCGGCGGGCGAGCCAGGGCGCCGCGCAGGCCGCCGGACTGGTGAGCGCGCTCGCCCACGACGCGTCGGAGCTGGCCCAGCACGCCGGCGAGGTCGCTGCCGCGGGCGACGAGACCCGAGCGTCGGGCGCGCAGATGGAGCAGACGACGGAGAAGATCCGGCTCGCCACGCAGGCGGCGGTGCGCCGCCTCTCCGACCTCGGCGTGACCACGGAGGAGAGCGCGCGCGAAGTGCGCCGCTTGCGGGACGTGGCGGAGCAGGTCGAGAAGTTCTCCGAAACGATCGGCTTCATCGCGAACCAGACGAACCTGCTGGCGCTCAACGCGACCATCGAGGCGGCCCGCGCCGGCGTGCATGGCCGCGGCTTCGCGGTGGTGGCCGACGAGGTCCACAAGCTCGCCGAGGAAAGCGGCCGCGAGGCCCGGAACGTGGGCAAGTCGGCGCAGGATACCCGGCGCGCCCTGGACCGCGCGGCGCAGCTGCTCGAGCGCCTGCGCGGCGACCTGGGAGAGGTCGTCCAGGGCTCGACGGACTGGGTCAAGGATCTGAGCCGCATCGCCGAAGCCGCCTCCGGCACGGCGCGCGCCGGCAAGCGGGTCGCGGACCTGGCGCACGGCATCCGCGAGCGGGCGGGCACGATCGGTCGGTCGCTCGAGCAGGCGAAGGGCGGCGCCCGCTCGTCCACTCAGGAAGCCGAAGCGGTCGCCGCCGCCGCCGCCGAGCAGCTCCAGGCGATCGAAGGGCTGGCCCGCGGCGCCACCGAGCTGGCGGCGCTCGCCGACCACCTCGCCAAGGCGGTGCGGTTCGTGCGCGGCGAAAACGGGCGCCAGTAGGGCGTGACGCCCGTCACGGGAAACGGCCTCCGGGGTTTCGAACCGGAGGCCGAATTGTTACCGTAGTGCGACCTCAAGTAGGGATCGGCCGCCGGTGCGCACGCTCGCGATCGTCCTCGTCTCGGCAACGGTGCTCGCCGGCGCTCCGGCCAGCCTCGACGCGCAGCGCTCGCACCAGTTCGAGCTCGGAGCCTTCGCGTCGCTGGCGCGCTACGACCAGGTGTTCAACCTCGAGAACCAGGTGGGCGGCGGGGCCCGGCTGGCGTACTTCTTCAATAACGTCGTGAGCGCGGAGCTCGACGGCGGCTATCAGAGTGTCACGCCGCGGACGGGGGGGGCATCCGCCACGCTGGCCGTCGGCGCCGCGAGCCTCGTGCTGAATTTCGGCGGCGCCCGAAACGTCTTCTACATGCTCGGCGGGTATTCCCGCCTCGATTTCGAGGAGACCGCCCCGTACCGCTTCACCGACAACGCGATCCACGGCGCGCTGGGCGACCGGGTGTTCCTGGGCGATCGCGCCGCCCTGCGCGTGGAGGTGCGGGGGATCTACGCACCCAACACCGGCCTCGCCGGCGCCGATTGGGCCGGTCATGTCGTCGGGTCGGTCGGGCTGTCGGTGTTCGCGGGGGGAGGCCCGGCGGCGGACTCCGACGGGGACGGCGTGCCCGACCGCCGCGACGCCTGTCCCGACACCCCCAGCGGGGCCACGGTGGACGCGCGCGGCTGCCCCTCCGACTCCGATGGCGACGGCGTGCTCGATGGTCTCGACCGCTGCGCCAACACGCCCCGCGGAGCACACGTCGATGCGACCGGCTGCCCCACCGACACCGACCACGACGGCGTGCTCGACGGCATCGATCAATGCCCCGACACGCCCGCCGGCGCCACGGTCGACGCCCGGGGCTGCCCCGCGGACGCGGACGGCGACGGAGTCGTCGACGGCGTCGACCAGTGCCCCAATACTCCGGCGGGGGCAATGGTGGACAAGGCCGGCTGCCCGCTCGACTCGGACATGGACGGCGTGCCTGACGGCATCGACAAGTGTCCCAACACGCCACCCGGCGCGGAAGTCGACAGCGTGGGCTGTCAGCGCTTCAAGGACTCGGATGGCGACGGCGTCGACGACACCAAGGACAAGTGCCCCAACACGCCGCACGGCACGCGCGTGGATGCCTCCGGATGCCCGATTCTGTTCACGCCCGAGCGCACGCCCGTCATCCTGCGCGGCGTGATCTTCGAAACGGGCAAGTCGGCGCTCAAGCCGGAGTCCTTCACGGTGCTCGACATCGTCGCCCAGTCGCTCCAGGCGAATCCCGACATCCGCATCGAGATCGCCGGCTACACCGACAACACCGGCGCGGCCGCGACCAACGCCCGCCTGTCGCAGGCGCGGGCCGAAGCGGTGCGGGCGTATCTCGCGACCCGCGGCGTCACGCCCAACCGCATGACCGCCAAGGGCTACGGGCCCGCGAATCCGATCGCGGCCAACACGACGGCGGCAGGACGCGCGCAGAACCGGCGGGTCGAGCTGCACCAGATCCCGTGAGACGAATCGCGGTGCTCGTGGGCACGCTCGCGCTCGTCGCGCGCGCCCTCGCGGCGCAACGCCCCGGGCAGTCCGAGGCCGGCGCGTTCGGCTCCTATACGCGCTACGACCCCGGGTTCGGTCTGGGGCGGAAGCCGGGCGGCGGTGTGCGGCTGGGCTATTCCCTGGGCAAGTTCGTCGGCGTCGAAGGGGATCTGGTCTTCCAGCCCGAGTACACGGTGACGCCGCCGGGCGGGACGGCCAACACGCTGCAGCCCCTGATCGGCAGCGCGTCGCTCGTGGTCAATGCGTTGCACGCGCCCCGGCTCACGCTGTACGCGCTCGGCGGGTATACGCTGCTCGATTTCGGAACGCGCGCCCCGTACCATTTCACCGACAATGCCGTGCACGGGGGCGCGGGGATCCGCTTCTTTCTCACCAATCGCATCGCCCTGCGCGTCGAGGGCCGGGCGATCGTCACGCCGAGCACGCACTCGAGCTTCGGCTTCCAGACGGTGACCCATTATCTCGGCACCGTCGGCCTCTCCGTACTCCATCTCGGTACGCTCCGCAAGGACTCCGACGGCGACGGCGTGCCCGACAACAAGGACGCCTGCCCGGGGACACCCCCCGGCGCGGTGGTCGATCCGCGCGGCTGCCCGCTGGACGCCGACCAGGACGGCGTGCCCGACGGGCTCGACAGGTGCCCGGGCACTCCCGCCGGCGCGCACGTCGACGCCACCGGCTGCCCCACCGACGGCGATGCCGACGGCGTGTTCGACGGGATCGACCAGTGCCCCAACACCCCGGTCGGCGTCAAGGTCGACGCGAAGGGCTGTCCGATCGATTCCGACGCCGACGGCGTGCCCGACGGCATCGATCAGTGCCCCGCGACACCGGCGGGTGTGGCGGTCGATCCCAAGGGCTGCCCCATGGACGCCGATGGCGACGGGGTGCCGGACGGCCTCGACAAGTGTCCCAACACACCCAAGGGCGCGACCGTGGACGCCAACGGCTGTCCCCTCGATGCCGACCTGGACGGCGTCCCCGACGGCATTGACCAGTGCCCCAACACGCCTGCCGGCACCAAGGTCGACGCGACCGGCTGCCCGCTCCCCGTCGAGGCCGCCCGGGCGCCGGTCGCCCAGCCCGGCGCGCCCGCCAAGTGCCCGCCCGCGCCGCCGGGAAGCCAGGTGGACGCGAACGGCTGCCTGGTGCTGTTCGCGCCCGAAGCGGCGCGACCGTCCGCGCCGGGGGCACCGCCGCCGCGGCCCACGTTGATCCTGCGGGGCGTGAACTTCCAGACCGGTCGGTCGGTACTGACGCGTGACTCGTACCTGGTGCTGGATGCGGTGGCGGCGTCGCTCGTGGCGAACCCGGAGATCCGGATCGAGGTCGCGGGATACACCGACAGCACCGGGACGAAGTTCTCGAACCTGCGGCTGTCGCAGGCGCGGGCGGCGGCGGTGCGCTTCTATCTGGCGCGCAAGGGTGTGCCGCCGGTCCGCATGGTGGCGAAAGGATACGGCGCATCGGGCTACGTCGCGCCCAACAGCACCGCCAGTGGGCGGGCGCAGAACCGTCGCGTGGAGCTGCACAAGCTGCCCTGACGGCGGTGGTCAGACGGGGCGCGGCTCGATATCTTGGCCCCCCCATGAGGCACTTCCCGCTGCTCGCGTTATGCGCGCTCGCCGCCACTTCGGCCCCGGCGCCGGCTGCGGCGCAACACCCCCCGATCGCTGCGCGACCGCCGGCTCCGTCCCGCCGTCGGCCCGCTCCCGTTGCCCCGCCCCGCATCCCGGCGCCGCGCGCGGTGCTCGGCTTCGACCCGGGCGAGGATCGCCGGCTGGCCGACTGGCCGACCCTGGTTCGCTATTACCAGGCCCTCGCCAAGGCGAGCGACCGCGTACGCTTCCACGAGCTGGGGCGTACCACGCTGGGCGCCCCGTTCATCGCGCTCGCGATCTCGAGCCCCCAGAACCTGCGGCTGCTCGATCGGTATCGGGAGCTCAACGCGAAACTCGCCGACCCGCGCGCCGCGAAGCGCCCGCAGGACGTCGAGGAGGCGCTGCGCACCGGGAAGACCATCGTCCTCATCACGTCGGGGATTCACTCCAACGAGGTCGGCGGACACCTGACGCCCGCCGTCCTCGCCTACCGGCTCGCGAGCGACACCGGCGCCGCCACCCGGGCGATCCTCGACAACGTGATTCTGTGGCTGGTCCCGTCGCTCAATCCCGACGGGGTGACGATCGTCGCCCACTGGTACGGCCGCACGCTCGGGACCCCGGCCGAGGGCAGCGATCCGCCGGAGCTCTATCATGCCTACGTCGGGCACGACAACAACCGCGACTGGTACGCCTTCACGCAGGTCGAGACGCAGATCGTCGTGGACTCGATCCACAACGTGTGGCATCCACAGATCGTCCACGACATCCACCAGCAGGACAGCGACGGATCGCGCCTCTTCCTGCCGCCCTACCTCGACCCCATCGAGCCGAACGTGGATCCCCTGCTGGTGGACGGCGTGAATGCCCTCGGTACGGCGATGGCGTGGGAGCTGGCGGGCGAAGGGAAGACGGGGATCGCCGTCAACGCGATCTACGACGCCTGGACGCCGGCCCGCGCCTACCAGCATTACCACGGCGGCGTGCGCATCCTGTCGGAGGCGGCCAGCGCGAATCTCGCGTCGCCGATCGAGGTCCCCTTCGAGCAGCTGGCCACGCGCGCACGCGGATTCAATCCGCGGGAGCGGTCCTGGAACTTCAGCCACCCCTGGCCGGGCGGGCGCTGGACGCTGCGCGACATCGTCAGCTACCAGACCGACGGGGCCTACGCCCTGCTCCAGAACGCGGCGCGTTACCGGGACCGGTGGCTCGCGAACTTTTTCGCGGTCGAGATGCGAGCGGTGCGGGGCTGGCGCGGCTGGCCGTACGCCTACGTCATCCCCCGCCAGCATCAGGACTCCATCGGCCTCGTCACCCTGCTCGGCATTCTGCGCCGCGGCCAGGTCGAGGTCCGCACCGCGCTGCACCCCATCGCACTCGGGGGGCAGCGCTTCCCCGCCGGCAGCTATGTCGTGGTGCTGCGCCAGCCGTATGCGGCGTTCGCGAAAACGCTGCTCGAGCCGCAGCGCTATCCGGACCTGCGCCTCTATCCCGGCGGCCCGCCACTCCCGCCCTACGACGTCACCGCCCACACCCTGCCGCTCTTGATGGGCGTCACGGCTGTTCCGGCCCACGACTCCCTCCGCATCGGCCTCTCGTCCCCTGTCGAGCCACCGACGGCGAGCCCGAGCGATCCCCGTTTCGCCGGGCCCGACGCCCCCCGCGTGGGACTGTACCGCTCCTATGCCGCGCCGATTGACGAGGGCTGGACGCGCTGGGTGTTCGACACCTGGAAGGTGCCCTACACGTCGCTCGTCGACTCCGTGGTACGGGCGGGGAAGCTCCGAGCGGCGTGGGACGTGGTCGTTCTGCCCGACCAGTCGCCTCACGAGCTGCTCGACGGTGTTCCCCACGAGTATCCGGCCCCGTACCCGGGCGGCCTGGGCGAAGACGGCGTGAAGGCGCTGCGCCAGTTCGCGCAGGACGGGGGCACGCTGGTCGCCCTGAACGACGCGAGTCGTTTCGTCGTTCAACAACTGCTGCTGCCGGTCCGCAACGTGCTCGAAGGCGTGGCCGACGACGAGTTCTACGCTCCCGGGTCGATCTTCCGGCTGGAGCTCGACCCGAGCGATCCGATCGCGCGCGGCATGCCGTCGCAGAGTATCGCCTGGTACGAGAGCGGCCCTGCGTTCGAGGTGCTCGACTCGAGCGCCGTCCGCGTCGTCGGCCGCTATCCGACGGAGCCGGACAGGGTGCTACTCTCGGGGTGGGCATTGCACCCCGACCGCGTGGCCGGGCGGGCGGCGCTGGTCGAGGTCAAGCTGGGACAAGGCCGAGTCGTGCTGTTCGGCTTCCGGCCGCAATATCGCGGCCAGAGCATTGCTACTTATCCGTTGCTGTTCAACAGCTTACAGTTGACCACCAAGTGATGTGACTCACGTCTCTTGTCCGATTCCCACGCCATTCCTATCGTGTAGCCCCCTATGGTTGTGGTCCGGCAGGCAGGCGTTCTCTTGCTGGCCGCGCTCATCTCGAGTCGCGGCCTTTTTGCGCAGGATGGCGTCCCACGCGACTCGCTCGATCAAACCCCGGCGGTCATGAGCACGACGCCGGCGGACGAAGTGAAGGTGCTGCTCCGCCCCGTCGAAATCCGCTATGTGCAGCAGGAAGAAGTGCTGCTGCCGCGCGCCGCCAACATCAAGGGACTTTACGTCAACGCCTGGGCGTTCGGGTCGCCCAAGCTGTGGCAGCTGGTACGGCTGGCGGATGAGACCGAGGTGAACGCGTTCGTCATCGACGTGAAGGACGACACCGGCTGCCTGCTGTATCCGTCGTCGGTGCCGACGGCGCAGCAGATCGGCGCCAATACTTGCGTCCGCGCCAAGGACGCGCGCGCCAGGCTCGACACGCTCGCGGCGCACGGCATCTATGCGATCGCCCGCATCGTGGTGGCCAAGGACCCGCTGCTCGCCGAGCGGAAGCCGGGATGGTCCGTCAAGGAGCGCGACACCGGCGGCCTGTGGCGCGACCGGATCAACATCGCGTGGGTCGACGCGTACAACGATTCGGTGTGGATCTACTCCGCGGAGCTGGCGCGCGAGGCGGTGCGCCTCGGCTTCCAGGAGGTGCAGTTCGACTACGTGCGCTTCCCCGACGAGCCGCGGGAGCGTATGGCCACCGCGATCTTCCCCGCCCACCGTCCGGGCGTGACCCAGCGCGAAGCGGTCCGCGCCCACGTCGCGCTCCTCAAGGACCGGCTCCGCCCACTCGGCGTGCCGGTCACCTTCGATATCTTCGGGCTCACCGCATCGGTCACCACGGGCGACCTGGGGATCGGGCAGGTGTGGGAGGATTTCGTGCGCGTCGCCGACGTGGTGCTGCCGATGGTGTATCCCAGCCATTACTATCGCGGCGCCTTCGGATACGCGTGGCCCAACGGCCAGCCGTATCACATCGTGCGCAGCGCCCTCACCGACGCGCTGCACCGCTCGCGCCCCCTGCCCGGCTCGGCGGAGATCCGGCCGTTCCTGCAAGCCTTCACCCTGGGACGCCGTCTGCCGCGCTACACGCCGTTCGAGATCCGCGAGCAGATCCGCGCGGCCGAAGACCTCGGAATCACGTCGTGGGTGCTGTGGAACCCGCGCAGCGTGTATCAGCGCGGCTCGCTGCGACCGAAAAACGGCGGTGAGCCACCCGCCTCGCCCGCCTCGCCCGCCTCGCCCGCCTCGCCCAGCCTGTCCGGAACGAGCGGCGGACCCTAGGCGAGCGCCATCCCCTCCTGCCACTCGGTGATGTAGCCGGCGATCGCCGACGCGGCGACCGTATAGGGATTGGCGAGGTACAACTGGCCCGGACCGGAGCGGCCCGGGAAGTTGCGGTTGATGGCGCTGATCGTCACTTCGTCCCGCGTCTTCGAGACACCAGGACCCGCGTTGATGCACGCTCCGCACGAGGGCTCGAGGAACGTCGCGCCGACCTTCCGGAACAGCTCGAGGTACCCCCGCTCTTCACAGTACCGCTTCACGTCCTGCGAGCCGCACTGGATGTAGAACCGCACCCACGGCGCGACCCGCTCACCGCGCGCCGCCGCCTGCTCGAGCACGCGCGCGTACATGTCCATGTCCGCTTTCTTGCCGGCGGTGCACGATCCCGCATAGGCGATGTCCACTCGGACGCGCTCCGACTGTTCGATGACCCGCCCGTTTCCCGGATCGCCGGGCAGTGCGATCATCGGCCGGATCGCGCCGGCGTCGATCTCGATCACTTGGCAGTACTCGGCGTCCGGATCGCTTGCGCCCTCGGCACACAGGCGCTCCGCCTGGCCGCGCGACATCGCCCGGTACGCCATCAGGTATTCCACGGTCTTCGCGTCCGGGGCGACGTAGCCGGTAAACCCGCCCACCTCGGCGGTCATGTTGGTCATCGTGGCGCGTTCATCGACCGACAGCGACTCGACAGCATCGCCACAGTATTCAACCAGTTTGCCGATCGCCTGCCCGCTCTTCACGTACGGATGGCGCAGGATCTCGAGCATGAAGTCCTTCGCGGTCACGTTGTCGGGCTTCCGGCCCCGCACCACGACCTTCACGGTCTCCGGTACCGTGAGCCGCACGTCCTTGGTTATCCAGGAATTGAAGATCGCCGTCGTGCCGACGCCGAACGCGATGCACCCGACCGCACCGGCGTGCGGGGTGTGGGAATCGCTCCCGATGATGATCATGCCGGGCTCCGCGTGCCCCTCGAGGATCTTCGAGTGACAGATCGCTTCCGAACCGTGGTGGCCCAGCCGCAGCTCGCCGTACAGCTTGATCCCCTGCTTTTCCGCGAAGGCGCGCTGCTTCTTTTCGAGCTGGAGCGCCACGTCGAGCAGGCCATCCTTCACGCGCTCCGGGGTCATCGCCTCGCCGAGGAAGGTGAGGTGATCGCGGAACATGAGGATGGAGCCGGGATCGTGGACCTTCTCGTCCTGGCCGACGAGCTGCTCGAAGAAGATGGCGGCCATGGGCGTCACGTATTCGTGGCTGAAGCGGATGTCGGTGACGACGAATCCCTCGTCGCCCGGCTTCACGGCCGGCACGCCCACCTTGCCGCGCGCGGGGTCCACCACCCAGTGGCGGGCGAGGATCTTTTCGCCCAGCGTCATCGGCCGGGGCCGCGTGGTGGGAGGGGTGAGCACGACCTTCCCCTGCAGGCGGGCGACGTTGAAGTTGAACAACCCGCCGTATTCGATGATGCCCCGCGTGATCTCCCCCTCGCCCGCGGTGAAGGCGCTGAGCGGGATGGCCTCGCCGCGGCGCACTTTGGCGAGCAGCGAGAAGTCGGTCGTGGTGAGCACGCCCAGGTTCTGGCAGTTCTCCTTGTAGATGCGCTCGATGTTCTCCGCGACCACGAGCTTGATGCCGGCGCACATCTCGGCATAGGGGGACTGCTCGCGGGAGGAGCCCTTGCCGCGCCGCTTGCCGCTCACCGCGGCGACGAACCCGCCGCGCTTCACCGCGCCGCGTGTGATCGGGAATTCGTCGCCGCACTTGAGCCCCAGGTACGGGAAATCGCCCAGCGTTTCGTCGTAGTAATAGCAGATGTAGGCGGGGGTGATCTCATCGGTCGAGATGTCGTCCCGCAGGGCGATCCCGGGACGCCATGCGAGGTCCTCTCCCTCGAGCTGCCGCCGCACCAGGTCGGGGTCCACGGTGAGGAGCAACACCCGGCCGGCGAGGCGGACCTGGTCGGGCAGTTTCTCGACGCGCCGGGAGCGCAACGTCTGAAGCATGCGCGAAAGATGACCCCTTGCCGAAGGTGGATCAAGCGGATTTGCTTTGGACCCCCATCACGAGGATCGCACCCGATGCGCAGCGTCACTCTCGTCGCCGCCGCCGTCGCGGCGTGCGCCACAACGGCGTCGCTCCCCAGTCCCGCCCCCGCCCCTGTCACGTTCGCTCCGAGCGCGGCCGCCATGGATGCGCACGTGAAGTATCTCGCCGACGACCTGCTCGAGGGGCGGGCGCCGGCGACCCGCGGCGGACGCCTGGCCGTCAAGTACGTCGCCGCGCAGTTCGAGGCGATGGGCCTCGAGCCCGGCGCCGCCGACGGATCGTACTTCCAGCCGGTGGCGCTCGTCGGGATGACGCCGCATCCATCGCTGGTGTGGGGCAGGGGCGGCGCGCCGCACGCGCTCAAGTACCTCGACGACTTCGTCGCGTGGGCGGAGCGCCCTGAGGACCACATCGTGGCCGACGGCGTAGTCGTCTTCGTGGGTTACGGGATCCAGGCGGCGGAGTGGCGCTGGGACGACTACAAGGACACGGACGTGCGCGGCAAGGTGCTGCTCATGCTCGTGAACGACCCCGGTCTGCAGGACTCCGCGATTTTCAACGGCCGCGCTCTGACCTACTACGGGCGCTGGACCTACAAGCTCGAAGAGGCGGCACGCCACGGCGCCGTGGGGGCGCTGCTGGTGCACACGAACGAGAGCGCCACCTACGGATGGGACGTGGTGCGCGGCTCCTGGTCGGTGGAGCAGTTCAAGCTCGATCGCCCGGCCGCGCACAGCCTCGCCTTCGCGGGGTGGGTGACGCACGACGCCGCTCAGGCCGCCCTCGCGCAGGCGGGGCTGGGCCTCGACTCGCTGACGCGGGCGGCCGCCCGCCGCGACTTCCGCCCGATCTCGACCGGGTTGCACGTCGCGCTCGATGTCACGAGTGCGGTGCGCCACGTCCAGTCGGAGAACGTCGTCGCGAGGCTCCCCGGGAGCGACCCCGACCTGAGTCGCGAAGTCGTCGTGTTCACGGCGCACTGGGATCACAAGGGCATCGGACCGGTCGTGAACGGCGACTCGATCTACAACGGCGCGGAGGACAACGCGTCCGGCGTGGCGGCGATGCTCGGTGCCGCCGGGGCGCTGGTGCAGAGCCAGGCCCGGCCGCGACGCACGGTGCTGTTCGTCGCCACCACGGCCGAAGAAAGCGGCCTGCTCGGCAGCGAGGCGTACGTGCACGACCCGCTCGTCTCGCTCGAGCGCACCGCTGCCGTGCTCAACCTCGACGTCGTGAATGTGCGTGGGGCGACCCGGGACATCGACGCGCTGGGCATCGACCGCTCGACCCTGGGGCCCGTGTTCGAGCAGGCGGCGCGCGCGGAGTCGCTGAGCGTCGTGCACCAGCCCGACGTCCGCGGGTCGTTCTACCGCTCCGACCACTTCCCGTTCGCCCGAGCCGGCGTGCCGGCGCTGTCGATCGAGCCGGGCGTGGACTTCGTGGGTCGGCCCGCCGGCTGGGGCAAGGACCAGGCAGAGCGCTACAACCGGGAGCGCTATCACCAGCCGGGCGACGAATACCGGCCGACGTTCCGCTACGACGGCATGGCGCAGGAGGTGCGCGTGGCGCTGCGTGTGGCGCTCGCTGTCGCGAACGCGCCAACGCTGCCGCGATGGCTGCCGCACTCGGAATTCCAGCGGCCCCAAGCGGGGGGACCTTGAGTGCAAGCTATTGCAGTTTGGGTAATGCCCATAATGTCATAGGGCATAACACGATACGGAGTTGGGGCGGGTCGGCCGCGGCTGCCTCTGGCCTAATGGTACATACCTGCATAAGTTTGCGCCGCTTTTTGACGGTCGCGCCCCCCGGCACCTCGGAGCGAGCACCTGGAAATCCCCGCGTCCCATCGGCTGCCGCTGTCCTGGTTGGTGGAGGCGGCCAGCCCGCCGCTCGTGTACCGGGCCTATGCCGAAGTGGTGCCCGAAGCGGAGCGGGATGCCGAGCGGCTGGCGGCAATGCGCCAGGCGGTGCTGGACTACAAACCCGCCCAGGCGATCGCCCGGAAACAGAAGGCCAACGGCTTGTGGGGCGGTAATTTGCTGGCGCCGGCGGCGTCCAAGCCCTACGGCTGGACCGAGCCGGGCACCGTGTACCAGTACCGCCGGCTGATCGAGCTGGGCTGGCCCCCCGGCGAGCGGGCCTTCCGGGACGCGGACCGGTTTCTGTTTCAGCTGCTTTCGCGCATCGAGCCGGACGATCCCGACAAGAGTGTCGCGCAGCGGGCGCTGGAGCTGCTCGTCGAGTTTCAGAAACCCGCCCGCACGGACCTCGGGCTCGCGCGCTGGGCGCGCCGGCTGGGCCGCGAGGCCGCCGCGTGCACGCTGGCGCGCGGCGGTCACAGCGACGATCCGCGGGTGCGCGGCACCGCCCACACCATCGCCAGCAACATCTCGCAGTACCTGCGGAGCGAGCTCGCCGAAAAGCCGTTCAAGAAGGCGCAGGGCAAGACGGTGCTCGACCCGCTCGCCCATCCCCCGACGATCTTCGCCGTCGAGATGCTCGCGTTCCTCCCCCCAGTGCAGCGCGAGCGGGCGGGGTTCATCGAGCGGCTGGGCCATTATTTCTCGGTGCCCGCGCCGCGCCGGGCGTTCTTCGTCCTCGCCGGCCGCAAGCCCCTGAAGCCGGTCTTCGAGCTGCTCGGTGACCCGCTGCGGTCCGACGCGCAGGGCCACGTGAGCGACGTCCCGTTCGCCCTCTACTGGCTCGAGCTGCTCGCGCGGCTCGGGCTGGTGCGCCAGATCCCGAGCGCCAACCGCGTGCTGGCGCGCCTCTTCAGCGAGTGCGACGACCGCGGCATCTGGAGCCCCAAGAGCCTGCGCACCATGCCCAAGGCGACGACTCTCCTCACGACGCATTACTTCCCGCTCGAGGGCGCCGGCAAGAGCCCGGCCCAGCGGCAAACCGACGCCACCTTCCGGCTGGGACTGATCGCCCGGCTGCTCGGGCTTGCCGTCGAGATAGTCTAGCAGCGGCATTGCGTAGTAGCTTATACTACTACTAAGATGCCAGGACCGATCAATCTCACGCCCTTCGGATTCACCGCCACGGAGTCGCAGGTGTACGGCGCGTTGCTCCGCCTGGGCCCCTCCACCGGGTACGCCGTCGCGCACGCCGCGCGCATCGCGCGCGCCAACACCTACGGCGCGCTGGAGGGACTCGCGGGCCGCGCCGCCGCCATCCGCCTGCCCGGGCGACCGGCCCGCTACCGCGCGGTCGATCCCCGGGCGCTCATCGCCCAACTCGCGGCCGAGCAGGGTCAGGCCCTCGACCGGCTGAGCCAGGCCCTGCGGGATGCCAGCGAGCCTGTCGAGCCGGAGAGCCGGACTGCTGTCGGGGCCCGGGCGGCCGCGAATCTGATCATGCAGGTCGTGGCGCGGGCGGAGCGCCGGGTGGAGGGCGTACTCGCCGCCGAGCTGCTGCGGCCGTCGCTGCCCGCCTGGCGCCGCGCCCGGGAGCGCGCGACCCTCGAGCTGCGTGTCGCGGGCGACGTGCCCGTCGAGGCGGGTACGCTCGTCGCCGCCAGCGTCCCGGTGGACACGCCCACGATCCTGCTCATCGACGACGGCCAGGCGGTCGCGGCCAGCGGGGCGGGGGAGGGGGTGGCGGCGATCTGGAGCTCACACCCCGCGATCCTGGCGGTGGTGCGCGCGGCGCTACGGAGTCTGGCGTGAACCGGTTGCTCGTGTGCGGACTCGCCGTTGCGGCCTGCCACGCCCCCACGATCCCCGAGGCGAGCCGGTTTCCGGCCGGGACCCGCTTCACCGCCCGCTACCTCACGGTCGACGGCACGACGCTGCGCTACATCGACGCGGGGCACGGGACGCCCGTCGTCTTCATCCACGGTCTCGGCGCCTCGATGTACGCGTGGCGCAATAACCTCGAACCCGTCGCCGCCGCGGGCTACCGGGTGATCGCTTTCGACAACCGCGGGTTCGGCTTCTCCGACAAGCCCGCCACGGGCTACGACAACGCCGCCTACGCCCGCCTCACCGTGGCCCTGCTCGACTCGCTGCATCTCCCCGATGCCGTGCTCATCGGGCACTCGATGGGCGGAGCCATCGCCGCGGAAGTCGCGCTCGCGCACCCCGAGCGGGTGCGCGGACTGGTGCTGATCGGCTCGGCGGGGCTCGGCGCGCGCGAGCCGCGGCTGTTCCGAGTCGGTCGCTGGCCCCTGCTTGGGCCGCTGCTCTTCGCGTTGCGCGGCCGAGGGTTCACCGAGCGCATGCTCAAGGCCACGTACGCCGACCCGGGCAAGGTCAGCGCCGCGGACGTGGACCAGTACTACGCCCCGGTGGCGGAGCCCGAATACGGGCGGGCCCTGCGTGCCGTGTTGCGCGCCTTCCGATTCGATGCGCTCGCGGGCAGACTCGACCACATCGCCGTTCCTACGCTGGTGCTGTGGGGAGAAGCGGATCGCCTGATCCCGATCACCCTGGGGCGCGCGCTCGCCGCCGGCATTCCCCGCGCTGCCTTTCTGAGTGTGCCGCAGGCGGGGCATTCGGTACAGGAAGAAGCGCCCGACGAAGTGAACCGCCTCGTGATCGAATTCCTGAAGAACGGGTTGGCGCGGACTCCCGGAGATCTGGCGCTGGGGGATTGGACGAGTATATTTTCTCAACCGTCCGGTTGAGGAAACCGCCTTCTGAAGCCCAAGCTAAGCAACAGTCGAGCGTTACGCATTATCGCCGCGGCCGGTGAAGAGTTCTCCCGGTGCGGCTTTGAAGGGGCGCGGGTTGCCCGGATTGCGCGCCGGGCGGGCGTGAACAAGCAGCTGCTGTTTTACTACTTCCACTCGAAGCGCGGGCTGTTTTCCGCGGTGCTGGGCCAGGGTGCCGCCGAGCTGGAGCGGGCGCTGAGCGATCTCCCCGTCCCCGGCCGGGATCCCCTCGACCGCATTCGCGCCGCGCTCGCGCTGCAGTTCGACTTCCTCGCCCAGCATCCCGATCTCGTCCTATTGCTCACGTCGGCGGGGCGCTCCGACGCCCGTCCCTTTGCCCCGGCCATCAAGCAGCTGGTCGTGCTCCTCGCCGAGGGCCAGGGCCGGGGGCGGGTACGCGATGACGTCGACCCCCACCTCGCGGCCGCCCAGGCCCTCGTGTTGATGGTCGCGTACCTCGGCCTCGAGTCCCTGATCGCCACGAGCGCACCGCCGCTCGGCGCCGACGAGCCGGCGTTACGCGAGCGCTGGAAGGACGCCGCCGTGAGACTGGTGCTGGATGGCGTGGCGGCGCACTGACGCCCTACCAGTTGATCCAGTAGGACGCCTTCACGAGAAACGTGTTCTCCGGATGCAGATCGAAGAGGTCACGGAAGTCGCCGCCCATAGACCGCGGTCCTTCGGCGCCGTCGCGAAGTTGCCGCCCCTGCGTCCAGACAAGGAAGAGGGCCGACCCGGGCAGGTACTCCCAACGCAGCACGGCAGTCGAGTTGAACTCCTTGTCGTTGAATCCGCCGGGCGTAAACGCAAACGGTTTGTAGCGAGCTGCGAACGCTGCGGCGCTCGGGTCCGCGAGCTCGCGTGGGTTCGAATAGGTCCCCTTGCTGACGAACGGCTGCGCGTACAGCTGCAACGTGAGCGTGGTCGAGACCGTGTAGTCGACCCTGCCGGTGAGCGACACCTCTTTCTGGTTGAGATGCGCGAACCTGTAGTGCGTGCCGGTCGAGTCCGGGCCCCGGGGCTGCACATCGTTCACGTTGTGCGTCGCCCTCAGGGTCAGCGATGTGTTGACCTGAGAGGCGACCCGGTAGGTGACCTGCACGTTCCCGTTGAACCGCTCCGACCGGCCACCGTCGCCACGCCGGTAGTTGAACCACACGAACGGCACGAACGCGGGGCGCCCGTCACCGTCCGCCTCTCCCCACGCGGAGAGGTAGGGATCCACCCGCACGGCCGGTCCCCCACGCGAGCAGTTGCGGTCGCAGAACGTGGTGCCGAGCTGGCCCACGGTGACGCCGCCGTGGACCCACCAGCGGTTCTTCAGCATGACATGGCCATTGGTGTTGGCCGCGCGCTCGACGGGAGTGCCTGCCGCTGTCCAGTATTGCCCCCAGTTGAAGTTCCAAAACGCCTGCTGGTAGATCGAAGACGGATGCAGCGCTTGCAGACCGAGCCAGGTGTTCCAGCTCTGTTGGTCCGCCTGCAGGAGGAAACCGAGGTCATTGGCCTCAAAGCCCTGGGAGCGACGCAGGTAGCTGGTCTCGAACCGGGTAATGCCGCCGCCCACCTTGCCGAACAGGAGCTCTTCGGCGTTGCCCGAGAGGCTGGTGCGGGTGGGGTCGTACGACACGCCGGCGCCGGGCCGCTTATAGAAGTGAACCGCATCCCGTTGCGTGCGGGCGATCGCCGAGTCGGTTCCCGCGACCCGGCTCAGGTCGAACGAGCCCGAGACCTGGTAGTGCCCCTGGAGAAAGCGGTGCCGGAAGTCGACCGCGCCCACGTAAGCGCTCCGACGCAGGGAGTCCTGGCTCCACTGGTCGAGGTTGCGATTCACGGCCGTGAACATCATGCCGACGCCGCTCTCACCATTGCGGAAATCCTGCTGCGTCCGCACCACGGCGTAGTTGGTGGTGGGCTCCATCGTTTCGTCGAGTGGGCTCGCGGCGCGCTCTGTAACGGCATCGAGGACACCGACGTTCTGTCCACCCGGCAACCGGCCCGTCAGCTTCGCGGCTCCATAGATCGTGGTAGCCGTCGGAGAGCCCGGCTCGCCGTAGTCGAGCTGGGGCGCGCGGCCGATGCGCCGAGAATAAAACAGCCCCTCGCCGTTGCAGTTCACCTGGCTGCAATTCACATCAAAGCGGAAGATGCCCGCGCCCTGGACGAAAAATGGCCGTCGTTCCTGAAGGAACGTCTCGAATGCCGTGAGGTTGAGCACCGAGGGATCCTGCTCTACCTGCCCGAAGTCGGGGTTCACCGTCGCATCGAGCGTGAGGTTCGACGTGATCCCGTACTTCAGGTCGGCGCCGCCGGTGACTTTTTGAGACCGATCGAAGGCGCCGCCGGTGGGAACGGACACGTTCTTGGTCAGCATATATGGCGCGATTTCCGGCCGGCGCGGGGAGGGCAGGCCGTCCAGGCCGGTCAACTCGCCCAGCTGCGAGGAGATTCCCGACTGCGAGTTGCGGTACAGCGGCCAGCTCTCGCGCTCGGTGTAGCGTTGGACGTCGCGCCAGATGCCGAACCCGAACGTATTCGTGCCGCGCGGGACATAGCGCAGTTGGGAGAGCGGGATCCGGAACTCCGCGGTCCAGCCGAGCGAGTCGACCTGCGTGGCCACGTCCCACACCGCGTCCCAGGCATCGTCTTCCTGGTTGTCGTTGTAGATCGCGTAGTCGCGTTTCACGCCGGCAGGGTTCACGGCGAACTCGAAGCCGTTGCGCCGATCGTGGTAGGAATCGATCATGATCTTGAGCTGGTCGGTGGCGGCGCGGACGTCGCGGCGCGCGAGCAGCTTCAGGATGCTGTCGGGATGAGGGTCGAACGCCCGGATGAAGACGTAGAGGTTGCGGTCGTCGTAGGCGACCTTCGCCTCGGTGGCGTATCGGGGATCGCCGTCCTCTTTCGGCTGGAACTCGCGGAACTGGGTGATCGCCGGCGCCACACGCCAAACGGCATCGTCGTCCCGGCCATCGATCACCACCGGGCTGGTCGCCCGCACGGCGGACGCCCGCTTGGCACCGGGCAATGCGTCGGGGCCACCGGCGCCGGAAGGCGACGCGGTGGATTGCAGCACGATCGCGAGCAGGACGACAGCGGGCATGACGGGAGCCTCGAGACCTGGTCGGACGATTAGACAGCTCTTACGGTGAAAGGGTTGGGCAGGTTCCGGCCATGACGAAGGCATGACAAACAGCCCCCGAGACCATGCCCCGGGGGCTTGAGGGTCCGAAGGCGGACCGCCTCAGTTGTGCTTGGCGATCAGGCTCGGCTCGATGGGCGCATCGCCGTCGAACACCAGATGTCCCGCCTCGAAGCGCGCGCCCCGCAGGGCCAACGTCAGCACTTCGTCCAGGTCTTCCACCAGGTGCACATCCAGCCACGAGCGCACGTCCTCGGGGAGGTCCTCGAGATCGGGCGCGTTCTCCTTCGGGAGCACGACCGTACGGATGCCCGCGCGCACCGCGCCGAGCACCTTTTCCTTGACTCCCCCGATCGGCAACACCCGGCCCCGTAGGGTGATCTCGCCCGTCATCGCCAGGTCGTGGCGTGCCGAGCGGCGCGACAGCGCCGAGACGAGCGCCGTCGCCATGGTGACGCCGGCCGAGGGCCCGTCCTTCGGGATGGCGCCCGCGGGAACGTGGACGTGGATGTCCGTGTCGGCGAACGCGTCCTCGGGAATGCCCAGCTGATCGGCGTGCGACTTGGCGTACGTGAGGGCCGCCCGCGCCGACTCCTTCATGACATCGCCCAGCTGGCCCGTCAGCACGAGCTCGCCCTTGCCCCGCATCACGCTCGCCTCGACGAACATGATGTCGCCGCCGACGGGCGTGTAGTACATGCCCGTGGCCACGCCCACCTGGTCTTCGCGCGCCTTGTGCTCGGGATGGACCTTGGGCCGTCCGATCAAGTCGTCCACGTGGCCCGCGTCGACTCGGATGCGCTCGACCTCGGCGCCCGCGATCTTGCGCGCGACTTTGCGGCCCAGCTTTCCGATCTCGCGCTCCAGCTGCCGGACACCGGCCTCACGCGTGTAGCTGGTGATGATTTCACTGAGCGCGGCATCGGTGATCTCGAGCTGCTCGGGCGAGAGCCCGTTGTCGCGCAGCTGTCGGGGCACGAGGTAGCGCTTGGCGATCTCGAGCTTCTCACGCTCCGTGTAGCCGGCGAAGTTCACGGTCTCGAGCCGGTCGAGCAACGGCCCCGGAATGCTCTGCGGGAAATTCGCCGTCGCGATGAACAACACCTCCGACAGGTCGAACGGTACGCCGAGGTAGTGATCCGTAAACGAGTCGTTCTGCGCCGGATCGAGCACTTCGAGCAGCGCCGCGGCGGGGTCGCCCTGGAACGATACGCCCAGCTTGTCGACCTCGTCGAGCAGGAACACCGGGTTCTTGGCGCCGGCCTGCTTCATGCCCTGGATGATGCGACCGGGCATGGCGCCCACATAGGTGCGGCGGTGACCGCGGATGTCGGCCTCGTCGCGCGCCCCCCCCAGCGAGATGCGCACGTACGGCCGGCCCATGGCCCGCGCGATCGATTTCGCGATCGATGTTTTTCCCACACCCGGCGGCCCGACGAACAGGAGTATGGGCCCCTTGGCTTCCTTGTCGTCGTCGTTGCCCTGCGCCGCGTCCTGCGGCGCGCGCTGGCGCAGCTGGCGCACCGCCAGGAACTCGAGCACCTGATCCTTCACATCCTTCAGACCGTAGTGGTCCTGCTCGAGGATCTCCGCGGCACGCTTCAAGTCGAGCGACTCTTCGGCCCGCTTGTTCCAGGGCAGCTCGGCCATGGTCTCGAGGTAGGTGCGGATCACCTGCGCTTCCATGGAATCACGATTCGCCCGCTCGAGCCGCTGGAGCTCCCGCTCGACTTCCTTCTGGGCGGCCTCGGGAAGCTCGAGCGCCGCGAAGCGCTTCCGCAGCTCGTCCACCTCCACCACGTCGTCCTCTTCGCCCAGCTCCTTGCGGATCGCCTTCAGCTGCTCGCGCAGAAACATTTCGCGCTGTCGCTCGCCCAGCTCCTCCTGCACTTGCGACTTGATGTGCTCCTGCGCGTCCAGCACGCCGATCTGGCGCTGCACGTGGACGAGCACGCGCCGCAGCCGGTCCTCGACCGACAAGGTCTCGAGCAGGCCCTGGCGCTCCGCGGGCGGAATCTCGAGGTAGCCGGCGACGAGGTCCGCCAGCCGCCCGGGCTCGGCCACGCCTTCGAGCACCTGGCGAACCACATCCTCGGGGAGGCCCGATTTCTGGCCCAGCTCGGCGGCCCGCTCGCGCGCCTCGCGATGCAACCCGACGAAGGCGGCGTCGTCCGGGTTGAGCGGGGGCAGGTCCTCAACCTCGCGGAGCACGGCCTCGAGGTAGCGCCCGTTCTCGCTATAATGCAGCGCGGTCGCGCGGCTTTCGCCGTGGAGCAGGAGCTGCACGCCGCCGAGCCCGCGCTGGATCTGGCTGATCTTGGCGATGGTCCCCGTCGTGTACAGCACTCCGGGGGTCACCGTGTCGACGTTCTCGCGCTGGGCCACCGCGAAAATGAGGTGCGACGGGCTCTTCAGTGCGGCTTCGATGGCGCGCAACGTCGCCGGGCGTCCGGCGCCGATCGGCGCGGACACACCGGGAAACAACACGACCTCCCGGAGTGGCAGCACCGGAAGCGTCAGTCTCTCAGACATGGGTATCGATCTCTGTGTCAGGGTCTGGCCGCTGCATATGTCGGCAGGGGTCGATAGCATCGTTCATGCCAAACAAAAACGTCGAACTGAGCACGCACGTTCCATCGCTCGGCGGTCAATTAGGCAGACGCTGCCGAATAGCCATCCATTGGGAGCGTTGGACCGTCGCCTTGGCGCGGCGTCTCCCGTAAGTTACGCGCGCCTTGCAGGTTGCACGCCCGCTCTAGGGCGGCTAATCTATCCGCGCGCACTTCACGCGAACTGGGATGAACGAAGCAGACAAGGCACTCGCGGCCCGCCTGGCACAGGCGCTCGGCAGCGCCTATACCCTCGAAGGGGAAATCGGCCGGGGCGGGATGGGCGTGGTCTTCAACGCCCGCGACGAGCGGCTGAAGCGACGCGTCGCCGTCAAGGTGCTCCCCCCCGAACTCGCGTTCCGCGAGGAAATCCGGTTGCGCTTCGTGCGCGAGGCGGAGACCGCGGCCCGTTTGTCCCACCCCCACATCGTGCCGATCCACTCCGTCGGCGAGGGCCCGGACGGACTCGTGTACTTCGTGATGGCGTATGTGGACGGGGAGTCGCTCGGGGCGAAGCTCAAGCGACGCGGGCGACTGCCGCCGGACGAGGCGCGTCGCATCATGCTGGAGACGGCGGACGCGCTGGGAGCCGCGCACGCGCTGGGCATCATTCACCGCGACGTGAAGCCCGACAATATCCTGCTGGAGGGCAGTCGCGGCCGCGTCGTGGTCACCGATTTCGGGATCGCGAAGGCCCTGTCGTCGACGACGGGTTCCGCGACCCTGACGGCGACGGGGGTCGCCATCGGGACGCCGCACTACATGAGCCCGGAGCAGGCGGCGGGCGACCGCGAGATCGACGGGCGCTCGGACATCTA
>QHUU01000093.1 GCA_003222155.1 Gemmatimonadota bacterium | reverse complement strand
CGCCTCGTGCAGCTCGACCCGCGCTATCGGCCGGACCGCCTGGTGTTCCCACCCGAGGTGACCAGTGTGTTCGACAACGTGCGCGTGGAGACGCGCGCGGTGGTGCTCGTGGCGCCGCCCGACACGGAAATCTCGGCCGGGACGGGGGCCTTCACTTTCTGGGTCGTGGCGAGCGCGTTCCAGACCGTGGAGGTCACGCTGCGCTATCAGGACGGCGCGCCGTTCCGGGCATTGTACGCCGGACCCATGGGAGACAGCCTGCGGGTGCAATGGGACGGGCTCGACGCGGCGGGCCAAATGCCTCCGGTCAACCGCGTGCTGCTACGCGTCGCGTCGCGGGCGCCGACCGGCGAGCTCGCGGGCATCGTGCAGCTGCCCCTCGACCTGCGCGTCGTGCATGTCGATACCTTGCCCTGGCCCAAGCCCCCGGCCGATTCGCTGTTGTTGCCGGAGCGCTCCGGGAGTCGCCCGGCGTTGCGCGCGCTGCTGGGCGGCGTGCTGCTCGCGACCACGGTCGCTGCCCTGCCCTCGGTCGTGGGCAGCGATCACCCGAGCGGGTCGCGCCTGGTCGTGGCGGGAACCGTGGGTCTCGCCGGCGCGCTGGGGTACGTGCTGCACCGCCCCGGCCGGCCGCTCACGGCGAACATCGAGGCGAATCGGGCCGTACGCGCCCGGTGGCAGCAGGGCGTGGCGGCCTTGAAAGCCGAGAACGTGCGGCGGCGTGACGACGTCCACCTTGCCGTCCACGCTGGTGAGCCGACCGCCATCAAGCCGAGCGCCCGATGAGAGTCTCATTCCTGGCGGCGATGCTCGTGGCCCTGGCCGCCGGCACGACGCTGGCCGGCGCGCAGGGGCTCGTCCCCGCGGGGGGACTCTCCATCGTGAGCGCCCGGGTACGGGGCACCGACCAGTTGACGGGCACCGTGCTGGGCGGGCAGGGCGCCGTGGCGCTCGGCCGGCTCGAGCTCGCGCTGAGCTACGTGCAGGGGAAGATCGGTCCTGAAGGGGCGGGCGCGACGGGTCAGGACCTGGTGGAAGGCGTGGCGCTGCTGGGTGTGCGGCCCGCGCCGTGGCTCCGGCTCGCGGTGGGTCCGCACGCCCGCTCGTACACGCTCACCGGCGGAACGCAGCTGCGCTGGGTGTTCTGGGAGCTGCGCGCGCGCGCCTCGGGCGCGTTCGTCGGCTCGGCGGGGCGCGGCTACGTGGAGCTGTGGCGCGCCCTGTCCGCCAGCGTGAACGCGCCGGAGTCGTTCGACCACGCCCAGGGGGGCGAGGCCGGCATGGTCGTGCATCTGGCGCGCGCGCCGCTCGAGCTGCGGCTGGGATACCGCATCGATCACGCGGTGCTGGGCGGCGGCACGCGCCTCGAAACCGTCGACGGGGTGGTGATCGGCGTCGGGCTGTCGAGCCGCTAGAGCAGTCCTCCCCGCCTCAGTTTTCCCAGCTGGTCGTAGTGCGCCTCGTGCATCGCCAGGACTTCGGCGGGCGACACCGTCGCCACGCCCGACTTTCCCACCTCGACGCCGGCGGCGTAATTGGCGACCTGCGCCGCCTCTCGCACCGATGCTCCGGCGGCCAGTGCGGTCCCGACCCAGGCCGTCACGGTGTCGCCCGCGCCCGACACGTCGAACACCTCGCGCGCCATCGTCGGGATGCGGCCGATCTGCTTGTCTTTGGTGACGAGCACCATGCCCTCGGCGCCGAGCGTGAGGAGCAGGTTGTCGACGCCCAGCTGATCGAGCGAGGTGGGCAGCGCGTCGGGGTGGGCCAGGTCGAGCGTGGCGCCCATCGCCTGCTCGAGCTCGCGTCGGTTGGGCTTGAACAGCGTCGCCCCGCGGTAGGCAAAGAAGTGCTTGAACTTGGGATCCACGACGACCGGGATGCCGCGCTTGCGGGCCAGGGTCATCGAGCGCTCGATCACCGCCGGCGTCAGCGTGCCTTTGTTGTAGTCCTCGATGAGAATCGCGTCCGCGTCCGCCATGACCGCGTCGAGCTGGCCGAGCAGCTGATTCTCGGTGCGCGGGAGGATCGGGTCCTCGATCTCCTCGTCGATGCGCACGACCTGCTGGCCGCGTGCCGTGACGCGCGTTTTGGATGTGGTGGGCCGCGCCGCCGCCACCACGATGTGACGGTCGGCGAGCCGGTGCTGCGCCAGCTCCGCCCGGAACGAATCCCCGCGGTCGTCGTCTCCGATCACCGCCACGAGCAGGCACTCCGCGCCGATCGCGGCGACGTTGGCGGCGACGTTGGCGGCGCCGCCGAGGGCGTGGCGCCGCGTGTGCACGCTGACCACGGGCACCGGCGCCTCGGGGGAGATCCGCTCCGCCTCACCCGCGAGATAGATGTCCAGCATCGCATCGCCCACCACCACGATGCGCCGCGCTTTCATCTGCGTGAACAGGCGCTCGAGATGGTCGCGCGTGAGGCGGGCGTCGGTGGCGGACGTGGTCACGGCAATGCCCCTTCGGTCCGGAGTCGGTAACTCAGCCGCACGCTTCCGAGGAACCGTGTGCGTGTGTCGCCGCTCACATGCTCGAAATTGGTGATGCGGTGCACGCCCGCATCGAAGCTCAGTCCTACGCGTCCGGACGGCGCATAGGCGCCCGTCACGGCGAAACGCACCGTCCGCTCCACGACCCCTTGAAGGATCGTCGGGGTGGTGGGGTACGCCGACACGACGGGATGCGGCAGGCGCGGGTCACCTTCCCCCTGACGGAGATACGTGACCTCCGGCGTGAGCAGCAGCCCCGCGCGGGGCAGGAGGCCGAGCGTCCCGGTCAGCTGGTCGTAGTCGTCGAAGTTCCTGCCCGTGCCGAGCGCGTGATACAGCGGCACCTGCAGGCTGTCTTCGTTGCGGTAGGTGAGGTTCGTGACCCGCGTATAGTAGACGCGCCAGGCCGCGGCGCGGATGCCGCCCCGTACCCCCGCGGTGAGCGCGTAGCTCACCGGCTTCTGGTCGGTCGCGCCGCCGCGGTCGACCTGGATGTCGTCGAGCATCAGCTGACCGAAAATGCTCACCGGGGCGCGGTGCTCGAAGTCGAGCCCGACGAACGAATTCACGTTCCCGCCGTTGTTCCACTGCTCCAGGATGCCGGCGGTGAGCGCGTTCAGGTACCACGGCTCGAACGAGCGGTCGCGGCCCGCCAGGACGGAGCCTTCCCACAGCGCGACGCTCCACCGGCCGGGGGCGACGACCAGGCGGTGCTGCATCATGAAGCGATGCACCACGCTGCCGAGCGAGTCGCGATCGTCCAGCTGGGTCGCGATGGCCGCGACGTGCAGGCGGGCGCTCCCGACCGACACCGCGACGTGGTCGAGCCCATAGGGGTTGGCGGAGAGGAGCAGGCCCTGGATGCCGGCGGGACCCCAGTTGCGGTCCAGCCTTCCGAAGAAGACCTCACCGAACCGCCATTGGGCGGCGACGTACGCTTCGGCGGTCCGGCCGGCGATCGCGCGGTCTTTCTTGCCGAACCAGTCCGGATCGTACTTGAGGCGTGTATCGAGCTGCAGGTGCGTCGTGGCGACGACGTGGCCCGCCGCCAGCTCGAACGCCAGGTCGGCGTGACCGGTGCCATGGCCGGAGCCGGCCTGGCGCGGGCCCGTCGAGTCGATCGCGGCGAGCGGGTCGCGGCGCGCGTAATTCGCCACGGCCGCGCCCACGCCTCCCGTCGCCCGGACATGAGGCTGGCGCTGCTCGCTCGCGAGCGCCGCCCGCAGCCGGTGCAAGGTCGCGGCTGCGGCGAGGCTCAGACGCGCGGTATCCGCCGCCTCGAGCGCGTGCACCACGTCGGCCCGGCGCAGCGGACGGGTGAGGGGTGAGGGATCCGCGATGGCGCGCGTGGCAATGAGATGCTCGACATACGGCATCGTCCAATCGTCGAGCGGCAGGTACGCGGAGGCCTCCTGGCACTGGAGCATGGCCCCGCCCGTCAGGGCGGGGATCATCAACAGGCACGTCGTGCCAACCACCGCCAGCCGGAGGGGAGCGCGCATCGAGCGCGCAATTTGGGGCTGAGGGAGAGGGAGGGCAACCGCATTGCGGAGCGGAGACAGGGGGGTGAGGTTTCGCGCCCATGTCTCCCCTCCTGGTGCTCATCGTGGCGGTCCTCGCCACGACGTACGCCGGCCCGATCGTGCGCTTCGCCGCGGCGCCGGCGTTGGCGATCGCGTTCTGGAGGTTGGCGCTGGTGCTGCCGGTGGCCGGCGGATTGGCGGCGTGGGAGCGGCGCGGGGAGCGGGACGCGGCACCCACCGATGGGCCAGACGGTAGCGCTCGTCCCTCCCCGCTCCCGTTGATGGTCCTGGCCGGCCTGCTGTTGTCCCTCCACTTCTGGTCCTGGATCGCTTCGCTCCGCTACACCGCCGTCGCCAGCTCCGTCGTCCTCGTTTCGCTCAAGTCGGTGTTCGCCTGGGCGATCGCGGCGCTGTGGCTGCACGAGCACCCCACGCGCGCGGAAGCGTGGGGCATCGCACTCGCGGTCAGCGGCGCGAGTCTCATCGGTGTGGGCGACGCCCGGTTCTCGGTCGGCGCCCTGGGCGGCGATGGTCTCGCGCTGCTCGGCGCGGCAACCGGAGCGGGCTACTACGTGATCGGCCGGCGCGTGCGCCAGACAGTCGGGATCTGGCGCTACGCCACCGGCGTCTACGCCGTCGCGGCCGCGGTGCTCGCGCTGCTCGCCCTCGCCGCCGCCGTCCCGCTGGTGGGATTCGCCGGCCGCGACTGGGCCGTGTTCGGCGCCATGGCGGCGGGGCCGATGCTGATCGGGCACACGGGAATGAACTACGCGCTGCGGCACTTCCGTGCGACGACCGTCAACGTCGCGGCGCTGGGCGAGCCGGTGGGGGCGAGCGTGATCGCGTGGCTGGTACCCGCGATTCACGAGGTGCCGTCGGTAACGACCGTCGTCGGGGGCGTGCTCGTGCTCGTGGGGATTGGCCTGGCGCTGGGGCCGAGACAATGAACTCGGACGACCCTTCACTGCTGCTCCGCGTTCCGCGTTCCGACTTCCGCGTTAGGAGCGGTGGGGGACGGGGACGGGAGCATAACGATGCGCGTTGAACAGCTGCGGGGAGGGATGGTGGAAGCCGTTCACGACGTCCACGCGGCGGTGGTGGACGCGGCCGGGCGCCTGGTCGCGCGCACCGGCGACGCCGACCTCGTCACCTTCTGGCGCTCGGCGGCGAAGCCGTTCCAGGCGCTGCCGCTGGTAGAAGACGGGGCGGCCGATCGGTTCAGCTTCACGAGCGAGGAGCTGGCGCTGGTGTGCGCGTCGCACTCGAGCGAGCCGGGCCAGGTGGCGCGCGTGCGCGAGCTGCTCGGGAAGATCGGCTGCAGCGAGCGCGATCTGGTGTGCGGGCCTCATCCTCCGCTCTCAGAGCGCGTCGCGCAAGACTACGCGACTCGCGGCTTGCGGCTTACGGCGGTGTACTCGAATTGCTCGGGGAAGCACGCCGGCATGCTGGCGCTCGCCCGCCACCACGGGTGGCCCACGCAGTTCTACACCCGTCCCGAGCATCCCGTGCAGCAGCGCTGCCTGCGGGAAGTCGCCCGCTGGACGGACGTCGCGGCGGCCGACATTCGCACGGCGACCGATGGCTGCGGGGTAGTGTGCTTCGGGATCCCGCTGCGAGCCATGGCGCTCGCGTACGCGAGATTGGCCAACGCGGAAGTGGGAACGCGGAACGCGGAACAGTCCGTGGAGGGTCCTTACACGAAAGAAGCCGACGTGCGGTTCCGCGTTCCACCTTCCGCGTTCCGCGTTGTCGAAGCCATGCTCCGCCACCCCGAGCTCCTCGCCGGCGACGGCCGTCCTTGTACCGAGATGATGCGCGCCCACCCTGGCCGCGTGATCGTCAAGGTCGGTGCCGAGGGCGTCTACTGCGCGGTGCTGCCGCGGGACGGATTGGGCGTGGCCATCAAGGTCGCCGACGGCCATGCCGTGGCATCGGCGCTCGCGATGGCCGCCGTGTTGGAGCAGCTGGGGCTCCGGCCGCGACCGGTGTCGCTCGCCGCCCGGCCCATGGTGAACACGCGCGGCGAGACCGTGGGCGAGCTGCGCGTAAATGGGGGGCTCGAGCAACAAAAGGATGGAGGACCCCGCACGGGGGAGGAGTAATATGAGCGAGCCCCTCGATGCGGCGACCGCGGCGCTGGTGCGGTTGGCCGCCGCCGTCGCCGAAGGCCACCTGCCCGAGCTCCACGAGCGCTTCGTCGCTGCCCGGCAGGCGGGTGTGCCGCCCTTGTGGATCGACGAGCTGCTGCTGCAGAGCATGCTCGTGGTCGGCTACCCGTTGGCGCTGGTGGCCTTCGGCGTGTGGCGCGACGTGGCGGGACCCGCCGCAGAGGAACAGGGTCGGCCCGCGGCGGAGCCGTTGGCGCACGAGGACTGGCAGGCGTGGGCGGATCGGGGCGCGGCGGTGTGCCGCGACGTGTACGGGCGCGCCTACCACAAGCTGCTCGTCAACCTGCGGGCGCTGCACCCCGCGCTCGAGGACCTGGTGCTGGTGGACGCGTACGGGAAGGTGATCGGTCGACCGGGGCTCGACCTGAAGCGGCGGGAGCTTGCGACCGTGGCGGCGATCGCCGTGCTGGGTACCGCCCAGCAGCTGCACGCGCACCTGCGCGGGGCGCTCAACACCGGGGCTTCGCCCGAGGAGGTGGAAGCGGTGCTGGAGCTGGTGGCGCCGGATCTGGACCCGGAGTACCTCCGAAGAGCGCACGAGCAGTGGGCGGATGTGAGGAGACGGAAACGGTGAACGCGGAAGTCGGAACGCGGAACGCGGAACAGAAGGGCAAGTCCCTGCCGGTGCGTGACCTGAAAGAACGAACCAAGGCTTTTGCGCTCGCTATTGTCCGTTTGGTTGACGACCTCGCCTGGAGCCGGGCCACTGACGTGATCGGACGCCAGTTGCTCCGGGCCGCAACCTCGGTCGCCGGGAACTACCGGTCGGCCCGGCGGGCACGCTCACGGAAAGAGTTCTTGGCCAAGATGGGAATTGTCGAGGAAGAGGCAGACGAGAGCGCGTTCTGGCTGGAGCTGCTGTCGGAGACCGGGCTCGTGAACTCGACGAAGATTGCGGAGCTGCGTGACGAGGCGAGCCAACTCGTAGCCATTACGATCGCGTCCATTCGCACTGCGCGAGAAGGCGGCCGGCCTGTTCCGCGTTCCGCATTCCGCGTTCCGCGTTAATGTTTATCGACCGCGCCGTAGTCCACGTCGTAGGGGGGGCAGGAGGGGCGGGTGCATCCTCCTTTCGCCGCGAGAAGTTCGTCCCCAAAGGCGGGCCCGACGGCGGCGATGGCGGCTCCGGCGGCAGCGTGTACGTGCGGGCCGATTCCAACCTCGCGACGCTGCTCGACTACCGCTATCGCACGCACTGGCGCGCCGAGCGCGGCCAGCACGGCAAGGGGAAGAACATGACCGGGAAGTCGGGCGCGGATCTCTATCTCCCCGTCCCGGCCGGCACCGAAATTCGCGACGCCGCGGGCGGCACCCGCCTCGGGGAGGTCGTGGGCGCGGGCGACACCCTGCTCGTCGCGCGGGGCGGGCGGGGCGGCCGCGGCAATGCCCGCTTCGCCACGCCCACGCACCAGAGCCCGCGCGAGTGGGAGCCGGGCGAGTACGGCGACGAGCGCGAGCTTGAGCTCGTTCTCAAACTGATCGCCGACGTGGGCCTCCTGGGTGAACCCAACGCGGGCAAGAGCACGCTGCTCTCCGTGGTCTCCGCCGCCCGGCCGAAAATCGCCGACTATCCGTTCACGACGCTCGAGCCGCAGCTCGGCGTGGTCGGCCTGTCCGACAGCCGATCCTTCGTCGTGGCCGACATCCCGGGGATCATCGCGGGCGCCCACGTCGGCAAGGGCCTGGGCCTCAAGTTCCTGCAGCACGTGGAGCGCACCCGCCTGGTCGCAGTGCTGGTGCCTGTGGACAGCCCCGATCCCCAGGCGAGCTACGAGCTGCTGTTGCGGGAAGCGGCGTCGTACTCGCCGGACCTGGCTGCGAAGCCGCATGTCGTGGTGCTGACCAAGCTCGATCTCTCGCCTCCCGCGTCCCGGATCCCGGCGATCCGTACGCAGGGCAGCGCCCCGGTCGTCGGCATTTCAGCCGTCACCGGTCAAGGGATACCGAAGCTGTTGGAGACTCTATGGCAGGCGCTCTCCGCGGCGGTCGCGACGAAGTAGCGGCCTATCTGGCGCTCGCGCAGGTGCCCGGGATCGGCGCCGCGCGTCTCCGCACGCTGGTGGCCGCCTTCGAGGGCGCCGGCGCCGCCGTGCACGCTCCCGCCGGCGCCATCGCCGCACTGCCCGGCTTCAGCCGCGCCGCGGCAGGCGCGATCCGCGCGGTTTCCCCGGGCACGGGGCACGAGATCCTGAACCAGCTCGATCGGCTCGGCGCGGCGGTGCTCCTTCCCGACGACCCCGGGTTCCCGCCGCTCCTGTCCGAAATCCCCGAGCCGCCCGCACTCCTCTACGTCTGGGGCGACGTCGCGTGGCTCACGCGTCCGGCGGTCGGCATCGTGGGCAGCCGGGACCACACTCCCTACGGAGCCGACGCCGCCCGTTTGCTCGCCGCGGGCGTGGCGCGGGCAGGGGTCGTGGTCGCGAGCGGAATGGCGCGGGGCATCGACGCCATCGCCCACGCCGCCGCGCTCGACACGGGAGGGCCGTCGGTAGGAGTACTGGGCAACGGCTTCGGCGTGATTTATCCCGCGGCGAACCGCACGCTGTACGAGCGCATGGTCGCGTCGGGCTGCCTCGTCTCGGAGCTGCCGCCCGGAGAGCGGCCGCACGCCGGCGCCTTCCCGCGGCGCAATCGCTTGATCTCGGGGTTGGCGGGGGTGACCGTCGTGGTCGAAGCCGCCCCGGGCTCGGGCGCGTTGATCACGAGCGACTGCGCGCTCGATCAGGGTCGCGTCGTGCTCGCCGTCCCCGGTCCCATCACGAGCCCCACGTCGCTCGGCTGCAACCGGCTCATCCAGCAGGGCGCGAAGCCCGCGCTCGCGGTGGCGGATATCCTGGAAGAGCTGGGGTTGCCCGCCGCGGCTGACCCCGGGCCGCCGGCCCGGGGTGCCACGCTGCAGCGCAGTCGGCCGCCCGATCTCAACGGCCTGCAGCGCTCGTTATGGGACGCGCTCGTCGCGGAGCCCAGACACGTGGACGTGCTGGTCGCCGCGGCCGGCGGGGAGACGGGCGCGGTGCTGACCGCGCTCACGGAGCTCGAGATGCGGGGCCTGGTGCGGCAGCAGCCGGGGATGGTGTTCGGGCTGGCCTGAACGCGGAAGGCGAAACGCGGAGCGCGGAACAGAGACGTGAGCGTCGCTGCGGCGAGCGACCTTCCATTACCGTTCCGCGTTCCGACTTCCGCGTTCCGCGCTATTGTTCGTTCCATGCGCCACCTCTATCTCCACGTCCCCTTCTGCCGGCGCCGCTGCACGTACTGCGACTTTTCCATCGCGGTCCGCAAGCGCATCCCGGCGCGGGAGTACGTCGATGCCGTGCTGCAGGAGGTGAACATTCCTGGGGTGACAGACCCCGGGCGCGAGCCCGGGGATTCTGGGAGCGAGGTTTTGGAGACGATCTATCTGGGGGGCGGCACACCGTCGCTGCTGCCGCCCGATGCCCTGGCGACGCTTCTCACGTCTCTGCGTGACGCCTTTCACTTGACGTCGTTGCGTGACGCCGTCGAAGTAACGCTCGAGGCCAATCCAGAAGACGTGACACGCGACACTGCGACAGCGTGGCGCCGCGCCGGAATCAATCGCGTATCGCTGGGGGCTCAGTCGTTCGACGACCAGGCCTTGCAGTGGATGCACCGCTCCCACGACGCGGCGCGGATTGCCGCCGCCGTGGCGACGCTCCGCCTCGCGGGGATCGACAACATCTCGCTCGACCTGATCTTCGCCCTGCCCGCCGGGCTCGCGCGCGATTGGGGGCGCGACCTGGAGCAGGCGCTGGCCCTGCGTCCCGCCCACCTCTCCCTCTACGGTCTCACCGTGGAAGAGCGCACGCCGCTCGCCCGCTGGATCTCTCGCGGGGCCGCGTCCCCGCCGGACGACGAGCGTTACGCCGCGGAGTACTTGCTTGCGCACTCGCGGCTGGCGGCTTGCGGGTACCATTTCTACGAGGTCTCGAACGCTGCGCTCGATGGTTGCCGCTCGCGTCACAACTCGGCCTACTGGTCGGGACGTTCCTATTCGGGCCTCGGCCCCGCGGCGCACTCGTTCGACGGGGCGGCGCGACGTTGGAATCTGTCGGCGTGGGAGTCGTACCGTCGCGCCGTCGCGGCAGGGCGATCTCCCGTCGCTTCCCAGGAAATCCTGTCGAATGAGCAACGGGAACTCGAGCGGGTATACCTCGCATTGCGCACCGACGCCGGGCTGGATGTTGCCGCCCTCTATCGCCCTCTACCGTCCTCTACCGTCCGGTGGCTCGAGCGGGGCTGGGCCGAAGTCCGCAACCAACGCCTGGTCTGCACGCCCGAGGGCTGGCTCCGGCTCGACGCCTTGGTGCGTGACTTGACCGGCTGTGGCACAACGGGCTAAATTGTTAGCAGGTAATAGCTTGGCTGATATGACAGCGTCCCTGAACGAGCGCGAGCGGCAGGTCCTCGAAGCCGTCATCGAGACCTACGTCGAAACTGCCGAACCGGCGGGGAGTCGCACGGTCTCGAAGCGGTTCGGGCTCTCGCTGTCGCCTGCCTCCATCCGCAATACCATGAGCGACCTGGAGGAGAAGGGGTACCTGTACCACCCCCACACCTCCGCAGGGCGCATCCCCACCGACCTCGCCTACCGCGTGTACGTGAATTCGCTGATGCGGCTGCCGCCGGTCTCGGCGTCGGAGTCGCACCAGATCCGCGAGGGGTTGGGCGACCACAATGCCATGGACCAGATCCTCGAGCGCGCGGCGCAGGTGTTGGGGGTGCTGACCAAGGAACTGGGCGTCGCCGTCGGCCCTAGGCTCGATGCCGCGGTGCTCGAGCGGGTCGAGCTGTTGCAGGCGTCGTCGGAGCGGCTGCTGTTGGTGCTCACCCTCAAGAGCGGCATGGTGCGCTCGATCTTCGTCGAAGTGCCCGCGCGGTTGGCGCCGGAAGCGGTGGCGCAGGTCGGAGCGGTCCTGAACGAACGGCTCGCTGGGCTCACGTTGCGCGAGATCCGCGGCACGCTCCCCGAGCGGCTGCGCGATGCCACGCCGGACCCCGACTCGAGCGAGCTGCTCAACATCTTCATCCAGGAGGCCGACGAGCTCTTCGACATGCCGACCGCCGGAAACGCGGGCGTCGGAGTCGTGCTGGGGAGCGCGCAGCTGCTGGCCGGCCAGCCGGAGTTCGCCACCAAGGAACGGTTGCAAGGGCTCATGGAGGTCACGGAGCGACGCGACCTGTTGCGCGAAGCACTCGCCCAGCGGCTCGGCCAGGGGCTCACGATCACGATCGGCACCGAGCACCAGGACCCGAAGCTCGCCCCCTTCACGCTGGTCACGGCTTCGTACCGGCTGGGCGCGCTCGCCGGCGTCATCGGCGTCATGGGTCCGACGCGCATGCCCTACGACAAGATCGTCGCCCTCGTGGATCACACCAGTCGTCTGGTCGGGGAGCTGCTCGAGTGACGCACGACTACTACGCCCTGCTCGGGGTCACGCGCGACGCGGACGAAGCCGAGATCAAGAAGGCCTACCGCCGCCTCGCGATGCAGCATCACCCCGACCGCGTGGGCTCGGATCAGAAGGAGGCGGCGGAAGCGAAGTTCAAGGAGATCACCGAGGCGTACGAAGTGCTGCGCGATCCCGAGAAGCGCGCCACCTATGACCGCTACGGCGCGGCCGGGCTGCGGCGCGGGGCCGGGGGGAGCGACTTCGGGTTCGCGCACTTCGACCTCGCCGAGGCGCTGAATGTGTTCATGCGGGACTTCGGCGGCCTGGGCAGCTTCGACGCCCTGTTTGGAGGGGGCGGCGGGCGCGGCCGCCAGGAGCAGCACCGCGGTCAGGACCTCAAGGTGACGCTCAAGCTCGATCTCGCCGAGGTGGCGAGCGGCACCACCAAGAAGATCAAGGTGCGGACCTACGAGCGGTGCGCGGAATGCGGCGGCAGCGGCGCCGCGCGGGGGTCGCGCTCTACGAGCTGCGGCACGTGCGGGGGATCGGGCGAGGTGCGCCGCGCCGCGCGCTCCATGTTCGGGCAGTTCGTCTCCGTGTCGCCCTGTCCCACCTGCGCCGGTGAGGGGAGCGTGATCGCCCAGCCGTGCCCCAAGTGCCAGGGAGAGGGGCGGGTCCGCGCCGAGAAAACCGTGGAGATCAACGTCCCCGCGGGCGTCGCGGATCATCACTATCTCACGATGCGCGGGGCCGGCGCGCCGGGGCCGCGCAATGGTCCGCCGGGCGACCTGATCGCCGTGCTCGACATCGCCGAGGACGCGCGCTTCGAGCGTCAAGGCGACGATCTGATCTACGACCTGCCGCTGTCCTTCACGCAGGCCGCGTTGGGGGCGGAGCTCGATGTACCGACCCCGTACGGGGCGGCGGCGCTGAAGCTGCAACCCGGCACGCAGACCGGCGCCGTGTACCGGCTGCGCGGCAAGGGATTGCCCCGGGTGGGCGAGGGCGGCCGCGGCGATCTCCACGTGCGCGTGCACGTGTGGACACCCACCAAGCTGACGGCGGAGCAGCGGGCGCTGCTCGAGCAGCTCGCCAAGGTCGAGGGCTCGCCGTCAGCCGACGAGCACACCGGGAAAAAGTTCTGGGAGCAGCTGCGTCAGGCGTTCGGACGCTAAAAGAGGGACCATGCCCGGAGCCTGTGTGTTCTGCAAGATCGCGGCGGGGGAAATCCCGGCGACGATGGTGAAGGGGGGCGACGGGATGCTCGCGTTCCGGGATTTGAATCCGCAGGCACCGACGCACGTTCTCGTGATCCCCACCGACCACCTCGCGTCGCTCAACGACGCGAAGGATCCGAGACTGCTGGGCGGTCTGCTCGCGTTCGCGCGCGAGGTGGCGCGCGCCGAGGGGATCGCGGAGCGCGGGTATCGCGTGGTGGTCAACACCAATCCCGACGGCGGCCAAACCGTGTTCCATCTGCACCTGCACCTGCTGGGAGGTCGGCCGATGAAGTGGCCGCCCGGCTGAGGGTTGCACGGGCCGACGGGCAGGGCTAAGTTTTTGGGACTATCACAGTTAGCGAGAGGGTATGCCGGAAGTCATCATTCATGATAGCGAGCGCCGCAAGCGCAAACCGAGCGCGGCGCGCCGCAAGGGCCACCGCCTGCGAGCCGCGTAACGTGATGAGCCTGCCCGAGCGGCTGCGTGCCGCGATGAACGAGGCCCGGAAACACCGCGATCAACCGCGTACCCTTCTCCTCTCCACGATCCTCGCAGACCTCAAGAACCGCGAATTCGAGCTGCAGCACCCGCCCTCGGACGACGAGGCGGCGGAAGTCCTGCGGCGCGCCATGAAGCGCCGCCGCGAGGCCGCCGAGCAGTACGCCGCCGCCGGCCGGCCCGATCGGGCCGACGCCGAGCTCGGTGAAGTGAAGGTGCTCGAGGAATTCCTGCCGGCCGCGGTCGACCCGGAAGAGATCCGCCGCGCCGTCCGGGACGCCATCGCCGGCGGGGCCCGCGACGTGGGCAAGGTCATGGGACAGGTCATGCCCAAGTTCAAGGGCCGGGCGGACGGCAAGGTCGTGAACCAGATCGTGCGCGAAGAGCTGTCGGCGGCATGACCGCCCCCGGCGGGGTCGCGCCCTCCGTGCTGGAGACACTGGAATTCCCGGCCGCGCTGGAGCGCGTGGCGGCGCATGCCGCCGGGCCGCTGGGCGCGGCGCGCGTCCGGAGCCGGACGCCGGTGACCGACACCGCAGCGATCGGCGCCGCGCTCGCGCAAGTCGCGGAGCTCGCGGCGCTGCTGCTCCGCGACGACACCCTCCGCGCCGAGCCGGTCCCCGACATCGGGCCCGCGCTCGAGCTGCTCGCCGTGCCCGGCAGTGCGCTCGACGGCCCGGCGCTGGCCGGGCTGGGCCGGGCGCTGGTGGCGGCGCGCATCGTCGCGGCCGATTTGGGAAGGCTGGCCGAGCACGCACCGCGCACCGCCGCGCTGCGCAGCGCCGTGCCTCCGAAGGCGCTCGAGACGCGGCTCGCCCAGTCGCTCGATCCCGACGGGCAGGTGCTCGACGGCGCGTCGCACGGCGTCGCGCGCGCCCGCCGCGCCGTGCGGGAGGCTCGCCAGCGGCTCGTGCAGCGGCTCGAGAGCATCCTCGGGCAGCTCGATGCGTCCGAGCGCGCCCCTGATGCAGCCGCTACCGTGCGGGGCGGTCGCTACGTGATTCCGGTGCGCGGCACCGCGTGGGCCAAGGTCGGCGGCATCGTGCACGACGAGTCGGCCACCGGTTCCACCTTGTTCGTCGAGCCGCCGGAGGCGATAGGGCTGGGGAATGCGCTGCGCGAGCACGAGGCGGAGGAGCAGCGGGAGGTGCTGCAGGTGCTGCGCGACCTCACCCAGCTACTTCGCCCGGTACGCGCGACGATCGCGGCCGCGTGGGAGATGTGCGTCGCGTTTGACGATCTCTGCGCCCGCGCCCGCTACGCCGTGCTCGTCAACGGCTTCGCCCCGGCCATCGGCACCGGACCGCTCGAGATCCACGACGGCCGGCATCCGCTGCTCATCTCTCCCTTCGTTCCCCCTCTCCACGAAGTGGAGAGGGGGTCAGGGGGTGAGGACGCCGGCGTGGAGAGGGGGTCAGGGGGTGACGTCGTGCCCTTCGACCTGGTGCTCGCGCCCGACGAATTCACGGTCCTCATTTCCGGCCCGAACACCGGTGGCAAGACGGTGCTCATCAAGGCGGTGGGGTTGCTGTGCCTGATGGCGCAGAGCGGCATCGTCCCGCCCATCGGGCCGCAGTCGACGCTCCCGGTGTTCGACGGGGTGTTCGCGGACATCGGCGATCGCCAGTCCATCGCCGCCAGTCTTTCCACGTTCTCGGCTCACGTCGCCGTGCTGCGCGACATGCTCGAGCGTGCCGGCGCGGGCTCCCTCGTGCTGCTCGACGAGATCGGGAGCGGGACCGATCCAGCGGAAGGAGGGGCGCTCGCCGCCGCCGTTCTCAAAACGCTCGCGCGCCGGCGCGCGGTCACGCTGGCGACGACGCACCTCGGCGTCTTGAAGCAGCTCGCCGCCGAGACGGTCGGGATCGTGAACGCCTCGCTCCAGTTCGACGCCGCCACGCTCACGCCGACGTTCCGGCTGCTCAAGGGCGTCCCGGGGCGCTCCTACGGGCTCGCCATCGCCCGACGCCTGGGCATCGCGGGCGAGGTCCTGGACATCGCGGAGCGCGCCATGCCCGACCGTGAACGCACCCTCGACGCGCTGCTCGCGAGCGTGGAAGCCCGGGCGCGGGAGCTCGAGGCCCGGGAGCGCGAGCTCGCGGCACGCGAGCAGCGTGTAGAGGAAGACGCGACACGGGTCGATGGCCGCGCCGAGGAGGTTGTCGCACGCGAGCGCGAGGTCAAGACCCGCGGGCAGACACTGGAGCGCGCCGCGCGGGAGCAGGCGCGCGGGTACCTGCTCGAGGCGCGCCGCAAGGTCGAGGAAGCGCTCGGTCGCGCTCGCGCGGCGGTGGACGAAGCGACCGCCCGAGAAGCCCGCCGGTTGGTCGAGAAAGCGATTGAAGAAACCGCGGAAGACGAGAGCGCTGGCAAGCCGGAGGGCTGGGTGTCGCTCGAGGACCTGCGGCGCCAGCGGCAGGAGGCGCCGGGTGCCCCGCGACGGCCGCCGAGCCCGGCGCGGCCGCCGGCCGGAGCGGGGCACCCGACGGCGACGGCCGCGACCGAGATCTCGCTCCGTGGCCTGCGCGCCGATGAAGCCGAAGCCCGGCTCGTCAAGGCGCTCGACGAGGCGGTCCTCGCCGACCTGCCCTATCTCCGCGTGATCCACGGCAAGGGCACCGGCGCGCTGCGCCAGCTGGTGCACGACATCCTGTCCGCCGACACCCGCGTCGAGCGGTTCGGCTTCGCCCCGCCCAACCAGGGCGGGCACGGGGTCACGATCGTGGAGTTCACCGCGTGAGTCTCATTCCCGACGACGTGATCGAGCAGGTCCGGGAAGCGGCGGACATCGTGGGGATCATCGGCGAGCACGTGGAGCTCAAACGTACGGGCACCGACTTTCGCGCTCCCTGCCCGTTTCACGGCGGCACGCACCGCAATTTCGCCGTCATCCCGAAGAAAGGGATGTACTACTGCTTCGTGTGCCACGAGGGCGGCGACGTCTTCACCTTCTTCATGAAGCGGCTCGGCATGGACTATCCCACCGCGGTGCGCGAGGTCGCGCGCCGCGTCGGGATCGCCATCCCGGAGCGGGGACCGACCGGCCCCGACCCGCGTGAGCCGCTGTACGGGGCCGTGGCGGCCGCCGCCGATTGGTTCGCGCGCCAGCTGCGCGAGAGCCCCGACGCGCAGGTCGCCCGCGACTACCTCGCCTCCCGACACTTGGAGCTGGCAGTCGTCCTGCCGCTGGGCCTGGGCTACGCGCCCAGGAGCAAGGCGTTTCTCGACGCAATGAAAGGGTTGGGCGTGCGTGACGAGGTGTTGCTCGAGGCCGGGCTCCTCGTTAAACGAGAGGACGGCACGCTGCTGCCCCGCTTCCGGGGCCGGCTGCTGTTTCCGATCCACGATCTGCGCGCGCGCGTTGTGGCGTTCGGGGGCCGCATCCTCGGTGAAGGAGAGCCGAAATACCTCAACTCGCCCGATTCGCCCGTGTTCCACAAGGGGAAGCTGCTGTACAACCTGCACGTCGCCAAGCACGCGATGCGCAAGGCGGAGCGCGCCATCCTGGTGGAAGGGTATTTCGACGTGCTGCGTCTGTCGCTCGCCGAAATCGAAGAAGTGGTGGCCCCGCTGGGCACCGGTCTCACCCCCGATCAGGCTCAACTGCTCGCGCGTCACACCCCCCACGTGATCCTGCTGCATGACTCGGACGACGCCGGACTGCGCGCGACGTTCCGCGCCGGCGACGAGTTGCTGCGGCAGGGCGTGCGCGTGAGCGTGGCGACCCTTCCCGTCGGAGAGGACCCGGACACGCTGGTCCAGAAACGCGGCGCCCCGGGGCTCGAAGCCATCCTCAAGGACGCGGTCGATCCGCTGGAGCGGAAGATCCAGATCCTCGACCGCAAGGCCTTCTTCTCGAGCCTCCCGGGACGGCGCCGGGCGCTCGACCGCCTGCTCCCCACGATCCGCGCGGCGAAGGATCCGATCACGCGGGAGCTGTATATCTCGCGCGCGGCGGAGGCCGCGGGCGTTCGCAAGGACGTCTTGGAACGGGAAGTCGTGGCAACGGGGAAGACCGCAACCTCTACCGTCCCCTACCGTCCTCTACCGCCTTCGACTGTTCTGCCCGCCAGCGCCGAGAAAGCTCTTGTGCTCCTGATGCTCGAAGGCGAGCCGTGGAAGTCCCGCGTCGCCGAGGCCGTCGACGCCGAGGAGCTCGCGTTTCCCCCGTATCGCGCCGTGTTCGAAGCCGTGGCGGACGACGCGGTGCTCGCCCTGGACGACACGTCCGCGCGCGCCTACGAGCAGCTCAAGGAGGAAGGCCTCGGCGGGCGCGATCCCAACGAGATGTACGAATTGGCCGTGAACTGGATGGAAGCGCGGCGACTGGAGCGGCAGCTGCAGCAGCTCGACGACCAGCTGCCGTTCGAGAGTCCCGAGCGCCAGGCGTCCCTGATTGCGGAGAAGCGACGCGTGTTCGACGAGCTCCGCAAACGTTACCCGCGTTACAAAATCGCTGCGAGGAGGAGAGGTGCACCCGGAACTTGAAGCGTTGTTGGCCCTGCAGGAGAAAGATCAGGCGGTCACGGCGACGGACGAGAGCCTGGCGGCGCTCGCGCCCGAGCTCCAGGCCCTGGACGAGGCGCAGGCGGTGGCCGAGCGCGCCCTCGCAGGCGCGCAGGCGGCGATTCAGGCCGCGATCGACCGGCGCGACGAGCTCGAAGGCAAGATCGCCAACTACCGCACCATGCAGGAGCAGCGGCGGCAACGGCTCGAGTGGGTGCGGGGCGCGAAAGAAGCGTCGACCCTCATGGCGGAGCTGGACCTCGCCCGCTCCGTGCTGGCCAAGGAAGAAGCCGAGTTCATGCGCTCCGGCGATGCCGTGACGGAGGCCGAGCGCAAGGCGGCGGAGGCGGAAAAAGCCCTTCAGGAAGTGCGGGCGCAGCAGGCGCCGCTGCGCGAGGCGCTTGCGGGGAGGCGCGACGCGATCGCCGCGCAGCGTGAGCAGGCCGTCGCCGAGCGCGAGCGCGCCGCGACGCGGGTCGGCGCCGGTCTGCTGTCGCGCTACGAGCGCATCCGTCGGGGCAAGGCGCCGCTCGCGCTCTATCCGCTGCACGGCGACGCGTGCGGTCACTGCTTCACGGCCGTCCCCACCCAGCGGCGGGCGCTGATCCAGCGCGGCGCGTCGATCGAAGGCTGCGAGGCCTGCGGCGTGCTGTTGTACGCGCGGGAATGATCCCGGCCCGCTGGACGGTCGCGGCGCCGCCCGACCCGCGTCTCACGACGACGCTCGCCGCCGACCTGCACATTCCCGAGCCGCTGGCCGCGATCCTCGTGCAACGCGGACTCGCCGCGCCGGCGCTCGCCAGGGCGTTTCTCCGCCCGGAGCTGGAGCGGCTGTCCGATCCGCGCGCCTGGGCCGACATGCCCCGGGCCGTGGATTTGATCGCCGCCGCCGTGCGCGCGCGCGCCCCGATCCTGGTGCACGGGGACTACGACGTCGACGGGCAGTGTGCCGCGGCGCTGCTCACGCGCGCGCTCTCCAGCGTGGGCGGCAACATCCGGGCGTTCGTGCCGCACCGCCTGCGCGACGGCTACGATTTCGGCCCGGCCGGCCTCGCGGAAGCCCGGCGCGTAGGCGCGGGCCTGGTCATCACCTGCGACTGCGGCATCACGGCCGTCGACGCGGTCGCCGCCGCCCGCGCCGCGGGCATCGACGTCATCGTGACCGATCACCACCTCCCCGGCGACGTCCTCCCACCTGCCTCGGCCGTCCTCGACCCCCGCCGCGCCGACTGCGCCTCGGAGGAGAAGTACCTCTGCGGGACGGGCGTGGCGTTCAAGCTCGTGCAGGCGCTCGTGCCCGCGCTCGGCCTCTCGCCCAACCTGCCGCTGCACTTTCTCGACCTGGTGGCCCTGGCGACCGTGGCCGACGTCGTCCCGCTCACCGGCGAGAACCGCATCCTCGTGCGCCACGGGCTCAAGATGCTGGCCGATTCGCGCTGGACGGGCGTGCGCGCGCTGGTCGACGCCGCCGGCCTGACGGGGAAGCCCGTCAAGTCCGGTCACGTGGGGTTTATCCTGGCCCCGCGGCTCAATGCGGCCGGCCGCATCGACGACGCAAACCTGGGACTGCGGCTGCTGCTCTCAGACGATCCGGCCGAGGCCGCCGCCATCGCGCGGGAGCTGGAGACGCTCAACGCGCGGCGCCAGGCGCTGGACCAGCGCATCCTCGACGAGGCGGTCGAGCAGGCAGAGCGCGTGCTGCGGCCGGAGGACCGGGCGCTGGTGCTCGCGTCGGACGCGTGGCATCCCGGCGTGATCGGCATCGTCGCGTCGCGGCTGGTGGAGCGCTACGGCCGGCCCACGTTTCTCATCGGGTGGGACGAGGGAGGGAGCATGGGGCGTGGCTCGGGGCGGAGCATTGCCGGCTTCGACCTGCACGCCGCGCTGCACCGCGTGGCGCCCCATCTCGAGAAATACGGCGGGCACACCATGGCCGCCGGCCTCACCCTCCGGCGGGACCGTTACGAGGACTTTCGTGTTGCGTTTCTCGCCGTCGCGGGCGAGCTTCTGCGCCCCGACGACCTGGTGCCGGCGCAGCGCGTGGACCTGGAGCTGCCCCTGGGCCTCGTGAGCGACGAGCTGGAGAAGCTGATCCGCTATCTGGAGCCGTGCGGGGCCGGCAATCCCGCGCCGGTGTTCGGGGTGCGCGGCGCCCGCGCCGTGGGCGCGCGGCGGGTGGGCACGAACCACCTGCGTTTCACGCTGGACGACGAGTCGGGCGCGTTACCGGCGATCGCGTTCCAGTGGGCCGACGCGATTCCCGACCAGTGGCTCGCCGAACGGCTGGACGTGGCGTTCCGGCTGGAGCGCGACGAGTGGCACGGGCGGGCGACGCTGCAGGCGCGCGTGGCGGCTATGGCGCCGAGCGCATGAACGCGGAACTCGGAACGCGGAACGCGGAGCAGGCGCTTCGCTTGCTGTTCCGCGTTCCGCCTTCCGCGTCCCGACTTGGGAAGGGGGCCGGGTTGGGCTTCGTCCGCATCATCGCCGGCGAATTCAAAGGCCGCCGTCTCAAGACGCCCGCCACCGACAAAGTGCGTCCCACGGCGGACCGGGTGCGCGAGGCGTGGTTTTCGATCCTGCAGCGCTCGATCCGGGGGGCCCGGGTGCTCGACCTGTTCGCGGGCTCCGGGGCGCTCGGCTTCGAAGCCCTGTCGCGCGGGGCCGCGAGCGCGGACTTCGTGGAGCTGCACCGCTTCGCGCTCGCCACGCTCAAGGCCAACGTCAAGACGCTCGACGTGGATGACCGCGCCGCGATTCACCGCGCGGACGCGCTCCGGTTCGCGGAGCGACTCCAGCCGGGTCAGTACGACGTGGCGTTCGCCGACCCCCCGTACGCCGGGCACGAGGCCGCCCGGCTGGTGGCCGTGTTCCGCGTCAACGCCTTCGCGCGCATCTTCTCGATCGAGCACCGCGCGGACCAGCCCATCCCCGGCGACGACACGCGGCGCTACGGCGACACGGCCGTCACCTTCATTTACGCGCCATGACGCGCGTCGCCGTCTACCCGGGCTCGTTCGACCCCATCACGCGGGGGCACGAAGACCTGATCCGGCGGGCCCTGACGTTCGCCGACCGGGTGATCGTCGCGGTGGCCGTCAACGTCGCGAAGCAGCCGCTGTTCACGCTGGAGCAGCGCGTGGCGTTGATTCAGAAGGCCGCGGCCGATCCGCACGTCGAGGTCCGGTCGTTCGACGGATTGCTGGCCGACTTCGTGCGCGCCGCCGGCGCTACCCTGATCGTGCGCGGTCTCCGCGCGGTGAGCGACTTCGAGTACGAGTTCCAGATGGCGCTCATGAACCGCAATCTCGCTCCCGGGGTCGAAACGGTGTTCCTCGTGCCCGCCTTCGACCTCACCTACCTGAGCTCGAGCCTCGTGCGCGAAGTGGCCCGCTTCGGAGGCGATGTGTCGCAGCTCGTGCACCCCGCGGTGGGCCAGGCGCTCAAGCAAAAGTTCGGGAAGTGACGTTCCGTGATGCCCTGTACCAGCGGGCCCGGCGCGCGCGCCGCCGCATCGTGCTGCCCGAGGGACAGGACGACCGCGTCCGGGCCGCCGCCGCGCGCATCGAGCAATTACAGTTGGGACCCGTCCAGCTCCTGGAAGGTGGTGCCGCCGGCTCCCCGCTCCCCGACATGCTCCAGCTCCTGCGGACCCGCCACCCGGACAAGTATCCCGACGATGCCGCCGCCGCCACCGCCCTCGCGCATCCCCTCACGTACGGCGCCGCGCTCGTGGCGCTGGGCCGCGCCGATGTGATGGTCGGGGGCGCCACGTTTCCGAGCGGCGACACGATCCGCGCCGCCCTGCGTACGGTGGGCACGGCGCCCGGCATCACGACCGTGAGCGGTGCGTTCTACATGGTGCGCGACGACGTCGTGCTCACGTTCACCGATTGCGCGGTCGTACCCGAGCCGACGTCGCAGCAGCTCGCCGAGGCGGCCGTCGCGGCCGCGCACGACCGCCGTCGCATCGTGGGGGACGAGCCGGTGGTGGCGTTTCTCTCGTACAGCACCAAGGGGAGCGCCACCGGGCCGCGGGTGGAGCGCGTGCGCCGGGCACTCGAGCTCCTGGCTGCCCGGCGGCCCGACTTCGCGTTCGACGGCGAGCTGCAGAGCGACGCGGCGCTCGTGATGGACGTGGCGGCGCGCAAGGCGCCGGGCTCCGGGGTGGCGGGCCGGGCCAACGTGCTCGTGTTCCCCGATCTTGACAGTGGCAACATCGGATACAAACTGGTGCAGCGGCTGGGTGGGTGGGAGGCGATCGGGCCGATTCTCCAGGGGCTGGCGCGACCCGTCGCCGACCTGTCGCGGGGCGCCACCGCCGACGATATTGTGGACACCGCCGCGGTCGCCGTCCTTCAAGCCGGGGAGCAGCCATGAGCTTCACGTTGCGCAAAGACAAGCACGGCGTCGTCGTCGTCGGCGTCGACGGCCAGCTGATCGTGGGCAATCGCCAGGAGCTGAAGCAGAAGGTGCTCGACGCGCTGGAGGGCGGCGGCCGGAAGTTCGTGGTCGATTTCGCGAAGACCGGCTACATCGACTCCTCCGGCCTCGGCGTCCTCGTGTCGCTCTCGAAGAAGATCCGCGAGCAGGGCGGGGATCTGCGGCTGTGCGGCCTGAACGAGGACCTGCAGACGCTGTTCGAGCTGACCAAGCTGGATACCCTCTTCGCCATCACCAAGACGTCCGAGGAGGCGCTCGCCGCCTTCTAGCCCGTGACCACGCCGCTGCACCTCGACGTCCGCCGCCGGGCGGGGGGAGGTGAGACCGAAACCGAGCTGTTGCTCGATGTGCCGAGCGACTTGAAGTACGTCGGCCCGGCGGTCGAGCTGATCGTCGGGCGCCTCCCCTCGGGCCCCCTCTCGCCGCGCCGCATCCGTTTCAATTTCCGCACCGCCCTCGCGGAGGCCCTTGCCAACGCCATCGCGTACGGCAACCACCACGACCCCGCCCGGGTCGTGCACGTGCTGGTCCAGGTCGGGCACGACGTCGTCCGCCTGCACGTGACCGATGAGGGAGACGGATTCGACCCGGACGGGATTCCGGATCCCACGCTGCCCGATCGCCTGGAGCTCGAGGACGGGCGCGGCCTGTTCGTGCTGCGACGCTTGGTGGACCATGTCGCCTTCAATGCGAAGGGAAACTCGGTGTGCCTGACGCTCCTGGCGGGCTGACCGGCGAGCGTCTCGAGCGGCTGCTGCCGGTGCTCGAGCGGCTGAGCGGCGCGCGCCTGCGCTTGCGCACGGATGCGGGCGACGCGCCGCCGGCGTCGGCGTCGCTCGTGCCCATTCCCGAAGCGGAGGGCGTGTGGCTCGAGATCGCGAACGGGGGACCGGGGAAGGCGCAGGAGCTCGCCCAGATCATTGCCGCCGTGCTGTCCGCCGAGCGCGACGCCGCCCAGGTCGCGGCCGAGCTGTCGGACCGCTACGAGGAGATCGATCTGATCTACACGATCAGCGAGATCCTCGGCCACACGATCCGGCTGGACGAGGCGGCGGAGCGGATCCTGCGCGAAGTCTCGACGGTGGTGGGGGCGCGCCGCGCCACGCTGCTGGTGCACGACCCCGAGGCCCACGTGTTGCGCATCGTCGCCGCGCGCGGCATGGCACCGGACGACCTCGAGCCGATCGAGGTCGACGATCTCTGCTCGGTGGCGGCGCGCGTGTTCCGCGAGATGCGGATCGTGAGCTACGACCCGACCGATCCCAAGGCCGTCAGTCCCGGCTGCCCCGAGGGCCGGAACTACCGCGGCGAAGCGTTCCTGTCGGTGCCCGTGCTGTACGCGGCGCCCGGCGCGCGCGGCAAGCCGATCGGGGTGATCAACCTCACGGACCGGGTGGGCGAGGACGCATTCACGGCGGGGGATCGCAAGCTCGTCGCGGCGATCGCGAACCAGATCGGGGCCGCGATCGAAAACGCGCGCCTCGTCGCGCAGGACCTGGGGCAGCAGCGCGTGCGCCGCGAGCTGGAGCTGGCGCGCGACCTCCAGCTGAAGCTGCTGCCGTCGCCCCTCGTGCTCGCGGCGCGCGTCGACGTGGCGGCCCGCTGCCGCCAGGCGGAATCGGTGGGCGGTGACTTCTACAATCTGCTGAACCTGCGCGCCGGCCTGATCGGCGTCATGATCGGCGACGTCACGAGCCACGGCTTCAGCGCCGCGCTGATCATGGCGCTCGTGATGGCCGCGTCGGGTATCCACGCCGAATCGGCGGAGACGCCCACCGAAGTGCTGCGCCGACTGGAAGAGTCCCTCACCGAGGAGCTCGCCAACACGGAGATGTTCCTCACCGTGTTCTATGCCGTCGTGGACCCGCAGGCCGGGCGCATCACGTTCGGCAACGCGGGCCATCCCCATGCGTTTCTCGTGTCCACCCGCACCGGGGAAGCCACCCGGCTCGAGGCCACTCGCCCGCCGCTCGGCCTCGCCACCGCGCCGGGCGCGGACACGACCCGGCCGTGGACGCGCAAGGACGCGATCCTGTGCCTGTTCACCGACGGGGTGGCCGAGGCCGTGGGCGGACGGGGCGAGCGGTTCGGCGAGGAGCGCGTGCTCGGCCACGTCGCCCGTCTCCGGGCGCGCCCGGCGCTGGAAATCCTCGAGTCGGTGCACGCCGACCTGGCCGGCTTCACCGGCGGCGCCCCGCCCACCGACGACCGCACCGTGGTCATCCTCAAGGCGTGATTCCCGACAAACGGCTCGGCCAGCACTTCCTCACCGATCGCACCATTCTCGAGAAAATCGTCGACGCGCTCGACCCCGCGCCCGACGACGTCGTGCTCGAGATCGGGGCGGGGCGGGGGAGCCTCACGGAGGTCCTGCTCGCCCGCGGGCTGCGGGTGATAGGGATCGAGAAAGATCGGCGGCTGACTGCTGAACTCGCAACGCGGAACGCGGAACGCGGAACAGAGGGACTGACCATCGTGCACGGAGACGCGCTGCAGCTGGACTGGCATGCACTCGTTGACGCCGGTCCTGCTGTTCCGCGTTCCGCGTTCCGCCTTCCGCGTTTCAAAGTCGTCGGCAACATCCCCTACGCCATCACCTCTCCCCTGATCGACAAAGCCCTCACGCCGCCGTTGCCCGAGCGCATCGTGTTTCTGGTCCAGGCCGAGGTCGCCGCGCGCGTCGCGGCGGCGCCCGGGTCGAAGGCGTACGGCGCCCTGTCGGTCGGCGTGCAGGCGGTGTGTCGCGTGGAGCGCCTGGCGACGGTGCGGGCCGGCGCGTTCCATCCGCGGCCGCGCGTGGACAGCGCCCTGCTGCGGCTCACGCCGCTGGCGCAGCCGCTCGTGGCGCCCGAGGAGATCGCGGCATTTCGCGCGTTCGTCACCGCGTGTTTCACGCGGCGCCGCAAACAGCTGCGCAACGTCGTGATGACGGCGTCCGGGCGGTCGGCGGCGCTGGTGGGCACGGGGCTGCGCGAGCTCGGGCTCGATCCCGCGGCTCGGCCTGAGACACTCGGGGCTCCCGAGTTCGCGCGGCTCTTGCGTTGGAGTGCGCGATTGTGAAATTGTTCACAATATGCGGAAGATTTCCGAGAGTACCGTGCGGCGGCTCTCCCTGTACCTGCGGTTCCTCGAACAGTTCGCCGCACAAGGCCAGACCACCATCTCCTCTGCCGAGCTGGCCCGGCGTGGCGGCACGACGTCGGCACAGGTGCGCAAGGACCTCTCGTTTTTCGGCTCGTTCGGCAAGCGCGGCCTCGGCTACTCGGTCCCCGAGCTCGCGGCCAAGATCCGCGACATTCTGGGGTTACGCCGCACCTACCGCGTCGTACTGGTCGGCGCCGGTCGCATCGGCGGGGCGCTGATTCAGTATCCCGGCTTCCGGCAGCGCGGGTTTCACGTCTCCGCCATCTACGATAGAGACCCGAAGAAAATCGGCTCCCGCTGGAACGGCCTCGTGGTGCGGGACGTCCGCCATCTCGAGGCGGACCTCGCCCGGGAGCCCATCGACATCGCCATCGTCGTCACGCCAGCGGACGCGGCGCAAGACGTGGTGGATCGGCTGGTGCGTGCCGGCGTCAAGGCCATCCTCAACTTCGCGCCGGCGCAGCTCACCGTCCCCGCCGACGTCGTGGTCAAGTCGGTGAACATGGCGCTCGAGCTGGAAACGTTGAGCTTCGCGCTGGCGAACCGCTGAAACGCGGAAGTCGGAACGCGGAACGCGGAACATGAACCCGACCCGAGCAGCGCGAGCGACCTCTCCTTGCGGTTCCGCGTTCCGCCTTCCGCGTTCCGACTTCGGCTCCGCGTTCCCCCTTCCGCGTTAGATTCCGCCCCATGGCCCGCGTCCACGTCACCTCGGAAATCGGTCCGCTGCGGGCCGTCCTGGTCCACACGCCCGGGCGCGAGCTCGTCGCGGTCACCCCCGGCAGCCGGGAAGACTACCTGTACGACGACATCATCGACTTGGAGCTCGCCCAGCGCGAGCACCGGCGGTTTGTGACCGTGCTGGAGCGCTTTGCGCAGGTGTACGAAGTGCGTACGCTCCTGACCGAGCTGGTGGCGCGTGCCGACGTGCGCGAGTTCCTCGTGACCCGCGCGCTCGAAGTGGTGCCGTCGGACGCCCTCGCCGCGCAGCTGGCCGCGCTCGCTCCCGACGCGCTCGTCGGCCGCATGGTCGAAGGCGCGTTGGAAGAGGCGGGGCCGATCGCCCGCGCCTTGAACGAGACCGGCTACGCACTCCCCCCGCTCCCCAACTTGTTCTTCACGCGCGACGTGGGCATCGTCATCGGGGAGCACTCGATCATCGGCTCGATGCGCTACGGCGTGCGCTGGACCGAGGAGTTGCTCGTCAAGGCGCTGTTCCGCTATCACCCCTGTCTCGAGAACGCCGGCATCCTGTACGACGGCTCGGAGGAGAAGCGCAACAACTACACGCTGGAAGGCGGGGACGTCCATCCGTTGCGTCCCGATCTCCTGCTGCTCGGCTTCAGCGAGCGCTCGAGCCCCGCGGCCCTCGACCACCTGTGCGACCTGGTGTTCGAGCATTGTGGCGTGAAGGACGTGATCGTCGTGGTGCTTCCCAACGAGCGGACCGCTATTCACCTGGACATGATCTTCACGCAGCTGGACCGCGAGCTGTGCTGCATCTATCCGCCGCACTTCGTGGGACCGGAGCGGCTCGCGGTGCTGCACCGCCGCAAGCGATCGAAGGGTGTGAAAGAGATGCCGAACTTTTTCGCGGCCCTGCAGGCGGTCGATCAGCCGCTCGAGCCGGTGTTCTGTGGCGGGTCCGATCGCTCGCTCCAGGAGCGGGAGCAGTGGTCGTCGGCCTGCAACTTCATCGCCGTGCGGCCGGGCGTCGTGGTCACCTACGCCCGCAACGAGGCCACGCTGCGCGAGCTCGAGCACACGGGGTTCAAGACCGTCGCGGCGGTGAATCTGCTCACCGGGGAGGAGTCGCTGGTGGAGGGGGAGCGGGCGGTGATCACCATGGAGGGGAGCGAGCTGGTCCGGGGCGGCGGCGGTCCGCGCTGCATGACGCTGCCCTTGCGGCGGGATGATCTGTGAGAGCGCGGAGCCACGAAACGCGGAACGCGGAAGTCGGAACGCGGAACCATGAAACGCGGAAGTGCGAACGCGGAACGCGGAACAGCCCGGTGAGCGTCGTGCAGCCCATGGTCTTCCATTGCTGTTCCGACTTCCGCGTTCCGCGTTCCGCGTTCAAATGACCCACACGACCTTCAGAGTGGGCCGCCTCACGTGCCACGCGCTGGAGGGTGGCCGCCAGGCCCTCGACGGCGGCGCCATGTTCGGCGTGGTGCCCAAGCCGCTGTGGCAGCGGCGGATCGCGGCGGACGACCGGAACCGGATCCCGTTGGCGCTGCGCTCCCTCCTGATCGAGCATGACGACGGCCTCGTGCTGGTAGACACCGGGCTCGGCAACAAGGAGGATGCCAAGTTCAAGGACATCTACGGAGTCGTGAACGAGGGGAAGGACGGGCGGACGTGCCTGGAGGACGCGCTGGCCGAGCTCGGCCACGCGCCGCGCGACGTGCGCTGGGTGATCAACACCCACCTCCACTTCGATCACGCCGGCGGCAATACCTATCGGGAGGTTGTGGAGGAGGGTGGAGGTGGTGGAGGCGCCATTCGGGTCACGTTTCCGCGGGCGACCTACGTGGTGCAAAAGGGTGAGCTCGAGTTCGCCCGTCACACCAACGAGCGCACGGCCGCCAGCTACCTGCCGCCCAATTTCGAGCCTGTGTCGTTCACCCTCGTGGCCGGCGAAGCCGAGCCGCTGCCCGGCATCCGCTGCCTCCCCACGCCGGGGCACGTCCCCTTTCACCAGTCGGTCCTGGTCGAGAGCGCCGGGGAGCGCGTCTGCTTCGTGGCGGACCTGGTGCCGACCGCCGCCCACCTGCCGCTGCCGTGGATCATGGGCTACGACCTGGAGCCGCTGGTGACCCTCGAGTCGAAACGCCGCCTGTACCAACGGGCGGAGGCGGAGGCGTGGCTGCTGTTCTTCGAGCACGACGCGTCCGTGATCGCGGGGCGATTGGGGCGCGAGGGGAAGGGGTTCGGGCTTGTGGAGCCGCTCGGGGCGGGCTAACTTGCGCGCGACAATACGGCAAGCGGGCGCCGCGCGCGCCTCACCCGCCGCCTCTCCACGTGAGAGCGCTCTAGGGTTCCGAGACTTCACCCCCTGACTCTCTCCGCGAGGCGGGAGAGCGGGGCGTGAGGGAAGCGGACTCCCGAGCCGGCGGAGTCCGCTTTTTCTTTTCTTCTTGAGGAGGAGATCGACACCTGGCGATCGAAAGCCCAAACAACAAAGCGCCGCGCGTCCGGGTGAACCGGCAGATCCGGATCAGCCCGATTCGCGTGATCGCGCCGGACGGAGCCCAGCTCGGCGTGCTGACCGTCGAGGAGGCGTTGGCGGCGGCTCAGGAGCGGGGCCTCGACCTGGTCGAGGTAGCCCCGCTCGCGCGACCCCCGGTCGCAAAGATCATGGATTACGGGAAGTTCAAGTTCGAGCAGGCGAAGGCGGCGCGGGCGGCCAAGAAAAAGCAGCACGTCATCCATTTGAAGGAAGTGAAGTACCGCCCGGGGATCGACGATCACGACTTCGCCTTCAAGACGCGCCATGCGCGCGAGTTCCTGCAGGACGGCAACAAGGTCAAGGTGACGATGATGTACCGGGGCCGGCAGATGGCCCACATCGATTTGGGACGCGACGTGCTCGACCGGGTGGCCAACGAGCTGAAGGACATCGCCAAGATCGAGCAGGACCCGAAGCTCGAGGGCCGCAACATGTCGATGGTCCTGGCGCCGAAGTAGGGGCTACTGGAGAGGAAGCAAGAATGCCGAAGCAGAAGAGCAAGCGCGCATTGCGCAAACGCGTCCGCCTGACGGGGACCGGCCGGTTGCGCCGTCATCACGCGTACAAGAGCCACATTCTGACGAAGAAGCATCCGAAGCGGAAGCGACACCTGCGCAAAGCGGCGCTCGTCTCGCACGCCGACGAACGCCGCCTCAAGCGCCTGTTGATGGCGTAAGGAGCGACTCATGCCCCGCGTCAAAAGCAACGTCGCGCGCCTGAAGCGCAAGAACAAAATCATGAAGCTCGCCAAGGGCTACTTTGGCGGGCGCTCCAAGCTGTGGAAGGCGGCGAAGGAGTCGGTCGAGCGCGCCCAGAAGTACGCCTACCGCGACCGGCGCCGCCGCAAGGCGGACTTCCGCCGTCTCTGGATCACGCGCATCAACGCCGCCGCGCGGATGCACCAGCTGTCCTACAGCCGCTTGATGAACGGGCTCCGCAAGGCCGGCGTCGAGATCAACCGCAAGGTGCTCGCCGACCTCGCCGTGCGTGATCCCGTGGCGTTCGAGCAGCTCGCGGAGGTCGCCAAGCAGGCACTCTGACCATGCGCGACCTCCTGGCGGCCCTCACCGAGCTGCGGGAGCGTCTGCAGGAGATTCCGCAGGCGGACGAACGCCGGCTCCAGGATCTCAAGACCGAGATCCTCGGGCGCAAAGCCGGCACACTCACCCAGATTCTCGGGCGCGTCCCGAAGCTCGACCCGTCTTCCAGAAAAGAAGTCGGCGCGGCGGCGAACGCGCTGAAGCGCGAGTTCGAAGCCGCGTTCGCGGCCCGGGAGCGCGAGCTCAAGCGCGCCGCCGGCTCCGTGACCGGCCTCGACCTGACCATGCCCGGGCGCGCCGTCTGGCGGGGCGGCCTCCACCTCGTCACGCAGGTCGTGAACGAGATCTGCGACATCTTTCGCGAGCTGGGCTTCACCCGTGCGGTCGGGCCGGAAGCCGAGACCGAGCGGTACAACTTCTTCGCGCTCAACTTCCCCAAGGACCATCCCGCGCTCGACGCGCAGGACTCGTTTTATCTTGGCGACGGCCTCCTGCTCCGCACGCACACGTCGCCGGTGCAGATCCGCACGCTGGAGCGCTACCCGCCGCCCATCCGCGTCGTCATTCCGGGCCAGGTGTACCGGCGCGACCCGTTCGACGCGTCCCACTCCCCCGTGTTCGAGCAGATCGAGGGCCTGGCCGTCGACGAGGGACTCAGCTTCGTCGATTTCAAGGCCACCCTCGCCACCTTCGCCCGGCGCTTCTTCACCGCCGACACCCGGGTGCGGTTCCGGCCGTCGTTCTTTCCGTTCACAGAGCCGTCGGCCGAGATGGACGTGCAGTGCCAGATCTGCAAGGGCGCGGGGTGCGCTACCTGCAAGCAGACGGGCTGGATGGAGATCCTCGGCTCGGGGCTGGTTCATCCCGCCGTGCTCGAGAACTGCGGCGTCTCGAGCGAGCGGTACTCGGGCTTCGCATGGGGCATGGGCCCCGCGCGCATCGCCATGACTCGCCACGGCATCGCCGACATCCGGCTGCTCCACGAGAGCGACGTGCGCTTCCTCGCGCAGTTCGCGGGCGGGGTCCGGTGATCGTCTCACGCCGCTGGCTGGAGGCGCTGCTCGGCCGCCCGCTGGACGCGCGCGAGCTCGCCGAGAGTCTCACGATGCACGCCGCGGCCGTGGACGCCGTCATCCCCCGGCACCAGGACTTGGGCGACGTCCTGATCGGGCGCGTGCTCGACGTGCAGAAGCACCCCAATGCCGATCGCCTGTCGCTGTGTCGGGTCGACGCCGGTGGGGCCGGAGGACCGGTCGAGGTGGTGTGCGGCGCACCCAACGTCCAGGCGGGCAAGACGTACCCCTACGCGCCGGTCGGCGCCACGCTGCCGGGCGGCGTGAAGCTCGAGCGCCGCAAGATCCGCGGCGTCGAGTCCAACGGCATGCTGTGCTCGGCCAAGGAGCTGGGCCTCGGCGAGGACCACGCCGGGATCCTCGAGCTCGACACCACCGCGCCCCCGGGGAGCCGGTTCCTGGACGTGGTGCCCGTGGCGGATCATCAGATCGTCATCGACGTGCCCGCGAACCGCCCCGACCTGCTGTGCCACAAGGGCGTCGCCCGCGAGCTGGCGGCCGTCCTGGGCGGGACGGTTAAGCTGCCGCCCATTCCAGCTCCGGCTGGCGGCACCGCTCGGGCCGGCGGGGACGCCGCCCTCGGCGGCCCTCGCGGTGCCCCCAGCCGTCGCGGCGGTGGGACGGCGACGGCCGCCGAGCCCGGCGTGGCCGCCGGCCGGAGCCGTCCTGCCGCCGCGACGAGCGGAGTCGTCGACGGCGTAGAGGTTCGCCTCGAGGACCCGGAAGGCGCCCCCCGCTACATGATCGCCGTGATCCGCGGGGTAAAGGTCGCCCCCAGCCCCGGGTGGCTCAGTGGCCGTCTGACTGCGATCGGGCAGCGGTCGATCAACAATGTCGTGGACGCCACGAACTACATCCTGTTCGAGCTGAACCAGCCGCTGCACGCGTTCGATTTGGCGAAGCTGAACGGCCCGGCGGTGGTCGTACGCCGGGCCAAGCCGGGGGAGAAGATCGTCACGCTCGACGGTCTGACCCGGACGCTCACTTCGGACATGACCGCGATCTGTGACGCCAAGCGGCCTACCATCGTCGCGGGAGTCATGGGGAGCGCCGATTCGGAGGTGAGCCCGGCCACGACCGACCTGGTCCTGGAGTGCGCCTACTTCCAGCCCACCCGCATCCGGCGCACCCGCCGCGCGCTCGAGCTGTCGAGCGAGTCGAGCTACCGCTTCGAGCGCGGGATCGACATGCTCGGCATGCCGGATGCGCTGCGTCGCGCCATCGAGCTGATCGTCGCCGTAGCGGGCGGGGAGCTGCGCGAGCCCCCGCTCGATCTGTGGCCCGAGCCGCAGCAGGAAAAGACAATATTCTTGCGTCCCGAGCGTGTCGCCCACCTGCTCGGCGTGCCCGTCGAGCCGGCCGAGATCGAGCGGCGGCTCACGGCCGTGGGGTTCTTTCTGGCGCCCAAGGACGGCCGGCTCGCGGTCCAGGTGCCGGGCTGGCGTCCCGACGTGACCCGGGAGGTGGACCTGATCGAGGAGGTCGCCCGGCTGAAGGGGTACGACGCCTTCCCCGATGAGCTGCGTCCCTATCGCCCGGGGACGGTCCCCGACGCGCCCGAGGAGCTGGCCCGCGCTCGGGTGCGCGAGGGGCTGGTCCGCCTCGGCTTGCTCGAGGCCCGGACGATCCCGCTCGGCCCTCCGGACGGGCCGGACTCGGTGACGATTCTCAACCCGCTGTCGGCCGAGGAAGCGCACCTGCGGCGGCGGCTGCTGCCGGGCCTGGTGCGACGAGTCGAGCACAATTGGGCGAACGGCAACCGCGATATTCGCCTGTTCGAGGTGGGGACCGTGTTCCGGAAGCCCGCCGGTTCCCCGGTGGAGGAATGGACCTCCGTCGCGGCTGTCCTCACGGGCGCCCGCCAGCCGCCCCATTGGTCCCAGGGTGCGAAACTACCTGATATGGACATATGGGACTTGAAGCACCACTTTGAGTTAGCGGTAGAGCTCGCCGCCCCCGGGTGTAACGTGGAACCGGCAACGGGTGGGGAGGTGGGTTGGGTGGCGGTGCAACCCGGAGGGGACGTGGTGGGGCAGGCAGGCCCCCTCGAGGCGGACGCCCCCGCGTGGGCAGTCCCGTTGTTCGGGTTGGAAGTGCGGTTGGCGCTGACGGGGCGGAGTCCCGTGGCGTACCGTCCGCTCCCGGTACAGCCGGCGGTCGAGCACGATGTCGCGCTCGTGCTCCCGGCGGGAGTGAGCGTCGCGCAGGTAGCCGCGGTGCTGCAGCGCGCCGTGGGCCCGTTGCTCGAGCGCCTCGAGGTGTTCGATGAGTATCGCGGGGCGGGCATCCCCGCCGGGCATCGCAGCGTTGCGTGGCACTGCACGTTCCGCGACCCCGAGCGCACGCTGCGCGAGGCGGAGGTGAAGGCGGCGCTGGCGCAGGGGCTCGTGGCTCTGGAGGACGAGCTTGGCGTACGACGGAGAGAGGGCTGATGGACAGGTGCTCGACCAGCTCGAGACGATCCTCCGCCACGTAGCGGAGGAGCTGACGGGCTGGCGCACGCGTGCCCTCAAGGCCGAAGCCGACTTGAAGGAGAGTGGCGCGAAGGGCGGGGGCGGAGGCACGGGCGGCGCCAAGCTGGATCTCGAGGCGCGCGGCCGCGTGGCGGACCTGGAGCAGGAAAACAAGACGCTGCGGCAGCGCGTCGAGGCGGCGCGCCTGCGGGTGCACGACCTCCTCTCGCGGCTCACGTTCCTCGAGGAGCAGGCGCGCGATTCGGGAGGCAACGGCGGTGGACGCGCGGCCGGGGGGTCGGCGACGGGGGGCTCCACCGGCGTGGGTGGAGGCGTGCCATGAGCACCAAGAAGCACGCGGTCAAGGTGATGATCGGGGGCGACGAGTACACGGTGCGGTCCGATCTGGCGCCCGAGTACACCCGCGAGGTCGCGGCGTACGTGGACCAGGCGCTCAAGAAGGTGCTGTCGCAGGGTCCGATCGTGGAGACCCATAAGGCGGCGATCCTGGCGGCGCTCGACATCACGAACGAGCTGTTCCAGGCGAAGAAGGGCGAGCGCGAGGTCGCCGCCCGGCTCGCCGCGCTCGCGGACGACTTGGCGAAACTGCTTCCCCCCGGGAAGCGCAAGGCGGTCGTCGGGCAGCTGTAGACGAGTCTCGCTCCGCCTGCCACGCGGAGCGGTGCTGGAGATAGATCCTATGGGGGACGTGCTGGGGATCGTCGCAGGCCTCCTCGGCGGAGGCGTCGCCGCCGGTGTGGCGTTCTACGCCGTGGGGCGCCGGGTCGAGCGGCGCACGGCGGACGCGGCGGCGCGGGCGGCGGCGGCGGAGAGCGAGCGGCTCCTGGCGGACGCACGGCAGCGCGTGGTGCTGGCGGCGCGTGAGGAGCTGATGCAGGCGCGCGAGACGTTCGAGCAGGAGGCGGCGCGCCGCCGCCGCGAGACCGAGCGGCGCGAGCAGGTCGTCGAGCAGCGACTGACGGGGCTGGAGGAGCGCGCGCGGGGGCTCGAGCAGCGGGGCCGCGCGCTCGAGGAGCGCGACCAGGCGCTCGCCGCGCAGGAGCTCGCCGTTCGTGCCCGGCTCGAGCAGGTCGCCGGGCTCACGGCGCAGGAGGCCAAGCAGGAGCTGCTGCGCCAGCTCGAGGACGAGGCCCGCAACGAGGCCGCCGCCCTCGCGCGGGACCTGAAAGAGCAGGCGCGCCGCAACGCGGACAAGGAAGCGAAGAAGATCCTCGCCCTCGCCATCCAGCGGCTCGCCCCGGAATCCACGGCCGAGACCACCGTCTCGACGGTCGCGCTGCCCTCCGATGAGATGAAAGGCCGGATCATCGGTCGGGAGGGCCGCAACATCCGGGCCTTCGAAGCCGCGACCGGTGTGGACGTGATCATCGACGACACGCCCGACACGGTCGTCGTGTCGTGCTTCGACCCGGTACGGCGCGAGGTGGGGCGCCTCGCGCTCGAGCGCCTGATCGCCGACGGGCGCATTCATCCGGGTCGCATCGAGGAAGTCGTGGAGAAGGCGCGGGTGGAGGTGGAGTCGTCGATCGTGGAGGCGGGGGAGCAGGCCGTCTACGAGACCGGCATCAAGGGCATGCACCCCGAGCTGGTGAAGCTGGTGGGTCGCATGCGCTACCGCACGTCGTACGGCCAGAACATCCTCGAGCATTCGAAGGAAGTCGCCTGGCTCGCGGGGATCATGGCCACCGAGCTGAAGCTCGACTCGCAGCTCGCCAAGCGCGGCGCGCTGCTGCACGACGTCGGCAAAGTGCTCACCCACGAGCACGACGGCACCCACGTGCAGCTGGGAGTGGAGGTGGCGACCAAGCACGGGGAGCACCCGATCGTGATCAACTGCATCGCGGCGCATCACGACGACGTGGCGCACGAGTCGCCGATCAGCGTGATCGTGCAGGCGGCGGACGCCGTCTCCGGGTCGCGCCCGGGGGCCCGGCGCGAGGCATTCGAGACCTATGTCAAGCGGCTCACCCAGCTCGAGCAGCTCGCCGGCGAGTTCGCGGGCGTGGAGAAGGTCTTCGCGATTCAGGCGGGCCGGGAAGTGCGCGTGGTGGTGACGCCCAGCGCGATCGACGACGGCAAGGCCGGCGAGCTCTCCGACCAGATCGCGCGCAAGATCGAGCGTGAGCTGCAGTACCCCGGGCAGATCAAGGTCGTCGTCATCCGCGAGACCCGCGCGGTGGACTTTGCCCGCTAGGCTCATCGACGGCACCGCCACGGGCCTGGCGATGCGCGCGGAGCTCGAGGGCGAGCTGCGTGCCCTCGCCAGCCGGGGCGTCACCCCGGGCCTCGCCGCCGTCCTCGTCGGGGACAACCCCGCCTCCGCCACCTACGTCCGGATGAAGGGGAAGGCCTGCGAGGAAACGGGGCTCCACCACGAGACGGTACGCCTTGCGAAGGAGACGACGCAGGCCGAGCTGCTGGCGCTGGTGGATCGTCTCAACGCGGACCCGAAGATCCACGGGATTCTGGTGCAGCTGCCGCTGCCCAAGCAGATCGACTCGCAGAAGGTGCTGCGCCGCGTGGCGCCGGCCAAGGACGTGGACGGCTTCCACCCCGAGAACGTCGGCAAGGTGTCGATCGGGGACCCCACGGGGTTTCGGCCGGCGACGCCGTTCGGCGTGCAGCAGCTGCTGGTGCGCAGCGGCATCGACACGACCGGCAAGCACGCCGTGATCGTGGGTCGCTCCAACATCGTGGGTCGTCCCATGGCCGCCCTGCTGCTGCAGGACGGGCCGGGGGGCAACGCCACCGTCACGGTGTGCCACTCGCGCACGCGTGAGATCAAAGCGGTGACTCGCCTGGCCGACATCCTGATCGTGGCGATGGGAAAGCCGGAGTTCGTGACGGGTGACATGATCAAGCCGGGGGCGGTGGTGATCGACGTGGGCACGAATCGCGTGGACGACCCCGCCACCAAGAAGGGCTACCGGCTGGTGGGGGACGTGAAGTTCGACGAAGCGAAGCAGGTGGCGGGAGCCATCACGCCCGTACCGGGAGGCGTGGGGCCCATGACGATCACGATGCTGCTTTTCAATACCGTGCAGGCGGCTCGGCAATGGGCGAAATCTTAGACCTGTTCGCCGCCGTCTCCCCCGAGGGCGCCTGGACCGTGACGCAGGTGACCCGGCGCGCCCGGGCCGTGGTCGAGGCGGGCCTCGCGCCGCTGTGGGTGCGGGGCGAGGTGAGCGGATTCAAGGCGTGGCAGAGCGGGCACTGGTACTTCGGGCTGCGCGACCGGACCGCGCAGCTGCGCTGCGTCATGTTCCAGAAGGACAACCGCCGGCTACCGGCGCCCCCCACGGACGGCATGCAGGTGTTCGTCTTCGCCCGGCCCACGATGTGGGAAGAGAAGGGTGAGTTTCGCCTCACCGTGCTCGACCTGCTGTCGACCGAGGCCGGCGGACTGTGGCAGGTGGCGTTCGAGAAGGCCAAGGCGGCGCTCACCAAGGACGGGCTGCTCGATCCGGCGCGCAAGCGGCGTCTGCCCCGCTACCCGCGGCGCATCGCGGTCGTCACCAGCCCCGACGGAGCGGCGCTGCGCGACATCATCGCGGTGGCCACCCGGCGCTGGCCCCTCGCCGAGCTGCTCGTGGTCCCGACGCGCGTCCAGGGCGATGGGGCGGAGGGCGAGATTCGCGGGGCGCTCGCCCTGGTGACGCGGCTCCAGGGGCTCGATCTCGTCATCATCGGGCGCGGCGGCGGCTCGCGCGAGGATCTCTGGACCTTCAATCACGAGCGCGTGGCCCGCGCCGTGGCGGCGCTGCCCGTACCCGTGATCTCCGCCGTGGGGCACGAGACCGACGTCACGTTGTGCGATCTGGTGGCCGACCTGCGCGCGCCGACGCCCTCCGCGGCCGCCGAGGCCGCCACGCCCGATGCCGCCGAGGTCCTGGTCGACCTGGAACATCTCGGCGGGCGGCTGGCGCGGGGGCTCGCGGCACGCTCGGGTCGCGTGGCCGAGCGCCTCGATCGCGGCTTCGATCGCCTCACGGCGGTTCTGGAGCGGCGGCTGGAGCGTCACCGGCAGGCGCTCGCCGGCCTCGCCGGCCGCCTCGACGCGCTGTCGCCGCTCCGCATCCTCGAGCGCGGGTACGCGTTGGCGCGTGACGAGCAGGGCCGCGTGCTGAAGCGGGCCGCGCAGTTCACGCCGGCGCTGCCGTTCCGGCTGCGCGTCACGGATGGCACCGTGGCCGCCCGGGTGACGGAGTCCTGATGGCGCGCGCCCGCGAGCCCCTCAACTTTGGCGAGCAGCTCGAGCGGCTCGAGGAAATCGTGCGCCGGCTCGAGGGCGAGGAGCTCGACCTCGACGCCGCCCTCAAGCTGTTCGAGGAGGGGGTCGAGCGCCTGCGGCAGGCGCGGGAGCGCCTCACCGCCGCCGAGGCCCAGGTCAAGCAGGTCCTCGCCGATCAGGCGGGCAATGTCCGGGTCGAAGACCTCGACGGCTGACCCCGCACTGGAGGCGTACCTCGCGGAGGCCCGGGCCCGCGTGGACGCGGTCTTGGAGTCCTGGGGGGTGCGGGCCGGGGAGTGGTGGCCCGCCCCGGTGCCCGCGGCCATGCGCTACAGTCTGCTCTCCACCGGCAAACGGCTCCGGCCGACGCTCGTCTTTGCCGCGGCCGAGGCGGTGGGAGGGGGGGGCGCGGCGGAGCGCGTGGCCGACCTCGCGGCCGCGGTCGAGGTGGTGCATGCCTACTCGCTCGTGCACGACGATCTCCCCTGCATGGATAACGACGACTTGCGCCGCGGGCGACCCACGACGCACCGCGCCTTCGACGTGGGCACCGCGGTCGTGGCGGGCTATCACATGGTCGCCCTGGGCGCCCGCGTGCTCGACGCGGGGCTCGCGGCGCTCGCGCTCGCGCCCGAGGCCCGCCGGCGGATTGCGCTCGAGCTGTTTCGCGCGGCCGGCGCCGGGGGCATGATCGGCGGGCAGGCACTGGACCTCGAGGCGGAGGGCCGGCAGCTGCCACCGGCGGTGCTCGAGGACGTCCATCGCCGCAAGACCGGCGCGCTGATCTCGGCGGCCTGCGTCATCGGCGCCATGGCGGCGGGAGCGCCGGGCGCCACGTGCGAGGCGCTGCGCGGCTACGGGGCCGACGTGGGGCTCGCCTTCCAGATCTACGACGACGTGCTCGACGCGACCGCGACCTCCGACCAGCTGGGCAAGACGGCGGGGAAGGACGCGGCGGACGGAAAGTCGACCTTCGTGACCCTGCTGGGGGCGGGCGCGGCGCGGGCCGAAGCCGAGCGCCTGGCGGCGCGGGCGGTGGACCGTCTGCGGCAGGCGGGGTTAGTTTCTCCTACGCTCGCTGGCCTGGCGCAGTACATTGTTACCAGACCGAACTGAAGTGCGCGAGCGAACGCGGAACGCGGAACTCGGAACGCGGAACAGGCGGGCCGGACTCCGCTGTAACTGTTCCGCGTTCCGCGTTCCGACTTCCGCGTTCCGCGAGGTTTGATGGCGCTACTCGAGTCCGTTCGTGGTCCCGAGGATGTCAGGCGCTTGGACCGCGCCCAGCTCCAGCCGCTCGCCGACGAGGTGCGCCACCGGCTGATCGAGGTCGTGTCCCAGACCGGGGGCCACATCGGCGCCGGGCTGGGGGTGGTCGAGCTGACGGTCGCGCTGTGCTACTGCTTCGACTCCCCGCGCGACCGGATCGTGTGGGACGTGGGCCACCAGGGCTACCCGTGGAAGATCCTCACCGGTCGCAACGAGCGGCTGCCGACGCTGCGTCAGCCGGGCGGCCTGTCGGGGTTCCTGCGGCGCGACGAGAGTCCCCACGACCAGTTCGGCGCCGGGCACGCCGGCACAGGCCTCTCGGCCGCGTTCGGGATCGCCGCGGCGCGCGATCTGAAGGGCGAGCAGTTCAAGGTCGTCGCGGTAGTGGGCGACGGCGCGCTCACCTGCGGCCTGCCGTACGAGGCGATGAACAATGCCGGCCACTCCGGTCGCGACGTCATCATGGTCCTGAACGACAACGGCATGTCGATCGCCCCCAACGTCGGTGCCATCAACAAGTACCTGGGCTCCATCATCGCGAGTCCGATCACGGTGCGGATCCGCGAGCGCATGAAAGGGCTGATCGAGTCCGTGTCGCACGTCGTCGGCGGCCAGAAGCTCGTCGATTTCGCCAAGACGATGGAGGAGAGCATCAAGAACTTCTGGTCGCCGGGCATGCTGTTCGAGGAGCTGGGGTTCCGCTATTTCGGGCCGATCGACGGGCACAACATCGCGCAAATGGTCCAGACCCTGCAGATCGTGAAGACGCTCAAGGGCCCCCGCGTGGTCCACGTCATTACCGAAAAAGGCAAAGGGTTCCCGTTGCCGCACCCCGACACGGAGAAGTATCACGCCCGCGCGCCCTACGACCCCGTCACCGGCGAGCTGCGGCCCGTGAAAGCGGGGCCGCCGCAGTGGACCGCGGTGTTCGGCGAAGCCCTGGCGCAGCTCGCCGGGGAGTACCCCAAGCTGGTGGCGATCACCGCCGCCATGCCGTCGGGCACGGGGACCGGCGTGTTCCAGAAAAAATGGCCCGATCGGTTCTTCGACGTCGGTATCGCGGAGGGGCACGCCGTCACGTTCGCCGCCGGACTCGCCACGCAGGGCATCCGGCCGGCGGTCGCGATCTATTCGACGTTCCTGCAGCGCGCGTACGACAGCATCATCCACGACGTGGCGATCCAGCGCCTGCCGGTGCTGTTTTGTCTCGACCGCGCCGGCATGGTGGGCGAAGACGGCCAGACGCACATGGGCCTGTACGACATCGCGTACCTGCTCGCGGTCCCGAACATGACGGTGACGGCGCCCAAGGACAGCGCCGAATTGATCGGGCTGCTGCGCTGCGCGCTGGAGCACGCCGCCGGGCCGTTCTCGATTCGCTACCCGCGCGACCGGGCGCCGGGTGAGGCTCCCCCCGCAGCCGAAGTGGCGCCCATCCCCTACGGCACGTGGGAGATCTTGCGCAAGGGTCGGGAATGCGCGCTGCTGGCGGTCGGCGCGATGTGCCAGCCGGCGGTGGCCGCCGCGGAGTTGCTCGCCGCCGACGGGCTCGATGTCACCGTCGTGAACTGCCGCTTCATGAAGCCGGTGGACCGCGAGCTGCTGGACGGCCTGCTGCGTGACCATCGCCTGCTCGTCACGGTGGAAGACGGAACCGTGACCAACGGCTTCGGCGCCCAGCTCGCGGGGCTGGTCGCGACGGTGGCCCCGGAGGTGCGGGTCGGGCTGCTCGGGGCGCCCGATCGCACCTACGAGCACGCGCCCCGCGCCCAGCAGCTTGCGGAGGCCGGTCTCACGGGCAGCGCGATCGCCGCCCGGGTGCGCGCGCTCGCGGCGGAGGCATCGCCCGCGCACTCATGAACGTCGGGGTGGTCGGCAACCCGAGCTACCGCGATCTCAAGAGCATCCTCGCGCATCTCGCGCAGGTCGCGCCCCGGCTCGGGCTCACGTTGTTCACCGAGGAGCACATCGCGGCGCTCTGGCCCGAGCCCGCGCCCGCGCCGCTGCACGGCGCGCCCCAGCTCGAGTGCCTCGTCACGCTGGGCGGCGACGGCACGCTGCTGCGCGGCGCGCGCAGCCTCAACGGCGCCCGCACCCCGATTCTCGGCGTGAATCTGGGGCGCGTCGGCTTCCTCACCACCGCCAACGCGCAGACGCTCGACTGGGCGCTCGACGTCCTGGTGCGCCGGGCGTACGCCACCGAGTCGCGTCTCGCCCTCGCTCCGTTCATCCTCGACAAGCAGGGCAAGAGCCGCCCCGAGCCGGTGGTGCTGAACGACGCCGTCGTCCACAAGGGCGGCGTGGCCCGCGTCATCCGGCTGCGCGTGTCGGTCGACGGCGACGAGGTCGGCCAGTACTCGGCGGACGGAATCGTCGTGGCCACGCCCACCGGCTCGACGGCCTACGCCCTCTCCGCCGGTGGGCCGATCGTCGTCCCCGGTGTCGATGCCATTGTCGTCGCCGCCATCTGTCCCCACACGCTCGCCGTGCGTCCCCTGGTGGTGCCATCTCAGGCCAGCGTCACCGTGGAGCCGATTCCCCCATGGACCGAGGACGTGCTCGTGTCCTTCGACGGCCAGGTCGGCACCACCATGCAGTCCGGCGAGCGGCTCGTGGTCAAGCGCTCGGAGCAGGCGGTCCTGCTCGTGCGGCTCGGACCCGAGGGTTTCTTCGCCCGCATGCGCAAGAAGCTGCAGTGGGGCGACCTCTCCGACCGCGAGCGCCAGTAGTGCTGACGGAGCTGCGCGTCCGCGACCTCGCCGTCATCGCCGACGTCACCCTGTCTCTCACTCCCGGCCTGAACGTCCTCACCGGGGAGACCGGTGCGGGGAAGTCCATGCTCGTCGACGCCCTGGCGCTGCTCCTGGGCGAGCGCGCCTCGAGCGACGTCGTCCGTCCCGGCGCTCAAAAGACCGTGATCGAAGGCGCGTTCGAATTGTCCTCTACCGCCCTCTCCCGCCTGCTACCGCCTTTTGCCGCCCTGGGGGTGGACGTGGAGGACGGGCGCCTCGTCCTCAAGCGGGAGATCAGCGGGGAGGGGCGCTCCCGCGCTTGGGTCAACGGCAGCCCCACCACGGTGGGCATCCTGACGCAGCTCGGCGCCTTGCTGGTCGACCTGCACGGGCAGCACGAGACGCAGTCGCTGCTCAAGTCCGATGCACAGCGCGACATGCTCGACCTCTACGCCGCGGCCGCCGTGGAGCGGGCCGCGGTGCGTGACGCGCACGCGCGCTTGCGGGAGCTCGAGCAGCGGGAGGAAGCGCTGCTCGCGCAGCGCGATGACGTGCAGCGCAAGGCGGACTACCTGCGCCACGTGGTGGAGGAGATCTCGCGCGCCGGTCCGCGAGTCGGGGAGACGGAGGCGCTCGACACGGAGGCGAAGCGTCTCGCGCACGCCGACGAGCTGGGCAGGCTGGCGCGGGAGCTGGAGCAGGCGCTCGAGACCGTGAATACGGCGGGACTGGCGCGGGCGGCAAAGCTGTTCGCGAGCCTGACGAAGCTCGACCCGTCGGTCGAGCCATGGCGAACTCTGGTGGACGGGGCGTTCGCCAACCTCGAGGAGCTGGCGCAGGCCGCGCGCGACTACGGCGCGGGGATCGAGGGCGATCCCGGCCGACTCGCCGCGGTCGAGCAGCGCCGCGATGCGCTGTTCCGCCTGACGCAGAAGTACGGCCCCGCGCTGCCCGACGTGCTCGCCACGCGGGACCGCGCCGCCCGCGAGCTCGAGCTGCTGGACACGGCGGACCTGGATCTCCGCCAGATCGCCGGCGAGCGCGCGAGTGCCGCGGCCGACTTCGCGCGCGCCTGCGCGGCGCTCAGCGCCAAGCGCAAAGAGGGCGTCGGGCGACTAGCCGAGGCTGTGAACCAGCTCCTGCCGGCGCTCGGCATGCCGGGAGGCCGGTTTGGTGTTACGCTGCAACCGCGCACCGCGCACGGCGCACACGGGGGCGAGGACGTCACCTTCGACGTGCAGCTGAACGTGGGCCTCGACGCGCGCCCGCTCGCCAAAGTCGCTTCGGGTGGCGAGCTGTCGCGCCTCATGCTGGCGCTCAAGGTCGTGCTGGCGGAGCACGACGCCGTGCCGACGCTCGTGTTCGACGAGGTGGATCAGGGCATCGGGGGGGAAGTGGGCGGGCGAGTGGGCGAGGCACTGGCGGCGGTGACGCGCGCCGAGCGCCGCCAGGCACTCGTCATCACGCACCTGCCGCAGATCGCGGCGTACGCCCGGCACCAGCTGGTCGTGGCCAAAGGAGCGCGCGGCGGTGTCGCGACCAGCGACGTACGGGCCGTTGCCGGAGAGGCGCGGACGCGCGAGCTGGCCCGCATGCTGGGCGATCCCGACATGGACAGCGCCCTCGGCCATGCGGCCGAGCTGCTCAGAAAAGCCTCCGCGACGTCCGCATCACCAGCCGATACACCGTCGCGCCCGGGACGAAGCCCCCGCCGCTGACTGTCTGCTCGATCGAAAAGCCGCCTTCGACCGTGGCGCCGTGATAGGTCATCGCAAAGCCGAGCCGCAGCC
>QHUU01000092.1 GCA_003222155.1 Gemmatimonadota bacterium | reverse complement strand
CTTGTCCAGCTCGGCGAGTTTCAATCGGAACCGGGTGGACAGCGCGGTGAGGATCTGCTCGTCGCTGGCGACCTTCTGGGCGACGAGCGTCTCCCACAGGGTCGCCTGCGGTGCGGCCTTCTCCCGCAGCTCGGCGACAAGCTCCGGCGTCACCACTCCCTCGAGGGAGTGGACCAGCCATTCATCGGGGAAGTTCGTGTCGGCCATTCAAGACAAGCTAGTGGACCTTCGGGAGGTTGGGGAGGTTGGTGGAGGTTGTGGAGGTTGGGGGAGGTTGCATCGCGCACGGAGCAACCTCCACCAACCTCCACAACCTCCACCAACCTGCCTCATAGTATCCCCCAGAAGTCCCGCGACACGTCGAACGCGACCCCCACGCGGTGCGTCGCAGTGCCGAACCCGGCCTCGCAGCGGAACACGCCGAGCCATTCGACCCCGAGCCCGAGCGTGGTGCGGGCGCCGGCGGTGGGCATCCACGGCGTGCCCGCGACCGGATACTCGGCCCAGCCGACGGCCACGTACGGGGCGAGGGTGACGGTGCCCGGCGTGCGCGCGTAGGGCCCCACGCCGAGCGACGGGAACGGCACCGGCACGCGCCACTCCACGTGCACCAGGCCCATGCGCCGGCCGCCCCAGGCGCGGAACGGCTCGCCCAGCAGGGTGCCGCGGCCGCCGAGCACGAACGCGCGCCGCGCCGGGAGACGCGCGCTCGCCCCGCCGCCCTGCGCCCGGACGAGCACGCGCGTGGCGCCGACGGGGACCAGCAGGTGGCCCGCACCGGAGAGCCGGAGGTAGCTGCCGCCACCGTCCTGGCGCCCGCCTTCGAGCACGGTTTCGACGTGCAAGTCGCGCCGCACCGCGAACCCCTCGCTGCGGCGCTCGAACGCGATCTGCACCAGGTCCACCGCCGGCCCGCCGACGGCCGGATTCGGCCGGAAGCTGCCGTTCGCGGGGGTGGCGGCGACGGCGAGCGAAGTGAACGACTCGCGCCCTGCCGCGGCGCGCCACTCGCCGCGCACACCCACGCCGTGGCGGTACGTCAGGCGAGCCCCCTGTGCCAGGTAGTAGTCGCCGTAGTCGTGCCCGAATTCCTGGGCCGCGAACGAATTCTGGAGCGGGGCGATCACGGGCCAGTCACCCACGTCACGCACGTCGCGGTACGCGCTCACCTCGACCGCCCGCCGACCCGCGCGCTCCACCGCGGTCACGGCGGCTTTGGCGCGCTGGTCCGCGAACCCGTAGCTCGCGCGCAGCCGCAGCTCGCGTCGCTCGCCCCCGCCGCGCAACACGATGCCAGCGCCCGCCGCGAGCCCCTCCACCCGGTTGGCGTGCACCAGATCCGAGAGACAGCGCACGCCGAGGCGGTGGGCCCGGAGCCCGGAGAGGGCGCGGCGTCCGGCGATCTGCTCGACCTCGGCCCGGACCCGCTCCAGGTCGTCGCGACGCACCGGCTCGGCCACGCTCTCGAGAGCGGCGGCGAGCGGCTGTCTCCACGGAAACGAGTCGCGCTCCGCCTTGGGAAGGAAGGAGATCTCGTCGCCGGCGAACCAGCTCCGCGCCAGTCCGACATTGAACACGTAGCCGTCGATCTCCCAGCGCGCACGGATGATGCCGCGCGCCGGTACGTCGAGCCAGGTGGCGCGGCGCCGGATCTCGATCTCCTGGCGATAGGGGAGCCAGTAGCGCTGCTCCCACAGGGCGTTGTCGAGCACGATGCTCACGTCCTCGAGCTGGCTGTCGAGGTACGAGCGGGGCGTGAAGTTGAACGCCATCCGGACGAGATCGGCCGACGCCGCGTCCACATAGAGGATGCCCACGATGCGCGCGACGTCGAAGCTCTTGGGCCGCACGCGCAGCGCCACCACGCGGACCTCCCGCTCGGGGAGGGCGATGATCGTGGTGTCGCCGAGCGCGAATTCGTACAGGTCCAGGCCGACGGCCGAGAGCGGATGCGGCACGTCGCGCACCTCGTCCCCCTCGCCCAGCCGGATGGCGGCGCCGAAGTTGTTCTGGATGATGCCGAGGTGGTCGCGGTGGTAGTTGATGTCGGTGGGGAGTTGGGCCTGATCGCGCCAACCGACGACACGCTGCTTGCTGCTCGCCGGGGCCCTCCAGTACACTTCCAGCTCCAATTGGTCCGCCTTGACGAGGCGCGGAGGGTCGGCGAGGCCTTCGCCGAAGGCGCCCAGAAAGAACAGGAAGCCGTGAGCCTGGGCCTTGTAGTCGCGGAGGGTGGTGTCGGCGGCGGCGCCGCTGCGACGCAGCGCGGCGCGGCGCGCCAGCGCGAGCGCCGAGTCCGAGCCCCACGCCTGGGCGTGGAGCCGGGCCGGCAGAGCGAGGCCGGCCAGGGCGAGCGCGGCGGCGACGGGTCGCATATCCCCTCTACCCCAGTCGTCGCCCGATGAGCGACGCCCGCGCCGACTTCCTGGCGCGCGCCGAGCGCGGTGGCATGGTCCCCGTGCTGCGCGAGGTGGTGCTCGACGCCGACACGCCGCTGGCCGCCTTCGTCAAGGTCGCCCGGCCCCCGTTCGCGTTCCTGCTGGAATCGCTGGTGGGGGGAGAGCGCTGGGCCCGCTACACCTTCCTGGGCACCGAGCCGCGCGAGGTGTGGCGCTGCCGCGGGGGCGGGGGGCGCCGGACGATCGACCGCTGGACCAAGGCGCGCGGGTGGGAGGTCGTGGGCGACACGGACGACCCGATCGGCGACCTGGCCCAGCGCATGCGCGCCCTGCCTGCGGTCCCGGTCCCTGGCCTGCCCCGCTTCACGGGCGGCGCGGTGGGCTACCTCGGCTACGACCTGGTGCGCACCGTGGAGCGCCTGCCGCATCCGCCCGCCGACACGCTGGCCGTACCCGACGCCGTGATGATGATCGCGGACACGGTCGTCATCCTCGACAACCTGTTCGGGCGCGCCATCGTGGTGGCGAACGTCGAGGTCCCCCCCCGCGCCGCCGGCGCGGCACGGCTGCGGCTGTACGACGCGGCGGAGGCACGACTCGACGAGATCGTCGCGCGCCTCCGCCAGCGACACGACCTCGCCCCACTCGCCCTCAAGGACGGCGTTCCGCCCGTCGCCACCGAGTCGCGCTACCCGCGCGCGGCGTTCGAGCGGGACGTGGCGCGGGTGCACGAGTACATCATCGCGGGTGACGCGTTCCAGACGGTGTTGTCGCGCCGGCAGGACGCCCCCGGGGCCGTGGATCCGCTCCTCTTGTATCGCTATCTGCGCGCCCTCAATCCCGCGCCCTATCTGTTCTATTTGGCGCTCGACGACTGCACGCTCGTGGGAAGCTCGCCCGAGGTGTTGGTGCGGGTCGAAGGGGGCGAGGTCACCGTGCGCCCGATCGCCGGGACATGCGCCCGTGGCCGCACACAGGACGAAGACGAGGTGCTCGCCGCCGCGCTGCTCGCCGACGAGAAGGAGCGGGCCGAGCACATGATGCTCGTCGACCTGGGGCGCAACGACGTGGGGCGCGTGGCCCGGTTCGGGAGCGTGCGCGTGACGGATCTGCTCCAAGTGGAGCGCTACTCGCACGTGCAGCACCTCGTGAGTGAGGTCCGGGGACGACTGCGCGAAGGGTACGACGCGCTCGACGTGTTCAAGGCGTGCTTCCCGGCGGGCACCGTGACGGGTGCGCCCAAGGTGCGCGCCATGGAGATCATCGACGAGCTCGAGCCGGAGCGGCGCGGGCCGTACGGCGGCGCCGTGGGCTACGTCGGCTGGGGCGCGACGAGCCTCGATACCGCGATCGCGATCCGCTGCGCGCTGGTGCAGAAGGATCGCGTCGTGGTCCAGGCGGGCGCCGGGATCGTCGCCGACTCCGATCCGGCGCGCGAGTTCGCCGAGACGGAGGCCAAGGCGCAGGCCGTGCTCCGGGCCCTGGCGCTCGCCAAGGCAGGGCCCTGACGTATATTGTCCGCTTGTGTTCAAGCTGCTGAGCACGACGGGCGAGCAGTCCATCGACCTCCAGCCCGGACGCCTCGTGGTCGTGGGGCGGGCGGTCACGAGCGACGTGCCGATTTACGATCCCACGATCTCGCGGCGCCACGCCGAGGTGTCCCTGGCGGATGGGGGCGTGAAGGTCAAGGACGTCGGCTCCTCGAACGGCACGTTCCTGAACGGCGCCCGCATCAGTGAAGCGCTCGCCACGGAAAACGACGTCGTCACCTTCGGCAAGGTCGCCTTCCGGGTGAAGGAGGTCAGTAGTCCGCTGCGGCCTCAGGTGGTGCCGCAGGTGTCGCGCGAGTTCACGGGCGCGAAGCCCGCGGGCGGCACGATCGTGCGGCAGCTCCCCGTGAACGTGTCGGGAGGCGTTCCGGCGATCGTCACCGCCACTCCCTCGGGCGCCTCGCACCTCAAGGTCACGGCCAAGTCGCTCGAGGAGCTGCGCGAGAAGAAGCTCGAGCTGCTGCTCGAGATCTCGAAGGAGCTGTCCAAGCAGCAGGAGCTCGACCGTCTGCTCGACAAGGTCGTCGAGTTCACCTACCAGGTGATGAACGTGGACCGCGTCTCGATCCTGCTGCTCGAAGCCGCGACCGGCGAGCTCGTGCCGCGGATCTCGCGAGGCCGCACGGCGCAGTCGTCGGCCTCGAAGCACGTGCCGCAGTCGATCGCCCGCAAGGTGGTCGAGGACCGCGTCGCCATCCTGTCGGACAACACGGCGGCCGACGAGCGGTTCAAGGGGAAGTCGATCCTGATTCAGAGCGTGCGCAGCGCGATGTGCACTCCGCTCATGGGCACCGATCAGAAAGTGCTCGGCATCCTCTACGTCGACAACCTCACCGCGACCCACTCGTTCTCCGACGACGACCTCAAGTTCCTGATCGCGTTCGGCTCGCTCGCGGCGGTGGCGATCGAGAACTCGCAGCGCTCGGAGCAGATGCGGCGCGAAGCACTGGTGCTCTCGAACTTCCAGCGCTACTTCTCGCCCAACATCGCGCAGGTGATCGCACAGCAGCAGGATGCGGGCCGGCTACCGAGCGAAAAGCGACCGGTCGTGCTGTTCTTCTCGGACATTCGCGGCTTCACGCCGATGTCGGAGACGATGAGTCCGGACGCCATCGCCACGCTGCTCACGGAGTACTTCACCGAGATGGTGGAGGTCGTGTTCGAGCACGGCGGGACGCTCGACAAGTTCATCGGGGACGCGATCATGGCGCTGTGGGGAGCCCCGATCGCGCACGAAGACGACGCCGACCGCGCCATGCGCTGTGCGCTCGATCACCTGGCGGCGCTCGAGCGGCTCAACGCGAAGTGGAAGGAGCAGGGTCGCCCCGAGCTCGGCATCGGGATCGGCATCAACTTCGGCGAAGTGTTCGCGGGCAACGTCGGCTCGGATCGGCGGCTCGAGTATACCGTGATCGGCGACGCCGTGAATACCGCCAAGCGCCTCTGCGACACCGCGGGGGCCAACGAGATCCTCATCGCGGAGCCCTTCTACCAGCAGCTGAAGCAACCCCCGACGGTCGATCCCCTCGAGCCGATCCAAGTCAAGGGGAAGTCGAAGAAGATCCCGGTCTATCGTGTGAAGCGGTAGGACACCCCGAAGCGCGCCAGCAGATCGAGCGCGAGCCGCAGCGGCAGGCCCATGACGCCGAAGAAGTCGCCGCGGATCCCCTCGACCAGGGCCGCGCCCTTCCCCTGGATCGCGTAGGCCCCCGCCTTGTCGAGCGGCTCTCCCGTGGCCACGTAGTCGGCGATTTGCGCGTCGGAGAGCCGCCGGAACGTCACGTCGGTCACGTCGAGCGCGTGCTCCATCCGCCCGTCCAGGGCCACGGCCACCGCCGTCATCACCTGGTGCTTGCGCCCCTGGAGGCGCCGCAGCATTTCGGCCGCTTCGGCGGTGGTGGCGGGCTTGCCGAACACACGCCCGCGCAGCACTACCGTCGTGTCGGCCGCGAGCACCGGCGCGCCGCGCTCCCGCGCCGCCACCGCGCGGGCCTTGTCGCGCGCCAGCCGGATCACGTACGCCTCCGGCTGCTCCGAGGGGAGCAGCGACTCGTCCACGTCGGGCGCGATCGCGCGGAACGGCAGCCCCAGCATCTCGAGCAGCTGGCGGCGCCGTGGGGACCCGCTGGCGAGGATGAACGCCCCGCCCGTGAGGGCGGAGGTCATCGCTCCAGGATCAGGGTGACCGGCCCGTCGTTCACCAGCTCCACCTCCATCATGGCCCCGAATTCGCCCGTCTCGACGCGGGTCGCGCTCCCCGCGCCGCGCTCCCGCAGCAGTGCCACGAAGCGCTCGTACAGGGGGATGGCGATGTCCGGCGGGGCCGCATCGATGAAACTGGGCCGCCGCCCCTTGCTCGAGTCGCCGTACAGCGTGAACTGAGACACCACCAAGACGGCCCCGCGCACGTCCGCGAGCGCGAGGTTCATCTTGCCCTCGGCGTCCCCGAACACCCGCAGCCCGAGGATCTTGTCGGCCATCCAGGCGAGGCTCTCCTCAGTGTCGGTCGGCGCCAATCCGGCGAGGACGAGAAACCCCTTCCCCACCTTCCCGGTGACACGCCCGTCCACGCGGACCTCGGCGCGCGAGACGCGCTGGAGCACCACTCTCACTGCCCCCGCCCTCCCCTAAACGCGGAACGCGGAAGGTGGAACGCGGAACAGCAGCACCGAGTTCGACTCACGAAAACGGTCCAATGCCGCAACGACCGGTCGATCTGTTCCGCGTTCCGCATTTCGCGTTCCGCGTTGCTTCACTCCACCGTGACCGACTTGGCCAGGTTCCGCGGCTGGTCCACGTTACAGCCCCGGCGCACCGCGATGTAGTACGCCAGCAGCTGCAGCGGCAGCACCGTGAGCACGGGGGTCAGCACGTCGAGCGTCTCGGGGACTTCGATCTTGTGGTCGGCCAGCTTCGCCAGCCCCGAGTCCCCTTCTGTCACCACGGCGAGCACGCGACCGCCGCGCGCCTTCACCTCCTCCACGTTGGACACGACCTTCTGGTACACGGCGTCCTTGGGGGCGATGAACACCACCGGCATGAGGTCGTCGATGAGCGCGATCGGGCCGTGCTTCATCTCGGCCGCGGGGTAGCCCTCGGCGTGGATGTAGGAGATCTCCTTCAGCTTCAACGCGCCCTCGAGCGCCACGGGGAAGTTGTAGCCGCGCCCCAGGTAAAGCACGTTCTGCGCGCGCATCATGCGCTCCGCGATGCGCTCGACCTCCGGGGCTTTCGCGAGCACCCGCTCCACCAGCTCCGGCAGCCGGCCGAGCGCCCGCACGACCTCGCGTCCCTGGAGAATCGAGAGGGCCCGCAGCCGGCCCATCTTGAGGGTGAGGACCGCCAGGGCGGCGATCTGACTGGTGAACGCCTTGGTCGAGGCGACGCCGATCTCCGGCCCGGCGTGCAGGTAGATCCCGCCGTCCACTTCCCGCGCGATGGTGGAGCCCACCACGTTGACGAGCCCCAGGGTCCGGGCGCCGCGGCGCTTCGCCTCGCGCAGCGCCGCCAGCGTGTCCGCGGTCTCGCCCGACTGCGAGATCCCCACGACGAGGGTGCGCTCGTCCACGATCGGATTGCGGTAGCGGAACTCGGACGCGTACTCGACCTCGGAGGGGATGCGGGCGAGCTCTTCCATCATGTACTCGCCGATCAGGGCCGAATGCCACGAGGTGCCGCAGGCGGTGAGCACGATGCGGTTCACCTGGAGCAGCTGCTCGTCGTCGATGTTGAGCCCCCCCAGCCGCGCCGTGCCCTCCTCCTCGAGCAGGCGCCCGCGCAGCGTGTCGCGCAGGCTCTCGGGCTGGTCCATGATCTCCTTGAGCATGAAGTGCGCGTGGCCGCCGCGCTCGATGGTCGCGAGGTCCCAGTCCACCCGCGTGACCGCCTTCTCCTTCTCCACCGAATCGAGGTCGAGGATGCGATACTCGGCCGGCCGCACAATGGCGATCTCGCCGTCGTCCAAGTACACCACGGAGCGGGTGTGCGCCAACACGGCGGATGCGTCCGAGGCGACGAAATTCTCTCCCGTCCCGATCGCGACCAGCAACGGTGAGCCGCGCCGCGCCGCGACGATCGTATCGGGCTCGCGCGTCGCGACGACCGCGATCCCGTAGGTCCCCTCGACCTGGTGCAGCGCGCCCGCCACCGCCTCCACCAGCGTGCCGCCCGCCTGCTTGGCCAGCAGCTCCTCGACCAGGTGCGCGAGGACCTCGGTGTCCGTCTCGGAGCGGAACACGTGTCCGCGCTGGGCGAGCGCCGTGCGCAGCGCGCCCGCGTTCTCGATGATGCCGTTGTGCACCAGGGCGAGCGTGCCGCCGCAATCGGTGTGCGGGTGCGCGTTGACGGTGTTGGGGGCGCCGTGCGTGGCCCAGCGCGTGTGGGCGATGCCGGCGTGGCCTGCCGGGAGCGTCTTGCCGAGCTGCTTTTCGAGCACGCCGATCTTGCCGGGTGCCTTGTGCACCTCGACCCGGCCGTCGGCGACGAGCGCGATCCCCGCCGAGTCGTAGCCGCGATACTCGAGCCGCTTCAGACCCTCGAGCAACAGGGCCGCCGCCTGTCGGGGACCGGTGTACCCTACGATGCCGCACATGCTGGGGAAGAATAACACGTCACGACCCGCTGTTGCGCGACGGCAGGGGCGGGGCAAAGATTGTGGCAAATGCTGCCGCCGTGGATTCGCCCGCTCGGACTCGTCGAGCACGTCATCGTGGGTGGACTGCTCACGGCACTGCTCGCGGCCCTCGGCACCCCGGCCCTGGCGCGGGTTGTCGCCGTCGCCGCCGTGGGCGTCGCGCACGAGCTGGGGGACGGGGATTTCACGAGAGCCCAGGGCGCCCCCTGGAACGGCATCCTGGATACGCTGGCGTTTCTCCCGGTCCCTCTCCTGTGGTGGCTACTATGATGCCGTACACAGTCGTCGTCCCTCATCCACGAGGCCCCGCGCCCCTTCACCTGTGGGCGCTTCGGCGATCAGCCGAATGATCGGCTCCGTGTTGGACGGCCGCACGTGCAGCCAGCGATCGCGCCAGGCGAGCCGGAGACCATCCTGCGTGTCGACGCTTGCTTCCGGAAAGCGCGTCCGCAATGCCGCATAGACGCCCTCCAGGCCCTGTTCCGCATTCCGCGTTCCGCGTTCCGCCTTCGCTTTGACGATCACGTAGCGCGGCGCCGCGGCCACGAGCTCGCTCACCCGCTTACCGTCCCGCGCGAGCAGTGCGAGCAGCAGCGCGGCGGCGACCGGCGCGTCGCGCCCCGCGTGCAACGCCGGGTACATCACGCCGCCATTCCCTTCCCCGCCGATGACAGCCTCCAGCCGCAAGATCGCGCGAGCCACGTGCACTTCGCCCACCGGGGTCCGCACGACCTCGGCGCCGCAGTCCCGCGCGGCGTCCTCTACGACAAGGCTGGTCGAAAGATTGCACACCACGATGCGCTTGCCGCCCTTGCCGCCCTTGCCGCCCATTGCCGCCCTTATGGCGAACGCGAGCGTGTAGTCCTCTCCAATCGGAGTGCCGTTCTCGTCGATGATCGCGAGGCGATCGACGTCCGGATCGACGGCGATGCCCACGGCCGCGCCCGAGCGCCGCACCAGGGCGGCGAGGTCCCCGAGGTTCTCCGGGATCGGCTCCGGCGCGCGGGGGAATCGGCCGTCGGTCTCGAGGTTGATCCCCGTGACGCGGCACTGCAGCCGCTCGAGCAGCTCGCGCATCGGGGGGCCGCCGGCCCCGCGCACCGCGTCGAGTGCGACCGCGAACTTCCGCTTGCGGATGCCGTCGATGTCGAGTCCCGGCAGGTTGAGGACGGCCGCGAGATGACGTTGCACGGCGTCGGGATCCACCGCCACCCTTCCCGCGTCCCGCGTCCCGCGTCCCCCGTCCTGCGCGCCAAGCTCCGCGACGCGCTTGCCCTCCGCCCCATCGAGGAAGATCCCGTCCGGTCCGATGAATTTCAGGGCGTTCCACTCGATGGGATTGTGGCTCGCGGTGATCGCGATCCCGCCGGCCGCGTGGTGGTGCTCGACGGCGAGCTGCACGGTGGGCGTGGGCACGAGACCGACGTCGATCACGTCGCAGCCGACCGACGTCAACCCGGCGGTCACCGCGGCGGCGAATGCGGGGCCCGACATGCGCGCATCCCTGCCCACCACGACGGAGCTCCCTTTCCCCTTTCCCTTGTCCCGTTTCCCGTCGTCGAGCACCCAACTCCCGAACGCCCGCGCCCAACGCGCCACCACTTCCGGCGTCAGGTCCTTGCCCACGATCCCGCGCACGCCGGACACTCCGACCATCAACGTGTCGGTCATGGCGGCAATCTAATCGGAGGCAGGCGAGCCGTGCGTTGTGTCGGGCGTCAGTGCCGGAAGATGCAGCGGCTGAATTTCGGGCGTCGAGACCGGCAGGGCCGACGCGTCGGGGAACGCGGCGAGAAACGCCTCCACCGCCGGCGCGTGAAACTGCGCGTCCTTCCCCTCTTCGAGCTCCTGCAGCGCTTTCTGCACGGACAGGGCCGGGCGATAGGGTCGCACGCTGGTCATCGCGTCGAACGAATCGGCGATGGTGACGACTCGCACCTCGAGCGGGATCTGGTCGCCCGCCAGGCCGTCGGGAAAGCCCCGGCCGTCCAGGCGCTCGTGGTGGGACCGCACGATGGCGAGCGCCGCCGGCACGTCCCGCATCAACGGCGCCAGGATGCGGGCGCCGATCACCGGGTGCTCCATGATGTGCCGGTACTCGGGCTCGCTGAGCTTGCCTTCTTTGTGCAGCACCTGCTCGCTGACCCCGATCTTGCCGATGTCGTGCAGCTCGGCGCCGAGCGTGATGACCTCGACCACGGGCCGGGGCAGCCCCATCTCGCGGGCGATCCGGGTCGAGTAATTCGCGACCCGCACCGAGTGCCCGCGGGTATAGGGGTCCTTTTCTTCGAGGAAGTGCACCAGCGCCTGCAGCCGCTCGAGCGACAGCTCCTCGATCCGCCGGGCCTGCTCCTGCACTCGCTGTTCCAGGTTATGGCGGTAGTCTTCCAGCTCCATCTTCAGGCGCCGCTTGTCGAGCGCCTGCATCACGCGGGCCCGCACCTCGTCCAGGTGGAACGGCTTGGCGACGTAGTCGAGCGCGCCCAGCTGCAGGCAGGCGACGGCGCTCTCCACCTCGGCCACGGCCGTGACCACGATGACGGCGGTGTCCGGCCACTTGGCGATGATCTCGCGCAGCAGCCCCACCCCGTCCATCTGGGGCATCCGCAGGTCGGAGATAACGAGCGGCACCTGCTCCTGGTGCAGCATCTCCAGCGCCTCCGTGCCGGACCCCGCTTCGGCGCACGTGAAGCCCTCGCCCTCGAGCAGCCGCACCAGGACACGGCGCAGCCGCGGTTCGTCGTCGACGACCAGGCACTTGACCGCATTCGGCTGGGGCATCGTCGGCGTAACGTAGTAGTCGCTTGCTCGGCGCGAAAGGCGCCCTTACGTTCCCGCCATGACCGAGATCTCGCGCGACGACCTGGCGACGCGCTTTGCAACCCGCGCCGTGCACGCCGGGAAAATCGCCGACCCCCTCGCCGGCGCCGTGATGACGCCCATCTACCAGACGTCCACCTACGTCCAGGACGGCCTGGGGCGGCACAAGGGCTACGAATACGCCCGCACCCGCAACCCGACGCGCGAAGCGCTCGAGCGGAACGTCGCGGCGCTCGAAGGCGGGCGCCACGGCTTCGCGTTCGCGTCGGGACTCGCCGCCGTGGACGGCGTGCTGAAGCTGCTCGCCGCGGGCGACCACGTGGTCAGCGGCGACAACGTGTACGGCGGCACGCACCGGCAGATGACCCTCATCTGGTCCCGCGTGGGACTCGAGTTCAGCTTCGTCGACGCCAGCGACACGCGCAACGTGGCCGCGGCCGTGACCCCCCAGACGAAGATGATCTACGCCGAAACGCCCACGAACCCCATGATGCGGTTGTGCGACCTCGCCGCCGCCGGCGAGGTGGCCCGCAAGGCCGGCGCCCTGTTCGTGGTCGACAACACCTTCGCCACACCCTACTTCCAGCGACCGCTGGAGCTGGGCGCCGACATCGTGCTGCACTCGACCACCAAGTACCTGAACGGCCACAGCGACATGGTGGGCGGGATGCTCGTCACGAACAGCGGCGCCCTGGCGGAGCGCCTCGGGTTCATCCAGAACGCGTCGGGGGCGGTGCCGGGGCCGTTCGACTGCTGGCTCGCCTTGCGCGGCACCAAGACGCTGGCGCTGCGCATGCGCCAGCACGACGCCAACGCCCGCCGCATCGCGGAGTGGCTCGCGAAGCATCCCAAGGTCGAGCGCGTCTATTATCCGGGACTGCCGTCGCACCCGCAGCACGAGCTGGCCTGCCGGCAAATGAAGGGGTTCGGCGGGATGATCTCCCTGGAGCTGGGCTCGCTCGAGCGGGCCAAGCGGTTCGCCGAGCGCACCCGCATTTTCGCGCTGGCCGAGTCGCTGGGGGGTGTGGAGAGCCTGATCGGGCACCCGGCTTCGATGACCCACGCCAGCGTGCCCGCGGAGATGCGGCGCGCCCTGGGACTCACCGACAGCCTGGTGCGCCTCTCGGTCGGGATCGAAGACGTGGACGACTTGATCGCGGACCTGGAACAGGCGCTGGACACGGCGTGACAGCGCGGAGGGCCGAGTCGCGAGTTCACTCGCGAAACACGAAACAGGTTCGGCCGTAGTGCGGGCCTACATTCTTTGAGCAGGAGCATCGTATGACCGAGTCCACCAGCCTCCCCGCGGCGCGTCCGCGCAGGATCCTCACCCAGATCGCTCCGGTCACGTGGGAACATCCCGCCGACCGCGCGGCCCTGCAGTCCCTGCGCTCCGTGCCCGGGTTCGACGAGGTCGTGAAGAAGATCTACGGCTTCATCGGCGAGCGCGGCGTGCGACTGATCTTCCAGGCGGACGCGGTGCGCGTGGGCCCGACCCAGTTTCCTCGGCTCAACCAGCTCTACACGGAGGTGCTGACCTCGATGGACTGGTCCGACCGGCCCGAGCTGTTCGTGTCGCAAACACCGTTCGCCAACGCCGGCGCGTTCGGCATGGACAAGCCGTTCATCGTGATCAACTCGGGCACCTTGAAGCTGCTGGACGACGACGAGCTGCGGAACGTACTGGGCCACGAGCTCGGCCACGTCATGAGCGGGCACGCGCTGTACCACACGATCCTCGTGCTCATTCTCAACGTGAGCCTCGGCGCCCTGCCGTTCCTCGCCGGCATCGCCATCCTGCCGATCCAGCTCGCGCTGCTCGAGTGGTTCCGCAAGAGCGAGCTCTCGTCCGACCGGGCAGGGCTGCTTGCCTGCCAGGATCCCACGGCGTCGCTGCGCGTCAACCTCAAGTTCGCGGGCGGGGGCGACATGTCGCAGATGGATTTGAACGCCTTCCTCGCCCAGGCCAGAGAGTACGAGGCCGCAGGCGGGGCGCTCGACCGCATCTTCAAGATCCTGGGGGTGCTGGGACGCACCCATCCGTTCAATACGGTGAGAGCCGCGGAGCTGCAACGCTGGATCGAAGAAGGGCACTACGACCGGGTGTTGCGCGGCGAGTACACCCGCCGCGGGCCCGAGGCCCAAGCCCGGCCCGTGGACAGGGACATCGACGAGGCCCGCGAGCACTATATGAAGGAAGCGAAGGCCGTGGTGGACGACGTGGTGGACACCGCCAAGCGGGCCGCGCAGGCCTTCTCGGACGCCTTCAAGAAGAAGTGAGAGTCCTGGTCGTCGGCGGGGGCGGCCGCGAGCACGCGCTCTGCTGGGCGCTGAAGCGCGACACCCCCGACGCCGACCTGTTCGCCGCCCCCGGCAACCCCGGCACGGCGCAGCTCGGCACCAACCTCGACATCCACGTCACCGCCATGGACGACCTCGTCCAAGCGGTGCGTCGGCACCACATCGACTTCACCGTGGTCGGCCCGGAGGCGCCGCTCGCCGCCGGGCTAGCCGACCGGCTGCGGGCCGCGGGCCATCCCGTCTTCGGACCCAGCCAGGCCGCCGCGCGCATCGAGTCGTCCAAGGCGTTCGCGAAGGACGTGATGGGGCAGGCCCGCATCCCCACCGCCGCGAGCCGCAGCTTCACCGCGCTCGATCCGGCTCTCGCCTACCTCAAGCGGCACGCGGAGCCGCTGGTGGTCAAAGCCTCGGGGCTCGCAGGGGGCAAGGGCGCCGTCGTGTGCGCCACGCGGGACGAGGCGGCCCGCACGGTGCACGCCATGCTCGCGGGGGGAGCGTTCGGCGACGCCGGCCGCGAGGTGGTGGTGGAGGAGTTCCTCGAAGGTGAAGAGCTCTCCGTCCTGGCGCTCACCGACGGCGAGCAGCTCGTGGTCCTGCCCGCCGCTCAGGACCACAAGCGGCTGGGCGAGGGCGACACCGGGCCCAATACAGGCGGGATGGGCGCGTACTGCCCCGTGAGCATCGCCACCGACGGTCTGCTGGAGCGGGTCCGCCGTCAGGTCCTCGAGCCCGCGCTGCAAGAGCTGGCGGCGCGCGGTGCCCCGTACCAGGGCGTGCTGTACGCCGGCCTCATGCTGGCGGCCGACGGCACACCCTACGTGCTCGAGTTCAACTGCCGCTTCGGAGACCCGGAGACCCAGGCCTTGGTCCCGGTGCTTCCCGGTATCACGGCGCACCTCCGCGACATCGCGCTCGGCGCCTGGAAGCCACGGGAGGCGATCCTGTCGGCGAGTCGGGCCGCCGTCGCCACGGTGCTCGCGGCGCCCGGGTATCCCGACACGCCCCGGCTCGGAGGCGCGATCGTGGTGCCGCGCGATCTCGAGCCCGGAACGCTCGCGTTCCAGGCGGGCACAGCGCGCGATGCCGACGGCACGCTGCGCGTGGCGGGGGGGCGCGTGCTCACAGTGACGGGGCTGGGGGACACGGTGGCGGCGGCGCGCGAGCAGAGCACGCGGGGATGCGAGCTGATCGGCTTCGACGGGAAGGCGTACCGGAGGGACATCGGCTGGCGCCAGATCAGGAGAACGACCGAGCGTGCCGGAGCTCCCTGAGGTTGAAACGATCGTCCGGGAGCTGGCCCCGCGGCTCGAGGGCTACCGGATCGCGCGTGCCCGCCTGGCCAAGACGGACGTGCTGCGCCGGGTGTCGAAGCCGCGCCTGCTGCGCACGCTGCGGGGCAACACGATCGAGGAAGTGATCCGCCGCGCCAAGCACGCGGTGTTTCGGCTCGCCAGCGGCCACCGGTTGATCGTACAGCCCCGCATGACCGGTTCGCTGGTGGTATACGACCGAGCGCTCACCCGCGACGAAGCGAAGTACGCCGTGCTCACGTGTACCATCGACGACGGTCGTCTGCTGGTGTACCGCGACGTGCGCCGCCTGGGCACCGTCTGGCTGCTCGACGAAAAGGGATGGGACGCCTACACAGGCCGTATCGGACCCGAGCCGTTAGAGGAGACCTTCACGCCGTTCGTGTTCGCGGAGCGGTTGAAAGGGACGCGGGCCGCGATCAAGAAGACGATTATGGACCAGCGCCGGATCGCCGGCGTCGGCAACATCTACGCCAACGAAGCGCTCTTCGAAGCAGGGGTCGATCCGTCGAAGCCAACCGACAAGCTGTCGCTCGCCGAGTTCGCGCGCCTGCACGCGGCCGTGACCGGTGTGCTGCAGCGCGCCGTGGCGTCGTCGGGGACGACGGTGCGCGACTACCGCACCGGGACCGGGGAGGAAGGCAGGTTCCAGTTCGAGCTGAAGGTATACGGCCGCGGCGGCGAGCCGTGCGTGCAGTGCGGCAAGAAGCTGGTCACTACACACACGATCGACCTGCGAGCCACGACGTTCTGTCCGCGCTGCCAGCGCTAGCGGGCGCTCATTGCAGCACCGGCACGGGCGTCGAGCTCGAGGTCGTCGTCCCGTTGCCGAGCTGACCGTAGTTGTTCAGTCCCCAGCAATACGGGGTGCCGCCGGACGTCAGGCCGCAGGCGTGCGCCAGTCCGGCGCTGACGGCGACGAAGTCGAGCCCACCTGCGACCGGGGCGGGATTCGCACGCCCGGTGCGGGTGGCGTCGCCCAATTGACCGTACTTGTTATCCCCCCAGCAGTAGGTCGCTCCGTTCGGGAGCACGCCGCAGCTGTGCCCCCCTCCGCCGTCCAACACCGCGAAGTGGAGCCCGCCCGAGACCGGGACCGGGATCGCTCGGGACGTGGTGGTCCCGTCGCCGAGCTGGCCGGCGTTGTTGGCGCCCCAACAATACGCCATGCCGCCGGTTGTCACCGCGCACGCGTGGCGAGCCCCGGCGCTCACCGCAGCGAGGCCGATGACCCCCACGACGGGCCCCGGCATGGACCGGCCGAGCATCGTGCCATCGCCCAGGCGGCCGTCGCTGTTCGAGCCCCAACAAGACGCGGCACCAGCCGTCGTCAGGCCGCAACTGTACCCGGCTCCCGCACTCACGCTCGTGAAGGTGAGCCCGCCGACAACCGCCACAGGAGTCAGCGATGCTCCACCGGTGTCCCCGCTGCCGAGCTGGCCCGCGAAATTGTCTCCCCAACAGTACGCCGCTCCGGACGTGGTCACGCCGCAGGTATGCGCACCCCCGGCCCCGACCACCTTAAAGTCGAGACCCCCTGCCACGCGCGCCGGGCTCGTTTGCGGGATGCCCGTCCCGCCCCCGAGCTGGCCCCAGAAATTGGCACCCCAACAGTACGCCCCCGCGGTCGCGGCGACGCCGCAGGTGTGGTTCTCTCCCGAGCTGATCGTCGCGAAGCGGATGCCGCCCGACACGGGTACCGGGGTGGTCTTGGCGAGCGTGGTTCCGTCCCCCAGCTGGCCGGAGCTGTTCGAGCCCCAGCAGTACGCCCGGCCCCGGGGTGTGACGGCGCACGTGTGGCTTCCGCCGGCGCTCACTGCGGCGAACGTGAGGTGGACGGCGATCGGCGCGCTCGTGTCCGCCGTGAGACCGGGCGCCGTGGCGACGAGCGTGTAGGTCCCGGGCCGATCGACGCGCAGGTCCCCGAACGTCGCGATGCCGTCGACCGCCGCCGCAGTCATCGTGCCCGAGAGGGCGCCACCGGTCGAGTTCGCCGCAAGCGCCAGGGTCACGGTGTCCGTCGCGCCCTGGACGGTGTTGCCCACCGAGTCCTGCACGGCGACTTGCACCGGAGGTGCCATGACGACGTCGGCGTCGACGTTCGCGGGCGGTTGTGTGACAAAGCCGAGTTGCGTGGCCGTACTATTCGCGGGCTGGGCGGTCCCGCCCGACGCTGGTGCCGTCGCCTCGTTGCGTTGGCAGGCTGGCAGGACGAACGCCAGCAGGGCGAGCCACGCCGCAACGCGCCACGAGCCGAGCCTGCAGGCCCTCGCGCCTATTGCACTACCTGCACCGGCGTCGAGCTCGAGGTCGTCGTCCCGTTGCCGAGCTCGCCATGCCGGTTTTCACCCCAACAGTACGCGGCCCCGCCCGTGGTCACACCACAGGCGTGTGTCCATCCGGTTCTCACCACAGCGAAGGCCAACCCGCCCGCCACGGGCACGGGGCTCGTCCGGGCCGTCGTAGTGCCGTCACCCAGCTGGCCGCTCGCGTTGTTGCCCCAGCAGTATGCCGAGCCGCCGGTCGTCACACCGCACGTGAAGGCGAGTCCGACGTCGATCGTGCTGAACGTGAGGCCGCCGGCGACAGGTTCGGCACTCCCGTGTGCCGTGGTGGTCCCGTCGCCGAGCTGCCCGGAGCCGTTGGCGCCCGAACAGTAGGCCGCGCCGCCGGTCGTCACGCCGCACGTGTGTCCGGATCCGGCGCTGACGGTCGTGAAGCTGAGATCGGGTGCCACCGGCACGGGACTGGTCGGTCCCTGGCCCCAACAGTACGCAGCGCCGCTCCTCGTCACGCCGCAGGTCCGGAACGACCCGGCGCTCACGCCCGCGAAACTGAGGCCGCCCGCAACGGACGCTGGGCTCAAGCGGGTCGTCGTGCTCCCGTCGCCCAGTTCGCCGGTGCCGTTGAAACCCCAGCAGTACGCAGCGCTGCCGCTGGTCACCCCGCAGATGTGGGCATCGCCGGCGCTCACCCCCGCGAACGTAAGCCCCCCGGACACCGGCACCGGCGTGGTTCGCCAATCCCCCAGCGTGGTCCCGTCGCCGAGCGCGCCCTGGCCCCAGCAGTATGCCGCGCGGCTGGTGGTCACGCCGCATGCCTCACCCGCACCGACGCTCACCGCAAAGACCCGAAGGCCGCCCGCTACCAGCACGGGGCTGGTCGCCGATGTCGTCGTTCCATCGCCTAGCTTGCCGTGGTAGTTGGACCCCCAACAGTACGCCGCGCCGCTCGTGGTCACAGCGCACGTGCTGCTCGTCGCGGGATCGTTCGCGTCGAACGGACTCCCGCCGGCATCCACCGTCATGAACGTGAGTCGGACGCTGAAGGGCGTACTCGCGGCCCCCGCGAGCGCAGCCGCGCTGGCCGTCACGGTATACCCGCTCCCGGGGCGGTCGACGCCCAGGTCGCCGAATATCGCGATCCCGTTGACCGCCTGCACGGTCGTCGTGCCCGTGAGCGTGGCGGCCGTGGGGTTGGCCCCGAGCGCAACCGTCACCGCGGACGTCGCGCCCGGTACTGTGGTGCCGAGGGCATCCTGAACCGCGAGGCGCACGGCGGGCGCCATGGCTACGGCACCTTCGGTGGTCGCCGGCGGCTGGGACAGGAAGGCCAGCTGGGCCGGCGCGCCCGCCACCGCGAACCCGCTGCTCGTTCCGGACGCGGGGCCCGCCCTGGCCACGAGCGTGTAGCCGCGCCCCGGCTGATCGATGCGCAGGTCGTTGAAGGTCGCCACGCCGTCGACCAGCTTGGCCTTGGTGGTCCCCGAAAGCGTGGCCCCGGGAGCCGGGCTCGTCCCGATCGCGATCTGCACGACGCCTCCAGAGACCGCGCCCCAGGACGCGTCCGTCACTGTGACCTGGATCGCGGGCGAGATGGCGGCGTTGGCGTTGACCACCGCCGCGGGTTGAACGATGAATCCGACGTGGGCGGGCGAGTGACCCGGGTGGTAATCGACGGGCGACCACGTCGGGTCCGTGTCTTCCGCCGCGTCGCTCGTGAGCCGTGACTGCCCGGAGCCGTCGGCGTTCATCACGTAGATCTGGGCGTTGCCATCGCGGTGACTCGTAAAGGCGATCCGCGTCCCGTCGGGGGACCAGCTCGGCTCCTCATCGGCACCCGAGGCGGTCGTCAACCGCATCTGCGCCGAGCCGTCCGCGTTCATCGTGTAGATCTCGACGTTGCCGTCCCGATCGCTCGTGAACGCGATGTGGCGTCCGTCCGGAGACCACCGCGGCGAACGATCCTCCGCCGCGGTGTTCGTGAGCCGCGTCTGCGCCGACCCGTCGGCGTTCATCACGTAGATCTCGGCGTTGCCGTCCCGATGGCTGGTGAACGCGATCCGGCTCCCGTCGGGAGACCAGCTTGGCTGCTCATCGATACCCGGGACGTTCGTCAACCGCGTTGGCGCCGACCCGTCCGCGTTCATCACGTAGATCTCGGTGTCGTCATCCTGCGAAGTCGAGAACACGATTTGACTTCCGTCCGGCGACCAACGCGGCTCTTCGGCGCCCCGGTGGAAGCTGGTGTGTGTCAGCGCTGTTTCTCCCGACCCGTCTGCTGCGACCCGGTAGACGTCGACGTTGTCGGCAAGGAATCGCGTGAACACGATCGCTTGCCCGTCGGGCGACCACGTGGGCCGCTGGTCGCCCCACCAGGAGTCGTGGTGCGTCAGCGTCGTCACCGCCGATCCATCAGGGGCCATGACGTAGAGGCAGTCGCAATGGCCTCGCTGGCTGACGAATACGATCCGGCTCCCGTCGACGGACCAGCTCGGTTGATAATCCCATTCGGGAACGTTCGTCAACCGCGTTTGTGCCGACCCGTCCGACGCCATCACGTAGATCTCGCGGTTGCCGTCCCGGGTGCTCACGAACGCAATGCGCGACGTGGACGGGTCTGCGCCCCCCGCCGCTGCGGACGCGCGCGGCGCCGTGACCTCATCGCGGTGGCAGGCCTGCGGAACCGCCATGACTAAGAGGAGACAGACCGGGAGCAAGCGACGCATGGGGGATACGCCTCGCGCGTTGGGGTGACGCGCACCGGTGCAAACCCGGTGCCCCCTGACGCGCCCGCGCCATGCGGCGCGGTTGTGACGTTTGGTGCGGATCCCAGCGGCCGGGCGTGGCGAACGCGCACGCCGTATCGCACGCCTGCCTCACGTCGCGTCCTCCCGCAACGTGCTCAACGGAGCTTGTCGGAATCCCGGGGGCAAAATCGTCGTAGAGGAGACAGCTGGTGAACGACGGGTCTACCGTTTCCTGACACCCGGGCCCTACTCCCGGGATCACCTTATTCGGTTAATTTTCGGGCCTATGAAACTCTCCGAAACCTCGATCCGTCGCCCGGTCCTGGCCAGCATGATCTCGGCCGCCCTCGTGTTGTTCGGCGTCATCGGCTACGCGCGTCTCTCCGTGCGCGAGCTGCCGGACATCGATCCTCCGATCATCTCGGTCTCGACCACCCTACCCGGCGCCAACGCGCAGGTCGTCGAAACCGCGGTGACCGACGTGCTCGAGGAGGAGCTGTCCACGATCCAGGGACTGCGCACGCTGTCGAGCTCCTCTTCGGAGGAGAACAGCCAGATCATCCTGGAGTTCAACCTCGACCGGCCCGTCGACATCGCCGCGCAGGACGTGCGCGACAAGGTATCGCGGGTGCGGGGGCGGCTGCCGGTCGACGTGCTCGAGCCGGTGATCGCGAAGCAGCAGGCCGACGCCCAACCATTCTTCTGGTTGGCCCTGAGCAGCCCGAACTACGACCTGATGCAGTTGTCCGACGTGGCCGACCGGCTGGTCAAAGCGCGGCTGCAGAGTCTGGCGGGTGTCGGCAGCGCCGGGGTGTTCGGCGAGCGGCGCTTCGCGATGCGGGTGTGGGTACAGCCCGACCAGCTGTCGGCACGGGGCCTCACCGTGCAGGACGTGGAGAGCGCGATCACCGCGCGCAACGTCGAGATTCCGGCCGGCCGCATCGAATCGACGCGGCGGGAGTTCTCGGTGCGGTCCCTGGGCGAGCTGAAGAACCCGCGGGAATTCGGGGAGCTGGTCGTGACGAGTCAGGGCGGGCAGGTCATCAAGCTCAAGGATGTGGCGCACGTCGAGCTCGCGCCCGAGGACACTCGCTCGATCTTCCGCTACAATGCAAATCCCGCCGTCGCCATCGGCGTGGTCCGGCAGTCGAAAGCGAACCTCATCGACGTGGCGCGACGCATTCGCGAGGCCATCCCCGGCATCCAGCAGATGCTGCCCCCGGGCGTGAAGCTCGAAACCGCATTCGATGGGTCCGTGTTCGTCACCCACTCGATCAACGACGCGCGCCTGACGCTGCTGATCGCGGCCATTCTCGTCGTGCTGATCATTTTCGTCTTCCTGCGAAACCTGCGGGCGACCGTGATTCCGGGGCTCGCGATCCCGGCGTCGATCGTGGCGACGTTCGCGATCATGTATTTCCTGGGATTCTCGATCAACAACTTCACCCTGCTCGCGCTCACGATCGCCATCGGCATCGTGGTGGACGACGCCATCATTGTGCTCGAGAACGCCTACCGGCACCAGGAGGAGCTGCACGAGGCGCCGGAGCAGGCCGCGGTCAACGGCACCAACGAGATCGGCTTCGCCGTGATCGCGACGACCATCGCGCTGGTCGCGGTGTTCACGCCGCTGGGGTTCCTGCGCGGCTCGACGGGACGGCTGTTGAGCGAGTTCGGGATCGCGGTCGCCGGGGCCGTGGTGATTTCGGGATTCGTCGCGCTCACGTTGACGCCGATGCTGTGCGCCAAGGTGCTGCGGGTGCCGCACGAGCATGGGGCGGTCTTCAAGATGTTGGAGGCAGGGTTCAATGCCATCGCCGAGCGCTACGCGAAGCTGCTGCAGACCGCGCTGCGGCATCGAGGCGTGGTGGTGGTCGGGACGGTCGTGACGGTGGCCCTGGCGTTCGTGTTCTACAAGAGCCTCCAGCAAGAGCTGATTCCCGACGACGACCGCGGGTTCTTCCTGGTGGTGGCATTCGCGCCCGAGGGCTCATCGCTCGAATACACGGACGGCTACGTGCGGCAGGTCGAGCAGATCATCGGCAAGACCCCGGGGGTCCAGGGGTACTTCACGATCATCGGCGGATTCGCCGGGGGCGTCAACCGGGCGTTTGTCGGCGTCATCCTCAAAGACTGGAGCGAACGCAAGAATAGCGTCCAGCAGCTCGTCGGCATGCTGTTCCCCCAGCTGTTCGGGATCGCCGGCATCCAGGCGTTCCCGTACAGCCCGGGCGCGCTCGGGTTCAGCCAGCCGGTGCAGTTCGTGGTGCAGCATCCCGACATCGCGCGGCTGGCGCAGGCCATGGACACACTCGTGCCGCAGGCGCGCGCCATCAAGGGTCTCACGAACATCGACACCGACTTGCGTTTCAACAAGCCGGAGTTGCGCGTCACCTTCGACCGGGACCGCGCGGAGGACCTCGGCGTTCCCGTGCGCGACGTCGCGGCCGCCCTGCAGACCTTCCTCGGTGGCCGTCGGGTCAGCACGTTCACCCGGAACGACAAGCTGTATTACGTGATGGTACAGCTCGATCGCAACGACCGGGCCACCCCGAGCGACATGTCGGGGATCTACCTGCGGGGACGAGGGCAACAGCTGGTGCAGCTGGGCGCCCTGGCAAAGGTCGAGGAGGGTGTGGGCCCGAGGCAGATCAACCACTTCAACCGGGTGCCGTCGTTTACGCTGTCGGCATCCCTGATCCCCCCGTTCGCCCAAGGTGAGGCGCTCGATTCACTCGATCGCCTGGCGCGGCGGGTACTGCCCCCGGGAAGCACGACGGCGCTGGCGGGCGACTCGCGCGAGTTCCGAGAGAGCGGTGGCGCGCTCTATTTCGCCTTCGGCGTGGCGCTGCTGGTCGTGTTCATGGTGCTCGCCGCGCAGTTCGAGTCGCTGGTGCACCCGCTCACCGTGTTGCTCGCCGTCCCACTCGCGGTGACCGGCGCGCTCGCGACGCTGCTCCTGGCCGCTCTGCTGCATCGCCCGGGAGGGACGATCAACCTGTACAGCGAGATTGGCATGGTCCTCTTGATCGGCCTCGTGACCAAGAACTCGATCCTCCTGGTCGAGTACACGAACCAGCTCAAGGGACGCGGGCTGGACACACTCGCCGCCGTCGTCGAGGCCGGCCGCATCCGACTGCGGCCGATTCTCATGACGTCGGTAGCGACCATCATGGGCGCGATCCCGGTCATGATCGGGATCGGCGCTGGCTCGACGTCGCGCCGGCCACTCGGCTACGCGATCGTGGGCGGCATCTTCTTCTCCACGGTGCTCACGTTGTTCGTGGTACCCGTTGGGTACGTGCTGCTGGACCGCCTGACGGCGCGCCAGCGAAGCGGCGTGCGTGTGGCACGACCGGTGGAGGCCGACTGATGCTGGCCCTGCTCGCGCTGCTCCAGCTGCAGGCGGCCGCGGTCCCGTCGATTCCGGGCGACTCGCTGCCGACCGTGACCCTCGCCGAGGCGCTGCGCCGGGCCACGGGGCTCGACCCGAACTACGTCGCGGCGCTCGGCCAGGTGGACAACGCCCGGTGGGCGCGACGCAGCGCGTTCGCGGTGTTCCTGCTTCCGGCTGTAGCCGTCGAGACGGACGCAACGAAGAACATCCCACAGTTCTTCAACTTCGGAACGCTCAAGCCCGAGTCGTACGCCGTCTCGGCTCAGGTGGGCTTGCGCTACGACCTCTTCACGGGGGGACAGAAAGTTGCCGAGCTTACGCGCTCGGCGGCGGCGCTGGACGGGGCCCACGCCGGGGAGCTCCAGGCGCGGTTCATCTCCGCTCTCCTCACCGAGGCAGCCTACTACGCCGTGCTCGCGGGCACCGAGCTCCTGCGCGTCGCGCGGGAACGGGTCCAGCGCGCCGAGCAGCAGCTCGCGGTCGCGCGAGCGCGGGTGACGTCCGGGGCCGCGGTACAGACTGACTCGCTGCAGCTCCGACTCGAGCTGAGTCGGGCGCGCGTGGGTCTGGTGCAGCAGGAAGGCGGGGTGCGGGTCGCGCGGCTCACGCTCGGAAGCCGGGTGGGTGAGGCCGGCCCGATCGATGCCGTTCCGCTCGACAGCATCCTGCCCAGTGCTCTGCCCGTGACGCTCGAGGCCGCGGTGGACGAGGCAGCGAACCGAGGGCCGGCCTACCGGCTGGCGCGGGCCAACGAACGCCAGGCCGCGGCGATCTTCCGAAGCCGGCTGGGCACCCTCCTGCCACGCCTCAGTCTGACGGGGGTCGGGATCGGGTACGACAACCGCTTCTACCCGACGAGCGCCAAGTTCACACAACTGACTCTGACCGTGACGCTCCCGATATGGGACAACTTCCAGCGGCTGACCTTGATCAGTCAGGCGCGCGTGACCCGGGACGTCTTCCGGGCAGTGCGCGATTCCGCCGAGCGTTCGGTGCGGCGTGACGTCGTCGCAGCCTATGACGGTTTCACGACGGTCCGCGCCACCACCGACCTCGCGGGCGAGCAGGTGCAGGTGGCGCGCGAGAACTACCGGGTGCAGCAAGCCCGCTACCGAACGGGCGCTACCACGATCCTCGACCTGCTCAAAGCGCAGGCCGACCTGGACGATGCCGAAGCGGCCCTGGTGCAGGCGCGCTATGCGACGCGACTCGTCCTGGCGGCGCTCGAGACCATCCTCGGCCGGCGCCTCTTTCCCGAACCGCAACAGAAATGAGTGTGACGAACATGACGCGTGGTGCGTGGTGCGCAATTGTCGCGGGTGCGGTGGTCGCCATCGGCGGCTGCAAGAAGGGTAAAGCCGGCGGAGCGGCGGGCTTCGGAGGCGGCGCGCCCATGGGCATGCCGGTCGAGGTCGCGGTCGCACGCGTGGACACGGTGCGCGACGAGATCGCGGCGACCGGCCAGATCGAAGCGGTGCAGGCGATCGATCTCCGCCCCGAGGTGGACGGGCGGATCGTCGAGATCCCGGTGCGCGAGGGCCAGGAGGTCGACCAGGGAACGCCGCTCTTCAAGGTGGACGACGCTCAGCTCAAGGCCCAGGTCGCCCAGCTCGAGGCCCAGCGCGATCTCGCCCAGCAGGCCCTGGCGCGCGCCAAGGAGCTGGTGCAGCAGAACGCCTCGTCGGCCGCCGATCTCGAAAAGGCCGAGGCCGAGGCCCGCGGCGCCCAGGCGCAGTACGACCTGCAGCGCATCCGGCTCGACCGCACGACCGTGCGGGCACCGTTCGCCGGGGCGGTGGGACAGCGCTACGTCAGCCTGGGCGACTACGTCACCAACACCACGAAGCTCG
>QHUU01000021.1 GCA_003222155.1 Gemmatimonadota bacterium | reverse complement strand
GGGCGACTACGTCACCAACACCACGAAGCTCGTGTCGCTGCACACGGTGAACCCGCAGCGTGCGGCGTTCCAGGTACCGGAGCGGTTCGCGCGAGACTTGAAGCCGGGACAGGAGGTGTCGTTCCGCGTCGCCGCCATCGCGGGTCGCGACTTCACCGGACAGGTGGACTTCGTGGACCCGGTGGTGCAACTGCCGGGCCGGACGATCCTCGTCAAGGCGCGCGTGCCCAATCCCGCCCGGCTGCTACAGCCCGGGATGTTCATCGAGGCGCACCTGGTGACCGCCGTGCGCCCCAAGGCGATCGTCATCCCCGAGGAAGCTGTAGTGCCGGCCGAGGGGGCCAACGCCGTCTGGGTCGTGGTCGAGGGGAAGGCCAACCGCCGCCAGGTCGAGCTGGGCGTCCGCACCCCAGGATTCGTCGAGGTCACGAAAGGCGTGAACGCGGGCGAGCAGGTCGTGGTGGGCGGCCTGGAGCTGCTCGCGCCGGGGGCGCCGGTGATGGCGCGCGTGGTGGAGCGGGGGCCTAAGGCAGCGGCACCAGCCGCCCCCGCGGCGGGATCCCCGCCTCGAGCTCCATAACGCCGACGCTCGGCGCGATCCCGAAGCGCGGCCCCCCCGCCCCGCCGGGATTCATCACGGTCACCGTCCGATCCACCAGCTCGAGCAGCGGCTTGTGGCTGTGCCCGTACACGATGATCTCGGCCTTGGGAAACGCCTCGTGCAGCGCCGCAGGAGTCGGATGACCGAATTGGTCGCCGTGCGTCACCACGACGACGAACCCCTCGAGCTCGACCTCGGCCACCTGCGTCAGGCGCGCGCGCAGCTCGGGCCCGTCCACGTTCCCGTAGACAGCCGTCACCGGCGCGATCGCCTCGAGCTCGATCAGGATCTCGGGCTTCCCGACATCGCCCGCGTGCAGGATGTGATCGACGTGCTCGAACACGTCGAACACTTCGGGCCGCAGGAACCCATGTGTATCCGAGATGACCCCGACTCTCACTGCACCCTCTTACAACGTGGCGTCGTAGCGTCGTGCAACTATCCGTTGCCTTCCCAGCGCTTGACCAGTGCGACCTCGATGCCCAGGTGGTCGAGCACCCGCTGCACCACGAAATCGACCAGGTCGCGCACCTGCTGCGGCTTGTGGTAGAAAGCCGGAGCCGCCGGCAGGACCATCGCGCCCGCCTCGGTGGCAAGCGTCAGGTTGCGCAGGTGCACGAGCGACAGGGGGGTTTCGCGCGGCACCAGGACCAGCGTGCGGCGCTCCTTGAGCACGACGTCGGCGGCGCGCTCGATCAAGCTGCGGCTCGTGCCGTGCGCGATCGCGGCCACGGTACCCATGGAGCAGGGGCAGATCACCATTCCCGCGGTTTTCGCCGAGCCCGACGCCGGCTCGGCGCCGCGGTCCTTGTCGTCGAACACCCGCACGCTGGTCCAGTCGCCGCCGGTCACCTGCTTGAGTCCGCGGTCGTCCGTGATGCCGCACTCCTCCGCGAGCAGGCGCCAGCCGTGCGTCGAGATCAACAGCCAGACGGGCACCTGGTGCAGCGCGAGCAACTCGAGCAGCCGCACGCCGTAGGGCGCGCCGGAAGCGCCGGTGATGGCGAGGATCACCGGAAGCTTGGTCATCGCCCTCGCCTATTCGGTGCGGGAGAGCGCTTCGGGTGCGCCGGCGGGCGGGGGGGCGGCGGAGAACGCGGAACGCGAAACGCGGAAGGCGGAACAGGCGCGATCGGCGCTGGCCCGTCTGTTCCGCGTTTCGACTTCCGCGTTCCGCGTTTCACAGCACCCGGTCCACGAGGGCGCCCAGGAACACCACGATGCTCACGACGCCGTTCGCGGTAAAAAACGCCGCATTGAGCCGCGACAGGTCTCCCGGCTTGACGAGCTGGTGCTCCCACGCGATCAGCACGGCCCCGACGGCGACGCCGCTATAGTACGCGACCCCGAGGTGGGCGCCGGCGCCGAACACGACCAGCCCGACGAGCGCGAGTCCGTGCAGCAGCTTGGCGACCAGGATGGCGCGCGCCTGCCCGAAACGCACCACGAGCGACTGGAGCCGCTCCGCGCGGTCGAACGCCTCGTCCTGCAGCGCGTAGAACACGTCGAAGCCGCCCACCCAGAACGTCACCGCCAGCGCGCCCGCGGGAAGCAGCCACCAGGGCTCGCTCCACCGTCCCGTGACCGCGAGATACCCCGCCGGCGTGGCGATCCCGTCCGCGAGACCGAGCCAGAGGTGCGACCAGTGCGTGAACCGTTTGGCGTAGCTGTAGGCCGCTAGGAACAGCAGCGCCGGCGGCGCGAGCGCGAAGCACAGCGGGTTCAGCGCCCACGCGGTCCAGAGAAACAGCGCCGCCGCCCCGGCGACGGCGATCCAGGCCTGCCGCAGCGTGAGCCGCCCCGACGGCAGCTCGCGCGCGCGGGTGCGCGGGTTCTTCGCGTCGAGCTCCCGGTCCGCGATGCGGTTGAACCCGAGGGCCACGAAGCGTGCACACGTGAATGCGGCCGTCGCCAGGCCCACGACCCGCCACGTGACCGGGGCACGCGCGGAGGCCACGACGATGCCGAGCAACGCGAACGGCAGCGCGAAGATCGTATGCGGAAGCTTGACGAAATTCGCGTACCGCGTGAGCAGACTCTCCCCTGCAAACGTCTGCCCCTCGCGCGCGGTCATGGCGCCCATTGCCGCCCTCTACCGCCCGTTGCCGCCCAGGTCAATCCCCAGCTCCTCCCACATCGCGTCCACGCGCCGTTTCGTCTCCGCGTCCATGACGATCCGGTTCGGCCATTCACGCGTGAATCCCTCCTCTTTCCACTTGCGCGTCGCGTCGATTCCCATTTTCGACCCGAACGTGAACCCGCGGCTCGAGTGATCCAGCACGTCGATCGGCCCCATGGTGAATCGCACGTCGCGCTCGGGGTCAATGTGATTCAGCGCCACCCACCACGCCTCCTGCGGATCCTGCACGTTCACGTCCTTGTCGAATACGACGATCACCTTGGCCAACGACATCAGTCCCTGGCCCCACAACCCGTTCATCACCTTGTACGCCTGCCCGGGATACTGCTTGTCGATGCTCACGAACACGAGGTTGTGGAAGATCCCGGCCGCCGGCATGTGGATGTCTACGATCTCGGGGATAGTGAGCTTCAGGAGCGGCAGGAAGATCCGCTCCGTGGCGTGCCCCAGCCAATAGTCCTCCATCGGCGGCCGGCCCACGATCGTATGCGGCCAGATCGGCTCCGCCCGCAGCGTGACGGCGGTGACATGCACCTTGGGGTAATAGTCGGCGAGCGAATAGAAACCGGTGTGATCCCCGAACGGCCCTTCGAGCACCAGCTCCTCGCGCGGGTCGATGTAGCCCTCGAGCACTATCTCCGCCTCCGCCGGCACCTCGAGGTCGGAGGTCACGGCCTTGGCGAGCCGTACCGGCTCCCGGCGCAGGAACCCGGCGAACAGAAACTCGTCGATGGTGGGTGGCAGCGGCGCCGACGCGGCGTAGATCGAGGCGGGGTCGCCCCCCAACGCGATCGCGACCGGCATCCGCTCGCCCCGCTCCGCCATCGCGCGCCAGTGCGCCGCCCCCACCTTGTGGCGCTGCCAGTGCATCGCCAGCTCGTTCCGCCCGATCACCTGGATCCGGTACATCCCGACGTTGCGGACGCCCGAGGCCGGATCTCGGGTGATCACGCCCGGCAAGGTGACGTAGGGTCCGCCGTCCTCCGGCCAGCACACGGGCACGGGGAATTGCGCCAGGTCCACGTCGCGCTCGCGGATCACCACTTCCTGGCACGCCGGGCGGCCGCCCGCCGTCTTGGGCGGGAACTTGGCCACCTCGGCGAGCTGCGGCAGCATGGCGAGCTTGCCGAGCAGGGTGTCGGGGACCTTGAGGTTCAACAGCGCGGCGATGCGCTCGCCGATCTCGTCCAGACATTCGACGCCCAGGGCGAGCGCCATGCGGGGGCCCGAGCCGAACAGGTTGACGGCCACAGGATAGCGCGACGGGGCCCCGCCGGCGAGCGTCGGCCGCGTGAACAGCAGCGCCGGCCCCCCGCCGGGGGACTTCATGCAGCGGTCGGCGATTTCGGTGATCTCTTTGTTTATCGAGACCGGGTGATCGATGCGCACGAGGTCCCCCCGCGCCTCGATCGCCCCGATCAGGGCGCGCAGGCTATCGAGTGCCATGATGGAGGGCGCAGATCCCGCCGGTCAGCAGCTCGTAGCCGACGGCGCCGAATCCGGCGCCGGAGAGCCGGCGCGCGAATGCGTCGGGGTCCGGGAACTCGAGCACCGACTCTGGCAGGTAGGTATAGGCGTCCCTATGTTTCGACACCGCCCGGCCGATCGCGGGGAGCAAGCGCCGGAAGTAGAACATGTACACTGCGCGCAGCGGCGCGAACCGCGGCGTGGTGAACTCGAGCACCACGAAGCGCGCACCCGGCCGGAGCACGCGGTGCGCCTCCCGCAACCCGGCGTCCAGGTCCGCCAGGTTCCGGACCCCGAAGGCGCACATCGCGCCGTCGAACCGGCTGTCGGCGAAGGGCAGCGTCAGGGCGTCGGCGGCGACGGGACGGGCGCGCGCCGCTTTCCCCTTCCCCCGGGCGAGCATGGGAACCACGAAGTCGGCGCCGACCACCCGCCCCCCGAACGCCGGCTCGCGGGCAAGGGTGGCAGCGAGGTCGAGCGTGCCGGCGCAGAGGTCGAGGTAGGTGCCGTCGGGCGTCCGCTCCCAGGCGAGCCGCCGCACCGCGGCGCGGCGCCAGGAGCGGTCCACGTTGAGACTCAGCAGATGATTGAGGAAGTCGTAGCGCGGGGCGATCGCGGTGAACATGTCGCGTACGTACGACCGCTTCGCGTTGGGGACACGACTCACGGCCACCTCGAATGCAGGGGGCGCCATAGGCGCGAAAGATAGGCCGGGCCACCTGACGGGCGCCAGCGACCAGGACGTCGTCGAGTGGGCCAAGCGCGGCCACGAAGCCGCGTTCCGCGAGCTGGTGCGCCGCTACGAGCGGCCGGTGTTCTCGCTGCTCTACCGGATGGTGCGTGACCGCGGGCTCGCCGAGGACCTCGCCCAGGAGACGTTCATCAAGGTCCTGAACGGGCTCGGCTCGTACAACCCGCAGTTCCGCTTCTCGTCCTGGATCTTCAAGATCGCGAACAACGCGGCGATCGATCAGCTCCGCAAGCGCGAGCTCGACACGCTTTCGCTCGACGGCTCGCCCCACGCCACGACGCCCGAAGCGATGCGCGCCACCGCGCTGCAGCTCGGCGACAAACGCGAGACCCCGCTGCAGGAGCTCGAGGCGCGCGAGCTGGGCGGCGCGATCGAGCGCGCGATCGCGCGGCTGCGGCCGGAGTACCGATCGTGCATTTTGTTACGCCACGTGGAGGGGCATTCCTACGAGGAAATCGCCCGGATCCTGGAGCTGCCGCTGGGCACGGTGAAAACGTATATCCACCGGGCCCGCAACGAATTGCGGGGCTACCTGGCCGATCGGAAGGAGTGAAACCGGTGCGCTCGCAAGCCCGTAAGGCTGGGCCAAGATGACCCCGACTCCTGACACCCGCCACCTGACCCCGGACGAAGTCGAGCTCTGGGCCGAGGGCCTGTTGCCCGCCGCGCGCGACGCGCATCTGGCGCAGTGCGACGCGTGTCGCGCGACCGCCGGGGGCGAGCGCAAGCTGTTCCGCGACCTGGCGCAGCTCACCCGCTTCGCCCCCGAGTTCGGGTTCGTGGAGCGGGTGATGGCCAAGGTGAAGATTCCGACGCCTTCAGGCCCGCACTTCCGCTCCCACTCCGACTCCTAGCAGTCGCGCCGCGCTGCCGTCGCGCACCGCGATCTCCACCGTTCCACCGCTGCCGACGAGCGCGACGAGCACGCCGCGCTTCACGTCGCCGAAGGTGCGCGCCGGCGTGCCGATCTCGGTGCCGGCGACCTTGATCCGCACGCCGGGCTCCACCGCGTCGCCCGGGATGTTCGAGATCAGCGTGCCGAAACGATCGACGTACAGCACCTCTCCGACCACCACTCCCCCATCCACGCGGGGAACGGGGAGGGGGGAGCGGTACGGATCGGTGATCGGTTGGCCGAGGTGCGACAACGACGCGCCCAGCGCGAGCTGGCCGGCCGCGGGTGCGAACAGGTCGCGGGCGTGGAACGTGGGCGCCGCAGCCGGGGGCACCGGCAGGGAAACGAAGTGCGCGTCGGCGGGGAGGAACGAGAGCAGGCCGTTGTCGGGCGCGACAAAGAAGTGCCCGGCCCTCTGCGCGGCGACCGCACGCCGGTCGGTCCCCACGCCCGGGTCCACGACGGCGAGGTGCACCGTCCCCTGGGGAAACCGCTGCCACACGCGCGACAGGATGTATTGAGCGGCGCGCACGTCGCCGGGGGGGACCTGGTGGGTGATGTCCGCGAGCACCACGCCGTGCACCTGCGACAACAGCACGCCCTTCACCTCGCCGACGTAGCTGTCGGCGAGGCCGAAGTCGGTGAGCAGGGTGATGAGGGTGGCCATACTAGACCGAACGCGGAACGCGAAACGCGGAACGCGGAACACGCGTACCGAGCTCCGCCCTACTGTTCCGCGTTCCGCGTTCCGACTTCCGCGTTGTCATACGACCATCCTGCGCCATGCGCCGCCGATCCAGAACAGCGTCATCGCGATACCGCGGGCCACGGCCGTGACGGAAAGCGCCAGCCAGATGCCGAGCAGCCCGATCGTGCCCGACCACCAGGCGGCGAGCGGCACGCGCAGCAGCGTGAGTGCGGTGCTCGTGATCTGCGGCCATAGTGTGTAGCCCGCCCCCGCGAGCGCACCCTCGAGGATGATCTCGAACGTCTGCCCGATCTGCGCGAACGCGATCACGCGCAGGTAGAGGGTCCCGTCGGCGATCACCGCGGGATCGGACGTGAACAGCGCCACCAGCGTACGCGGAATCGCGAGGAACGCGGCCGCCGTGGCGACGGTGACCGTGAGACAATAGCCCACCGTCATACGCACCGCCCGGCGCGCGCGCGCTTCCTGGTTTGCGCCCAGGTTCTGCCCTACCAGCGCCGCGGCCGAGAGCGCAAATCCCGAGATGGCGAGGAACCCGATCCCTTCGACCTTGTGCCCTACCCCGAGCGCCGCCAGCGCGGCGGTCCCGAAGCGCGAGGTGTACCGCGTGAGCCACATGTACACCACGGAGAGGAGCACGCCCGCGAGGGAGAGCGGGGCGCCCACGCGGAGCAGCGTGGGCACGGCCCGCCAGTCGGGGACGTCGAGCCGGATGAGCCCGCGCTTGAGCGCGATGCCGACGCCGATCAGAAACCCCCCGCCGCGGACCATCACGGACGCGACGGCCGCCCCCTCGACGCCGAGCCTGGGAAACGGCCCCACGCCGGCGATGAGCAACGGGTCGAGCCCGACCGAGAGCAGCACCGACGCCGCGAGCAGCGCGAACGGCGTCCGCGTATCGCCGGCGGCCCGGAACGTCGCCTCGATCGCGAAAAACCCGAACACGAGCGGACCGCCGAGCAGCCACGTGTCGAGGTAACGGTAACCGAGCGCGGCCACCTCCCGCGGCACGGTCATCAGGCGGAACAGGTCGCCGGTGAGCGCGAACCCGAGCAGCGACGCCGCCGTGCCCGCGCCCAGGGCGTACAGCACGGCCGCCCCGGCGGCGCGCGCGGCGAGGTCGGGGCGGCCCTCGCCATGGCGCCGGGCGGCGACCGCGATCAGCCCCACCTCCACCATCTCGCCGAGCGACAGCAGCACCCAGACGTAGAATCCCGCGGTCGAAACGGCCGCGAGCGCCGCCGGGCCGATGAGCCGGCCCACCCAGATCGAGTCGATCAGGTTGAAGCAAAAGTGGCAGGCCATCATCGCCACGGCGGGGGCGGCGAGCTGCAGGATGACGGGACGCAGCGGCCCGACCGTGAGCGATCCGGGCGCGCGGGTGACGCTAGTCATGGCGCCACAAGCTACCGGAGCGTGGCGCCGGGGGTCAACGAGGAGGCGGGGCGCGCCGCCCTATTCAGGCAGCGTGGGGGTGCGCCGGCGTCGGACGGCTCCGCTCGCCCGGCCGGGGCGCGGTTTCGCTCCAGTCGATGTGAAAGGCCTGATCGCACCGCGTGCACGCCATGGTGCCGCTGACCTGCCGGACGGGCTCGCGCGCGCTGCAGCTCGGACACACCGCGTACCACGCGCCCCAGCTCTCGGGCATCATCACCGCATCTGCTGCGCGTGCCACGATGCTCCAGCGGGTGGGGCGGGCGAAGGTGAGCTCGAGGTAGGACTGGTGCACGCTGAGGGGCATGCCACGCACATCGACGACGACGGCGTGCGACCCGGTGCTCAACACCGGATACCACGCGCCGCGCCGCAGGCGAGATTGCACCGCGTCGCGGATGCGGGCCCACCGCGGACCCTTCCCCACGTCGGCCCACTCCGACGGCGATCGATCCATACAACCTTCCCCCGCACGCGCAGCTTGTGCAGTTCCATATATCCGCTGCCGCGGGGGTCGTCAAGACCGCCCCAGTGTCGGCTGGGCGACACGGGGCGACGCGTTAAGACGAGCAGAAGGAAAGGGTTAGGAAGCCTGTGCCCGGTGTCGCTGCTGCGCCTTCGTGTCGTACAGCGAGCGGTCCGCCGCATTGAGCAGGCCTTCGAGCGACGCCCCATCGCGGGGATGGACGGCGACGCCGACGCTCACGGAGATCACCGGCTGCTCCCCATCGCGCGCCACGCGCTCGGCGATGCGGCGCGCCACGTGCCACGCCGCCGCGTCGCCCGTCTCCGGCAGCACCAGGGCGAACTCGTCGCCACCGAAGCGCGCCGCGGTGTCGATGCCGCGGCACGAGCCGAGCAGCGTCTCCGCCACGCGCCGCAGCGCCAGGCTCCCCACCAGGTGGCCGAAGCGGTCGTTGATCGTCTTGAGGCCATCGAGATCCATCAGCACCACCGCGAACGGCCGGTCGGTGCGCGACGAGCGCTTGATCTCCGCCTCGAGCGCGTGGACGAGCTGGCGGTAGTTCGACAGCCCCGTCAGGGGATCGCTGACCGCCAGCCGGCGCAGCCGCTCCTCGGCCTCCCGCCGCTCGGCCACCGCCGCGGCCAGCACCAGCGTCATCACGGCCGTCACGCCCGTGAACGCCTGCAGCAGCACCAGCGACTCGTCGTAGGTGGGCCGCGCGAACGGCCCGAATCCCGCCAGCGTGCCAGCGATGGCGACCCCGGACAGAGCGAGCA
>QHUU01000057.1 GCA_003222155.1 Gemmatimonadota bacterium | reverse complement strand
CGCCCGAATCAGCTCGTTCCGGAACTCGAGCCCGCCCTGCACCTCGCGGAGAACGCCCTCGTCCCTGAGGCGCGACAGCGCTTCCCCCGCCGCCGCAGGGGAGAGGTCCACCACCTCGTACAACGGCAGGTCCGCCAGGCGGCGCCCCAGCACGGCCGCGAGATCGAGCGCCGCCCGCGTGGGCGCGTCGAGCCGGCGGATCTGGCGCTCGAACACCGCGCCGATCGCCCGCGGAATCCCGATGTTGGCGACCGGTTGCGTGTTGAGCGCCTCCAGATCGCCCAGGAGCGAGCCGGACCCATGCGCCAGCCACTCCCTGGTGAGCAGCTCGAGCGCCAGCGGGTTGCCGTTGCCGGCCTGGAGGATGCGCGCCACGGGCACGTCCGCGATGTGTCCGTCGGCCTTGACCACCAGGCCCGCCACCAGGCCGTGCGCCGCCGCCGGCGGGAGTGGCTCGACCTCGAGCGTGCGCAACACCTCGATGCTCGCGTCGGACGCCAGCGCGCTCGGCGCGGCGGCGGCGCGCAGCTCGTTGGATCGCGCCGTGAGAATCAGCAGCAGGCGCGTGTGGGGAAGCTTGCGGGCGATCACGTGAAGAATGGCCGCACTCGCGTTGTCGGCCGCGTGAATGTCGTCCACCACCAGCACCAGCGGGCTCTCGTCGGTCGCCGCTTCCACCGCCTTGAGAAACGCGTCGGCGAGCCGCAGCGGAATCACCTCCGCCGCCCACTCGACGGGCTTGGGCACGCCGGGGAACGCCGCGAAGATCTCCGGGGAGACCCGCGTGAGCTCGCTCAGCGCCTCCGGATCCGCCCCCCCGATCGCCCGCTGCAGCGTCAGCTGCTTGATCAGCTCGGCCAACACGGCAAACGGCAGCTCGCGCTCCGCATCGTATGCCTGGGCACGCGCGATCGCGGCGCCTTCCATTTGACAGGTCGAGACGAACGCGTTGGTCAGCGTGGTCTTCCCCACGCCGGGATCGCCGATCAGCACCACGATCCGCGGCGTGCGGCGCCGCACCTCGAGCCAGGCGTCGTACAGCCGTGAGAATTCCCGCTCGCGGCCGATCAGCAGCTCCGCCTCGAAGCGGCGCTCGCACCGCTCCGAGACCTGACCCGCACCTGCCCCCGCCGGCCGCGGGGCGGCGCGCCGTCCCTCGCGCAACAAATCGGCGATCCGCACCAGCTCCGCACTGGGCTTGGCGCCGAGCTCGTCGGCCAGGCGTGCTTCGAAGCGCGCAAACGCGTGGAGCGCGTTGCTGCGATCGCCTACCCACGCCCGCGCCTCGATGAAACCCCGCACCGCGTCCTCGGAGAGGGGATCGAGGTCGAGCAGCACCTGCGCGTGTCGCTCCACGGTCGCGAAGTCGCCCACGCGACGACCGGCGTCCATCTGCTTCACCAGACAGTCGCGGATCCGGGGCATGAGCCGGGCGCGCCACTCGTCCTTCCACTGCTCGAACTGCACCGCCCCGGGGACTTCGAAGCCGTCGAGGAACGGTCCGCGAATCTCCGCTTCGCAGCTCTCCAGCCCGTGCACGTCGGCGTCTACGACTCCCGGCACGAGCGCGATCGACGCTCGCTGCACCACGAGATGCTCGCGTCCGATCTTTTCCTTCAGGACCGTGAGGGCTTGCGCCAGCGAGTGCCGGGCGCGCGGCGCTGGGACGTTGGGCCAGAAGAGATCCATCAGGTAGTCGCGCGTGAACTTGCGCCCCCCCTCCACCGCGAGGCGGATCAGCAGGGCGAAGTGCTTACGCGTGCGAAAGCGGATCTGCTCACCGGCGTCGGTGAAGAGCAGCGGCGCGCCCAGACTCAGGAGATGCAGATGCGACGCCAACTGACGACTCGCGGCGTTTCGGAATGGTACTATTAGGCAGCAACATCAACGCGATGTCAACACATTGATTCCCAGACGGTTAAGCTGGCGCGGGGAGGACGCGCCAGGCCACCGTCAACTCGGTCGCGGGCTCCCTTGAACCACGCCCCAACCGTAGTGTTAAAATCGCTGCCCCGTCCCGCCCGCCAGGAGGACCCATGAAAGTGCCGGACCGCGCGCTCGGAAGCGCCGGGCTGATCATGCTTCTGCACGCCTCATTCGTCACCCTGAGCGCGGCCAGCGCGCCGGCGACACTCGCTGCCGCCGATTCATGCTATCACTACCGGCCCGCTCCGGTCTCGCTCACCGGACTGCTGGTGCAGCGCCGCATGCCGGGCCCGCCGCACTACGACAGCTTCGCCCGGGGCGATCGGCCGGTGATGGTCGATTTCCTCGTCCTCGACGCCCCGATCTGCACCATCCCTGATTACAAAGACAGCCCCAACAGCGATGCGTTTCAGGGTCAGGACACGATCCAGGTGCGCCGGGCCGAATCCACCTGGCGTGACGTGAGCCGCCTCATGGGCAGCCGCGTCGTCGTGACCGGCACCCTGTCGGAATGGGCCCTCGGCCCGGACCGCACCCCTGTCGTGCTGGATCCGACCGGGGTGCAACCGCTGAAATGAGTCCCCTGCCCTCGCTCGCCGGCCTGCTGCTCTCGGTCGCCCGCGCACCGCGGGGATGTAGTTCCCATTGGTAGCTCAAATACTGGAGGTTCTCATGTACCGCTCCTCGCTTCTCGTTCTTGCGGTGCTGGTGGTGGCAGCGTCACGAGCTCCAGGTCAAGACACGTTCAAAGATGTCGAGTACGTTTCCGGCCATACGGGCATGGAAGACAAGGTCAAAGGTGTTCTCGTGCTCGACGCGAAGGAGATCCGCTTCCAGGGCAAGGACGGCGCGCCCTTGATATCGATCCCTTTGTCCGAGATCACCGAGGTAGGGAGTCAGACCGATATTCGGGACGCGAGTGTGGGGAAGAAGCTGCTGTTTGGCGGCCTGTCGGGAAGCCGCAAACAGGAATTCGTCCAAATCACCTATGAAACCGCTCAGACTGCTGAGGGCCTTGTCTTCAAGGTGAAGCAGGGGACTTCCACCGGCCTTGTGGCCAAACTCAAGTTCGCGGTCAAGCAGGTTCAGGGTAAGGCGCCGGCCACGGATACCACTAAGTCACATCCATCGCCGCCGTCGCGCTGAGATGTCGCCGCCCCCTCACCGCGGCGACTTCCGGCAGATCGGGCACGGTCCCATGCGGGGCTCCTTCCCGAACTCGAGCTGCACCGGGCCGAGCGTGACCGCCGTGTCGGTGAGCGCCACGGTGAGCGTCATCACGTGGCCGTCGACCGAGCCGAAGAACCGCGCCGGATGGTCGGGACCGCGCGCCACGGGATAGAGGGTGATGTTGTAGAGCCCGGCGACGTCGAAGCGTCCCTGCTCGTCGGTGACGACACCCTGCTTCGTGTCACCGGCGCTGCAGCCGATGTGGACGTGGGCGGTGGTGTCGAACGCGATCAGTCCGGCATTCTCGCCGCCCCACGTCCCTCGGATCGGCCCCGGAGAATGTGGGCCCCCGATATCACAGGTGCGTAGGGCGATGAGGGCGAGGCTGGCCAGGACGACCTTGCTCATGCGAATCCCTCCGTACCCTCTACCTCTCGAGCCACGTCTTCGTCACAAGCAGCTCCTGCACGAGGTCGGGCGCGCTGCGCCCTGCGGCTTCCGCCGCGAAATTGATCACCAGGCGGTGCGTGAGCACCGTCGCGGCCACCCCGCGGAGATCGTCCTCGTCGGGCATAGGCCGGCCGTCGAGGGCCGCCCGCGCCTTGGCGCCGAGGATCAGGTACTGCGAGGCGCGCGGGCCCGCCCCCCACGAGACGTACTGCTTGATGAACGGCGGCGCCTCGGCGTCGGGCGGGCGTGTCATCCGCACCAGCGTCACCGCTGCGCGCATCAGCGGCTTGGGCACGGGAATGCGCCGCACGAGATGTTGCAGCGTCAGGACGTCCTCCGCCGTCAGCACCGGGGTGATCGCCGCCGCGAGGTCTCCCGTGGTGGACTCGACGATCCGCTCTTCTTCGTCTTTCGATGGATAGCCGACCCGCAGCTCGAACATGAAGCGGTCGAGCTGCGCCTCGGGCAGGGGATAGGTTCCCTCCTGCTCGATCGGGTTCTGGGTCGCCAGCACGAAGAACGGCGACGGCAGGGCGTGGGTCTGGCCCGCGGCGGTCACCTGGTGCTCCTGCATCGCCTGGAGCAGCGCGGCCTGGGTCTTGGGCGGCGTGCGGTTCACCTCGTCCGCCAGCACGATATTGGCGAACACCGGGCCGCGCACGAACCGGAAGGCGCGCTTGCCGGTGCTCTGGTCTTCCTCGATGATCTCGGTGCCGGTGATGTCGGAGGGCATCAGGTCGGGCGTGAACTGGATGCGCGAGAACTTCAGGTCGAGCGTCTGGGCCACCGTCTGCACCATCAGGGTCTTGGCGAGGCCCGGCACGCCGAGCAGCAGCGCGTGGCCGCCCGAGAACACGGCGGTGAGGATGCCGTCGAGCACATCCTGCTGGCCCACGATGCGGCGGCTCACCTGGGCGAGCAGGTCGGCGCGGGCGCGGGCGAGGCGCTCGAGCAGTTCCACGTCCCCAACGCCCCGCACCGGGGAAGAGGGAAGGGGGAGGGGGGAGGGGTTCGGCGTCATGTCCGTTCCAAGGTTACCACTTCATACTCCCAAGCGCCACATAAGTTTGCGTCGTTGTGACTTTCCTTGCGAAATTTTTCACAAGCGCGTATGTTCCCGTCCGCATCATGCCAGACGACGAGCGAAATCGCTTCGGCCGGAGCTTCGGCGAAGGCTACTCCTACGTCGCGCTGGGCTTCAGCTTCGCATTCGCCATCCTCGCGTTCGGCGCGCTCGGCTGGGTGGTCGATGGCTGGCTCGGCACCCGGCCGTTGTTCGCGCTGGTGGGCGCCGGCGTGGGCGGGTTCGGCGGGTTCATGAGCATCTATTACCGGGTCCAGAACGACACGCGGAAACGGGACGGGGGACGAGGGACGGGAGACGGGTGAGGCCTTACCTTCTCCTCACTGGGCTGGGTGTCGTGCTGGTGGTGGTGGCGGCGGTGATCGGTGGACGCGCGGCGGCGAGCGGCGGCGCGGTGGCGGTCGCAGCGCAGCTCGGCGCCGTCGCGCTGCTGCGACCCGCCATGCGGGCCGCGCAGCCGGTGTTCATGGCGCGCTGGCTCGGCGGCATGGGGGTGCGCGCCCTGGCGCTCGGCCTGGTACTTGCATTCGCCGCCACACACCGCGCCGCGCTTGGCCCCCTCCCGGCGTCGCTCGGCTTCCTCGGCGTGCTGCTGCCGCTGCTCTATCTGGAGACGAGATTCTTGCGATGATGCAGGGTCCCGACATCGGCAAGGCGATCTTCGAGCACACGTCCGACAGTCACGTGGTCGAGCTGCCGTTCGGGCTGGGCGAATGGCACCTCCCGACCGGCTGGCGTCTGGTCGGCGTCGATGTCTCTCCCACGAAGCACGTGGTGTTCATGATCGTGGCGGCGCTGCTGGTGTTCCTCACGATCTGGTACGCCGGCCGCCAGGTGGCGCGGCGCCACCGCGAGGGCAAGGCGCCGCACGGCTTCGGCGCCGCGGTCGAGGCGATGGTGCTGTTCGTGCGCAACGACGTCGCGATCGCCAACATCGGGCACGGCGGCGAAAAGTTCGCGCCCTACATCCTCACGCTCTTCTTCTTCATTCTCTACTGCAACCTGCTCGGCCTGCTGCCGTGGGGCGCGACGCCGACCGGCAACCTCGCCGTCACCGGCGCGCTCGCCCTCACCGCGTTCGTCACCATCGAGGTCTCGGGGTTCCGGGCGCTCGGCCCCCGAGGCTACCTCAAGACCATCGTGTTCGTGCCGCCGGGCATGAGCGGGGTCGGGGCGGTCGCGATGGCGTTGATCATGACGCCGATCGAGATCATCGGAAAGATCGTCAAGCCGTTCGCCCTCACGCTGCGGTTGTTCGCGAACATGACGGCGGGGCACTTCGTGATCCTGGCGCTGCTCGGCCTGATTTTCATCTTCGGCAGCTGGCTGGTCGCGGCGGGGTCGGTCGCGTTCGTCACGTTCATGATGCTGCTCGAGCTGCTGGTGGCATTCCTGCAGGCCTATATCTTTGCGCTGCTCACGTCGGTGTTCATCGGCATGATGCAGCACGCGCACTAACCTCACGTCGAGGAGACCATGGTAGACCTCGTCACGCTGCTTCAGGGTGGACAGCCGACCGGCGCGGACCTCGCCGCCGCGGCCAAGAACGCCAACGCGCTGCTCGGCGCGGGCCTCGGGCTCGGGCTGGCGGTGATCGGAGTGGGACTCGGCATCGGCCGCATCGGCGGCCAGGCGGTGGAGGCGATCGCGCGCCAGCCCGAAGCGTCGGGCGACATCCGCGGCGCCATGATCCTCACGGCGGCGCTGATCGAAGGCGTGGGGCTGGCGGCGCTGGTGTTCGCGCTGCTGTTCAAGCTGCTGGTCTAAATGCCGGCGCTGCTGCTGGTCCAGGAAGGCGAGTTCACTCCGTTCTCCATCAATACGGGGCTGATCTTCTGGACCATCGTCGTCTTCGGGGTCCTGCTGGCGCTGCTGTGGCGGTTCGGCTGGCCGGCGATCCTCAAGTCGGTGGAGGAGCGGGAGCACCGCATTCAGCAGCAGCTGGACGAGGCGGAGCGCGCCCGCGCCGAGGCCGCGCGGCTGCTGGAAGAGCACAAGCGCACCATCGCCACTGCCAAAGCCGACGCGCAGGAGATCGTCGCCAAGGCGAAAGCGCTTGCCGATAAGGAGCGCGAGACGCTGCTCGCCAAGGCGCGCCAGGAATACGACCAGCTGCTGGAGCGGGCGCGCCTGGAGATCGGCGCCGAGAAGGAGAAGGCGATCGTGGCGCTGCGGCGCGAAGCGGTGGACCTGTCGATCGCCGCCGCGTCCAAGCTGCTCGAGGCCCAGCTCGACAGCGAGACCAACCGTAAGCTCGTGATGCAATACCTGGCGCAGCTCGAGGCGGGGCGGGCGCGGTGAAGAGCACCACGATCGCCCGCAACTACGCCGAGGCGCTGCTGCTCGCGGCCGAGGCAGGGGGCAAGGGGGCGGTCGAGCTGTACGGCCGGCTGATCGACGCGGTGGCGGGCGCCCTGCAGGCGGACGAGCGGATCGCGGTGGCGCTCGATTCGCCGCGGGTGGCCAAGGCGGCCAAGGCGGCGCTGCTGGAGCGCGCCCTGGCGGACGTCACCCCCCCCGAGTTCGTGCGGTTTCTCCAGGCGGTCGTGCGGCGCGGCCGGCAGGGGCTGCTGGGCGAGATCGCGCAGGAGTACCAGGCGCTGGTGGACGCGACGCTCGACCGGGTACACGCGGGCGTGGTGCTCGTCGAGCAGCCGGACGCCCGGCTCGAGAAACAGATCGTGGAGCGCCTCACCGCGGGCCTGGGCAAGGACGTGCGGGCCCACTTCCGGGCGGACCGCGGGATCATCGGAGGGGTGGTGGTCCGGGTGGGCGACCGCGTGTACGATGGCTCGCTCAAACGCAGGCTGGCGGTGCTACGGCGGAAGATGCTCACGGGGGAGTAGCGGCCGCCGTCTTCCCTGCTACAGCCGATACCTGAGGCCGACGGCGACGCCGACGCGTCGCGTCGCACGCCGCTCGACGCCCGCCGGCGTTTCGCCCGCGTCGAAGACGGACCCGCTCAGGATGCCGCTGACGCGCAGCGAGCCGGTGAACGCCTGGGCGAGCGGCCATTCCAGAGCGGCCGCCGTGCGGGCAGCCACGCGGGTGCGGCGGGCGCCGTCCACGTCCCACCGTTCGACGGCGGGCCCCGCCTCGACCCGCACGTCGACGCCGGCCCCGAAGCGCGCCAGGCGGAACGACAGCTGCGGCGCGATCTCCCAGAACGACGCGAGGTCGTACTGCACGAGCGCCATGCCCGCCTGCTCGCCGGCGATTCCCGTCTTCGCGTACATCACGGCGACCGCCACGCGCGCGGGCCCGAAGCCACGGTCCACGCGCAGCTCGAACGTCGTGGGGCGGTACGGTCCGACCGTGATGCCCGAGGTGTCGCGGGAGGAGCCCCCGAAGCGCGCGACCCCGATCTCCGCCGCGATCCCCCATTGGCCCGATACCGGTCCTGGAGCTACGGCGAGACCGACTGCGACACAAGGTGCGGCGAGCATGCGCATGGTTCCTCCCGCGTTGGCGGTCACTTCATCTCGAGTTTGATCCAGCCGTTGGTCACGGTGTTGTCACCCTTCACGATCCAGTTGTATCCGGGATACGTCGTTCCCACCACGCCGTCCTCGACCGCGTTCCCGACCAGTTCGTCGTTGGTATTGAAAAACGACGCGACCGCCGCCAACAGCTTCTGGAACGCGTTCGCCCGCGTGAACAGCTTGACGAGGGTATTGCTCTTCTGGTTGCCGGCGGTGACGGCCTTGTACGCGTCGTCCACCGCCTTGAACAGATTCCCGACGTTGTCGCGGTTCGCCTTGATCTCGCACGCCGTGTCGTCGTCCTCCACCACGAACACGCGGACGTTCTGGCCCGGATGAGCGGCGTTGTAGGCGTCGAGCTGAGCCTGGCTGAACAACATCACGCTGCCGCTCCAGTCGAGGTCGTTCTGGTCGAAGTTGTAGGGCGCGAGCTGCTTCTCGCCGGCACACTGGTAGTCGGTGAGCGAGTCCGTCTGCCCCTTCTGGCCGAGGATGTGGACCTCAAATTCGGGGCTGCCTTTCAACCAACCTTCAAAATCATCCACGAAATGGGCCTTGGTCATGTACAGGCCCGGCGATGGCGGAGGAGGGGAGCCGCCCCCGCCCCCGCCCCCATCCCCGCCGCAATACTCGAGGCACGCGATCAGCGGAGAGGGCTTGGTCGAAAAATCGGTCTCGACGGGGACCACCGCGATGACGGGGGTCGCGGGCGGACGCTCGGGGTCGAGCAGCCGGCGGTTGCCGTGCACGTCGAACGCCACCGGCACGTCGTGGTCGCCGATCGCCGTGGCGACGAGCACGTCGGGACCCCCGGTCCAGGCTCGGGCGTGCGCCGGCACGGGCAGGTACATCTCGAGCGGCATGGTGCCGTCGGCCTCGCGCGCGAGCGCGCTCGCGGCCCGCCCGGTGCCGCGCGCCAGCGCCGCGAGGGCGACCCCGCCCTCGGCCGCGAGGAACCGCTGGAATGGCAACTTGTGCTCGCGGTACGGCGAGCGAGCGAGCTCGGCGCGTACGCGAGCGCGGAATGCGGGGTCGCCCAGCGCGAGCGCGAGTCCGCGCGCCAGCTGCTCCGGCGGAGCGGGGGCAGCGGGGGGCGCGGCACCAGGCGATCCGGCGCGGTTGCCGGGCTCGGGTCCCGTGCCCGGCGTGTGATCGGAACAGGCGAGCCCGCCCACGAGCAGGGCGAGTGCCGCGGGTGCGGCCAGGCGTGCGGTATGGGACAGCATGGCAACTCCTTGGTCGAGGTTTGGGACGGCGGGCCAAGATGCCCGGCGTCGCTCGCCCGACCGGCGCCCGAATCGCGCGCTCGACATCGCAATCGCGCGCGACCTCCCCGGCGCGCTCCTTGCTGTGTAGCTTCCCGATCCCTATGCCATCGCTCGCGTCCCTGTTTCTTCTTCTTCTGGCCCGCGACACGACGGGCTACTGGCAGCAGCAAGTCAGCTACCGCATCACCGCCTCCCTCGACGAGCCGACCGGCGTGCTCACGGGGCGGGAGCGGATCGGTTACGTCAACCGCTCCTCGACCACGCTGCGCGACTTCTACGTACATCAGTACCTGAACGCGTTCCGGCCGGGGTCGCGCTGGGCCGCGGCCGACTCGGCCGAGGGGCGCGAGCGGTTTCAGCATCTCGGGGATCCGGACTACGCGTTCGAGCGCATCACGGCCGCCACGCTCCTGGGCCGGGCGCTGCGACCCGACTACCCGTACGCGCCCGACTCGACCATCGCACACTGGACGCTCGCCCGGCCGCTCGTGCCCGGCGATTCGCTCGTGGTCGAAATCGAATGGCAGGCGCGTCTCTCGACGCTGCCGCGGCGCCAGGGGCGTCAGGGCCGGCGCTTCGACTTCGCGCAGTGGTATCCGAAAGTCGTGGTGTACGACAAATACGGATGGGAGGACCATCCGCTCTATCCCGCGGGAGAGTTCTACGGCGAGTTCGCGACGTACGATGTGACGCTCGATCTCCCCGACGATCAGGTCATCGGCGCCACCGGCGTTCCGGTGGAGGGCGACCCCGGCTGGGAGAAGGCGAAGGCGGATCCCGGCCTGCAGGTGGATTATCAGCGTGCCTGGTACCGCTCCCCGCTCGCCGCGTCCGGGTGCGCGGGGATGCGGGTCGGCGCGGGACGGAAGTGTGTCCGCTTCCGGGCCGAGCGCGTGCATCACTTCGCGTTCTCCCTGAACCCGCAGTACCGCTACGAGCAGGGCCGCTCCGGCGACGCAGTGGTGCGCGTGCTGTATCTGCCCGAGGACCGCGCCACGTGGGGGAACGGCGTCGCGCTCCGCAATACGGTCACCGCCCTCGCGTGGCTCGACTCCCTGTACGGCACCTACCAGTGGCCGCAGCTCACCAACGTGCACCGCATCGAGGGCGGCGGCACCGAGTTCCCCATGATGATCATGGACGGCAGCGCCGGGCTCGGCCTGATCGTGCACGAAGCCGGCCACCAGTACACCATGGGGCAGCTCGCGAACAACGAGTGGCGCGAGGGCTGGCTCGACGAGGGGTTCACGAGCTTCCAGACCGGCTGGTTCTTCGAGACGCACGGCGGGCCGCCGGCGTATGACGGGCTCGAGCCCGAGGTCCTGTGGCTCGACCTGGAGCGCTGGAGCGAGCCGGTGTCGTTTCCGGGCGAGCAGTACCGCGACTTCACCACCTACAACGCCATGGTCTATTCGAAGGCGCAGCTGTTCTACGAGGAGCTGCGCTACGTGGTGGGGGACGAGACGATGCGGCGCATCCTGCGGGCCTACTTTGCCCGCTGGAGGCTGAAGCACGTGGACGAGGACGCGCTGCGTGAGGTCGCCGAGGACGTGTCGGGGCGGAACCTGAAATGGCTGTTCGGCGAGTGGCTGCACGCCACGCCGTTGTTCGACTACCGCCTGAAGCGCGTCGAGCGGCACCATCTCGCCGACGGCCGGTGGCGCACCGTGGTCACGATCGAGCGACGGGGCGAGGGCCGGCTGCCGGTGGAGATCGGCGACGCCGACACGATCTACGCCCGGGCGACGGGCGAGCCCGCGGAGGAGCGGGTCGCGTTCGTGAGTGCCGCGCGGCCCGGGCGCCTCGTGCTCGACCCCCGGGGACGCACGCACGATTTCGACCTGCTGAACAACCGCGAGCCACGGGCACTCGTGGGGCGCGGTGCGTGGACTTTTCGGCTGGACGACCCCACGCGGGAGACCGCGCGGCGGGACCGGTTGGTGCGCGCCTGGCTGCCCGTCGCCTGGTCGAACAGCTTCGGCGGCTTCACGGTCGGCCTGCGCGAGCGTTCCAACTATCTCGGCAGCTACGACCGCGGCCTGCTGCTGGCCGCCCTCGCCACCGGCCCCGGCGCCACCAACCGCTTCGGCTTCTACGGCCGCTGGGGCAATTCTATCGGGCACGCGGCGCCCCGCACCGAGACGAGCGTCGCGGCGTGGTCGGCGGAGGGACGCGCCGGGGCGAAGCTCTCCGTGGATCGCTCGCTGCGCCAGCATCTGGACTTCGGCGCCGACCCCCACGTCGGGTTCGACGCCCTGTGGATGGCGACCACCGAGCTCGGCTACCTCGACCGGGGGCTGTGGGACGACGCCGGCAGCGTCGAGGTGGGGCCGTGGTGGGCGACCACCACGCGGCATGGCGCGACCGCGTTGCACGCCCGCTTCGTCGCCCGGGGGGGCGTGGTGTACTCGAACCCGTCGCGGGGAATCGTCTCGGCCACCCGCTACGACTTCGAGGGTTTCGGTCGATTCACCGGGGAGGCAAGCGTGCGGACGCCGTTCTGGGCCCGGACGACGCTGGGGCTGCGCCTGTTCGCCGGCGCCTACACCGGGGGCTCGCCGGCGGTGCGGCAACGGCGCATTCCCGTCGCGGGGGCGGATCCGTACGAGACCTTCGGCGACCCATTCCTGCGGAGTCAGGGCGCCCTGTTCCTGCGGCCGGACTTCTACTACCATGCGCCGGGGAACGCCAATCTGCGGGCGTTCCGCCGCGACCTCGGCGGGCGATGGGCGGTGAGCGTGAACGGCGAGCTGACGCGCTCCCTGGGGCGACGCGACCATGGATTCCTGCGGGAGGCATCCCTCATGGGCTTCGCCGACGCCGGTCTCGTGGACACGCTCGCCGTGCCGGCGACCAAGCGGGGTCGCGCGTCCACGTTTCTCTACGAAGGAGGGCTCGGCCTCGTGAGCCGCCATCAGTTGCGCGACCTCGGCTGGACGCTGCGGTTCGAGGTGCCGCTCGTGGTGGCTCCCTTCCAGTTCGCCGCCGACAGCGTCTCGGGAAGGGCGCGGTTCGCGTTCCGGTGGCAGGTGAGCCTGTCCCCGAGCTTCTGATGGACACGCGCGCGCACGATCGCCGCGGGTTCTTCCGCGACGCGTTCGGCCGGCTGCTGCACGAGGTGACCGTGCGCACCGAGCGCCGCGTGGCGCCGCGGCGCTACTTCCGGCCCCCCGGCGCGGCGGACGAGATCAGCTTCCTGGCCTCGTGCACGCGCTGCGGCGACTGTATCGCGGTGTGCCCGGTGCAGGCGATCATCAAGGCGCCGCCGGCGGCGGGCCTTGCCGCCGGCACGCCGATCATCGATCCCGGGATCCAGGCCTGCGTGGTGTGCGCGGAAATGCCCTGCGCCCGCGCGTGCGAGACCGGCGCCCTGGTGCCGCCGCCCGGCGGCTGGGACGAGGTGCACATGGGCGTGCTCGAGCTCGATCCCGAGCGCTGCATCACGTTCCAGGGGGTGGCGTGCGGCGTGTGCGCGCGGGCCTGTCCGGTGGGCGAGAAGGCGCTGGCACTCGATGCCGGGGGCCGGCCCGTGATCCGGCCGGAGGGATGCGTGGGGTGCGGGGTGTGTGTGACGGCGTGCGTCACGTCGCCATCGTCGCTCAGGCTGAGCCTGGTCCCATGAGAACGCGGAAGTCGGAAGTCGGAACGCGGAACAGAAAAGCGAGGTCGCGCGCCAGGACGCCCGGTTGCCCGCTCCGCGTTCCGCGTTCCGCGTTCCGCGTTCACACGTCCGCGTTCCGCGTTCGGGGTGTTTCGTGACCGACCTCCCCTACCGCGTCCCCAAGCCCTGGGGCCACGAGCTGATCTGGGCCCGCACCGACCGGTACGTCGGGAAGATCCTGCACATCGAGCCCGGGCACGTGCTGTCGTTGCAGTACCACAACAAGAAGGACGAGTCGATCTACGTGCTCGCTGGCGAGATCATCCTGCGCCTGCAGCGGGACGAGCAGCTCTCCGAGCGGCGCATGGCGCAGGGGCAGGCGTTCCACATCGAGCCCAAGCTGATCCACCAATTCGAGGCCGTCACGGCCACCGATCTGCTCGAGGCGTCCACACCCGAGATCGACGACGTGGTGCGGCTGAAAGACCGCTACGGGAGGGTGCCGTGAAAGTGATCGTGCCGCTCGCCGGCAAAGGCACACGGCTGTTGCCGCTCACCAAGCGGGTCCCCAAGCCGCTGGTGCGGGTCGCGGGCCGACCGGTGATGGACTACGTGATGGACGCGGTGAAGCCCCTCGACGTCGACGAGATCATCGTCATCACGGGACATCTGAAAAATGTCGTCGAGCGGTACGTGGTCGAGCACTACGACGTCAAGGCGACCTTCGTCGAGCAAAAGACGCTCGACGGCACCGCCGGCGCCATCAACCTGGCGCGGCCGTTCGTGGACTCCCCGGTCCTCATCATCTTCGTGGACACTCTGTTCGAGGCCGACCTGTCGCTCGTCGAGCGGGTGGACGCGGACGGGATCATCTGGGCGAAAGAGGTCGAGGACTACCAGCGGTTCGGGGTGATCGTGACCGACGCGCAGGGCTACATGCAGCGCATCGTCGAGAAGCCGAGCACGCCGGTCTCGCGGCTCGCGAACATCGGGCTGCAGTACGTGCGGGACTGGAAGACGTTGTTCGACGGCATCGCCCACGTATTGACGCAGCCTCCGGGCAAGGGCGGCGAGTACTATCTCACCGACGCGTTCCAGTACATGGTGGACCACGGCCGGCGGCTGCTTACGGCGCCGGTGCGCGGCTGGTACGACTGCGGCAAAGTGGACACGCTGCTCGAGACCAACCGGCACCTGCTCGACAACGGCCGGGTCCGGCTCCCCACGGGCCCGTGTCCGCGCTGCACCATCGTCCCCCCGGTCTACATCGAGGACGGCGTGCAGATCCACGACGCCACGGTGGGGCCGAACGTGTCGCTCGAGGCGGGGAGTCACGTCACGGAGAGCACGATCACCAACAGCATCCTCGGCAGGAACGTGCGCGTGGTCCGCAGCACGGTGCACGATTCGGTGATCGGGGACGATCAGGTCATCGAGGGCAGGACGGTGCAGGCGAGCGTGCTCGACGCCGGGGAGTTGGCACCCGCCACGTAGCATGGATGTCGCCGAGGTGCGGGAGCTGTTCACGTACAACGCGTGGGCCAACCGCCAGTGCTTCGCGGCGCTCGAGCGGCTGCCCGCCGAACCGTACTTCCGGGATCTCAAGAGCAGTCACGGCGGGATTCACGGCACCGTGTGTCATATCGTGTGGGCCGAGGACCTGTGGCTCAGCCGCTGGCTCGGCAGGGCGAACCCCGCGGTGCCGCAGGGGAAAGACCTGGCGACGCTCGCGGCGGTCCGCGCGCGCTGGGAGACGATCGAGGCGGAGCGCGGAGCGTTCCTCGCGGGGCTGGGCGAGCACCGGCTGGACGACACACTGGTGGTGAAGCCGAGTACCGGCGGAGCGTACGTGCACACGTTTCGCCAGATGTTTCGGCACGCGGTGGACCACTCCTCCTACCATCGCGGCCAGCTCGTGACGCTGCTCCGCCAGGTGGGCGCGCAGCCGCCCAGCACCGGGCTGATCGTGTTCTATCGCCAGACAGCCACATAACCGGTTGATAATCAGTAGGTTGCTACCAACCGCCGTAACTGACCGGGCCCCTTGACTGGCGTGTGGAACCGGACTTACTTACTGACCGTTCAGTAACTAAATCCGGAGGATCAGCCGTGAGCCACGCCGTCACTCCATCGAAGCGCCCGCGACCGCCGCGTTGGCAGCGGCGCAAGGAAGCGCGTCCGGGCGAGATCGTGGCCGCCGCGCTCGACGTGTTCGTGGAGCGCGGCTTCGCCGCCGCCAAGGTCGCCGACGTGGCGCGCCGCGCCGGCGTAACCAAGGGCACGGTTTACCTCTACTTCGACAGCAAGGAAGCCCTGTTCAAGGCGGTGGTGCGCGAAACGATCGTGCCGGTCATCGCCCAGGGAGAGGCGCTGGCGCGGTCCTTCACCGGCAGCGCGCGCGAGCTGCTGGAGCGGTTGGTGCGGGAGTACTGGCGGCTGGTGGGGGAGACCGCCCTCGCCGGAATCCCGAAACTGATGATGGCCGAGGCGGCAACTTTTCCCGAGCTGACCCGTTTCTACTACGACGAAGTCGTGACGCGCGGGCACCGCCTCATGGCGGGCGTCATCGAGCGCGGCATCCAGAACGGCGAGTTCCGGCCCGTGGACGTCACGGTCGCCGCGAAGCTGGCGATGTCGCCGCTGATGCACGCCACCGTGGCGCGGCGCGCCTTCGCGTCGTGCATGCCGGAGGGGTTCAACGTGCAGACCTATCTCGACACCCACATCGACCTGTATCTCAATGGCATCGCGAACCGCTAGCGGTCGGCTGGTAGGCGTGCTCGCGTGGCTCGTCGCCGCGCCCCCCGTCCTGGCGGCTCAGGTCCCCGCGGCCGCCGCAGCCCTGCGCTTGTCGTTCGCGGACGCCGTGCGCGTCGCGTCGAGCGAGGCGCCCGTGGTGGCGCTCGCCGGGTTGCGGGCGGACGAGGCGGACGCGCGCGTGCGGCAGACGCGGGCGGCGCTGTTGCCGTCGCTGTCCCTGGTGGGCTCGTGGCTCAATCGCACGTTCAATTCGAAGTCCCTCGGCATCGACTTCAGCTTCCCGACCGGGACCGGGGGGCCGCCCGCCACGCTGCCGGAGCTGATCGGCCCGTTCAACCTGTACGACGCCCGCGTGAGCGCGTCGCAGGCGTTGTTCGACTGGTCGAGCGTGGCGCGGGTCCGCGCCGCCAGAGCCCAGGCGGACGGGAGTCACGCCGAGCGGAGCGTGACCGTGGAGGGCACGGCGCTGACCGCGGCACTGGCGTATCTGCGGGCGGTGCGCGCGCAGGCGGTTGTGGCGGCGCGCCAGGCCGATTCCGCGATCGCGGCGGAGCTGGTGGGCCTGGCGGAGGCGCAGAAGGCGGCGGGCGTGAGCGCGGCGATCGACGTGACGCGGGCGCGGACGCAGCTCGTCACGGCCGAAGGCCTGCTGCTCGTCGCCAAGAACCAGCTGGACCGCGCGCGCATCGATCTGACCCGCGCGCTGGGGATCGACCCCGGCACGCCGCTCGCCTTCACGGACACGCTTGCCGCTACGCTGGGCGCGGCGGAGGTGCCGGCGGCGCGCGATTCGCTCGTGGCGGCGGGCCTCGCCAACCGGCCCGACTTGAGGGCCGAGCTGGCGCGCGCCGGCGCGGCGCGGCAAAGCGGCGCGGCGATCCGCGCGGAACGGTTGCCGCGGCTCGAGGTAGGAGCGGACTACGGCGTGAACGGACGGACGGTGCCGGGCGCGATCGCGACGCGCGACGTGACGCTGCAGGTCAGCGTGCCGATCCTGGACGGCTTCCGCCGCGAGGCGCGCCTGGCCGAGCAGGACGCCGTGGTGCGCGAATCGCGGGTGCGGGAGCGCGACCTGCGCCAGCAGATCGCGGCCGACGTGGACGGCGCGTTGCTCGACCTCCATTCGGCGGAAGCGCAGCAGGCGGTCGCCGCGGAGCGGCTGCGGCTCGCGGCGCAGGAGCTGTCGCAGTCGCGGGAGCGTTTCAAGGCCGGCGTCGCCGGCAACATCGAAGTGATCGACGCGCAGTCGAACCTGATTCGGGCGCGGGATACGGACATCGACGCGCGCTTCGCGGCCGCGACCGCGCGCGTCTCCCTGGCACGGGCGGCGGGCGTCGCCCGGACCCTGCACTGACGCATCACATCGAACCACGGATCAAGAGCGAGTCTATGGCTACGACGATCGAACCAGAGACCAGGCGCGATTCCGCCGCGAAGGCGGCTCCCCCGGCGTCCCCGGCGCCTGCGGCCGAGCCCAAGGCGGGTGGCCGGCGGCGGATCGTGTTCAGCGTGATGGGGCTGGCGCTGGTGGCGCTGCTGGCGCTGGGGGCGCGACGCTGGATCTACGGCCTGAGCCACGTCTCCACGGACAACGCGCAGGTGGATGGGCACATCGTCCCGATCCTGCCGAAGGTCGGCGGCTTCGTGACCGAAGTCCGGATCGATGAGAACCAGGGCGTCAAGGCCGGGGACACGCTCGTGGTGCTGGACGACCGCGATTACCGGGTTCGGCTGGCGCAGGTCGAGGCGGACCTGGCCGTGGCGCTCGCGGGCGTCTCGAACCGGGCGCGCGTCGGACAGGCGGAGGCCCAGGTGGAGCAGGCGCAGGCGAACGCGCTGAAAGCGCACGCCGACCTGGATCGCGTCAGGCCGCTGGCGCTGCAGGAGATCGTGTCGAAGCAGCAGCTCGACGCGGTCGAGGCGGCCGCCCGGGCGGCCGACGCCGCGCTGGCGGCGGCCCAGGCGGCGCTGGTGGCGGCGGACGCCCGGGTCGGCGCGGCGCGCGCCGCGCGCGACCAGGCGGCGCTGAACCTGTCCTACACGCGCGTCATCGCTCCGTCCTCCGGCGTCGTGAGCAAGAAGACCGTGGAGCTGGGGCAGCTGGTCCAGCCGGGTCAGCCGTTGATGAGCGTCGTGCCGCTCGAGGATGTGTGGCTCACGGCCAACCTGAAGGAGACGGAGATCGCCGACGTGAAGCCCGGTGAGCCGGTGGACTTCACGGTCGACGCCTATCCAGGCGCGCATTTCCGCGGGCACGTGCAGAGCCTGTCGCCGGCGACGGGGGCGCGGTTCTCGCTGCTCCCCCCCGACAACGCGACCGGGAACTTCACGAAGGTGGTGCAGCGTGTGCCGGTCCGTATCCGGCCCGACAAGGTCGACCCGACCCATCCGCTGCGGCCCGGGATGAGCGTGGTCGTGACCATCCAGACGAAATAGCCGACCCGTGGCCACCGCTGCTCTCCCGGCCCCGGCCCCGGCGCTCGGCGCGAGCGCCGACCGCTACAGGTACCGCTACATCATCGCGGTCACGGTCTCGCTCGCGTCCGTGCTGGAGCTGCTCGACACCAGCATTGTGAACGTCGCGATCCCCCACATGATGGGAAACCTGGGAGCGACGCTCGACGAGATCGCCTGGGTGTCGACCGGGTACATCGTGGCGAACGTGATCATCCTGCCCATCACCGGCTGGCTGTCGGCGTACTTCGGGCGGCGAAGCTATTTCGCCGGCTCGATCGCGATCTTCATCGTGTCGTCGTTCTTCTGCGGCAACGCGCATTCACTCGCCTCGCTCGTGTTCTGGCGTATCATCCAGGGACTGGGGGGCGGGGCGCTGCTCTCCACCTCACAGGCCATCCTGTACGAGGAATTCCCGCGCGAGGAGTACGGCACGGCGATGGCGATCTTCGGCGTGGGCGTGATGGTCGGTCCCACGCTCGGGCCCACACTCGGCGGCTACATCACCGATGCGTTCGGCTGGCCGTGGATCTTCTACATCAACATCCCCATCGGGATGCTGGCGCTCGCCCTGTCGCTCAGCTTCGTCAACGACTCACGCTATCAGCAGAAGGCGGAGCGGGTGGACTACGTCGGGCTGCTGCTCCTGGCCGTGGGGATCGGCACGCTGCAGACCATGCTCGAGCGCGGCGAGCGGCTCGACTGGTTCCAGTCGCGCGAAGTGACCATGTACGGCCTGATCAGCGCCGTGTCGCTCGTCTCGTTCGTGTGGCACGAGCTCACGACCGAGCATCCGGTGGTGGACCTGCGGATTCTCAACAGCCGCCAACTCGCCGTGGGAGTCGTCTTCGGCGGCGTGCTGGGCATCTGCCTCTACGCCACCGTCTTCGTACTGCCGGTGTACCTCCAGAATCTCCAGAATTTCACGGCGGAGCAGACCGGATTCGTCATTCTTCCCGGCGCCCTCGCGAGCGCGTTCACGATGGCGACGATGGGGCGCACGGCGGGCAAGTTCGATGCGCGGCTCTCGATCCTGGCGGGGGTGTCGATCTTCGCGCTCTCGATGTGGAAACATGCCCATTTCACGACCGACAGCGGCATGAGCGATTTCTTCTGGCCGCTGATTTTCCGCGGCGTCGGGCTGGGGTTGATCTTCGTGCCGCTCACCAATCTCGCTCTGGCGGACCTGCCCATGAGCAAGATCCCGAACGGCACCGGGCTCTTCAACTTGATGCGGCAGCTCGGCGGCAGCGTGGGGATCGCCATCTCGGCGACGCTGGTGCAGCGCTTCACGGCGATCCATCGGGCCGACTTGATCGCCAACGTGACGCAGTACAGCGAGGTGACCCGGGAGCGGCTGGGCGCCATCGCGGCGCGGCTGATCGCCACCGGCACGCCGGCGCCCCTGGCCGATTCCAAGGCGTTGCTGGTGCTAAACGGCCAGGTCACGCGCCAGGCGCTGATGCTTTCTTTCGAGCAGCTGTTCCTGCTGTTCGGCGCGGTGTTCGTGCTGTCGTTGCCGCTGCTGCTCCTGATGCACAAGAGCAAGGGGATGCCGGGCGGGGGTGCCGCTGCACATTGAGTTTGACCGAGGAGAAGGGGGAGTTGATGACGAAAGCACCGAAGGTGAGGGTCGGAGACGTGGCGCCGGACTTTACGCTCCCCGATCAGACCGGCACGCCCGTACGGCTGCGAGATCTGGTGGGCCGGAAGACCGTGGTGCTGTACTTCTATCCGAAAGACCAGACACCGGGGTGCACGGTCGAGGCTCGGGCGTTCCGGGACAGCTACGACGCGTTCACGGCGGCCGGTGCCGAGGTGATCGGTGTGAGTGCCGATTCGGTGGCGTCGCACCGCCGCTTCGCGGCGAATCAGGGGCTGCCGTTCCTGCTGCTCTCCGACCGGGAGGGGAAGGTGCGCGAGCTGTACGGCGTCGAGAAAACGCTGGGGCTCATCCCCGGTCGCGTGACGTACGTGATCGATCCGGAGGGAGTGGTGCGCCACATCTACTCCTCGCAGCTCCGCGCCACGAACCACAGCCGGGAGTCGCTCGCGGTGGCGCGGGCCCTCCGGAGAGGGGAGGCCCCGGCCTAGCCGGCCTCCGCCATCGCGGCGGTGACGAGGAGCGCGCGGACGATCCCGAGCGCTCCTTCGACGTTCTCGTACCACTCGGTGGTGAGATGCGCGTCGCCCGCCTTGCCGCCCGCGCCCAGCGCGATCGCGGGGATGCCGAGCGCGATCGGCGCGTTCGCGTCGGTGGAGGCGCTGGCGAGCTCGGCGTCGTGGCCCAGCGCGCGATTGGCCGCGATCGCCGCCTGCACCAAGGGATGGGCGCGCGGCGTGATGCCGCAGGGGCGATCGCCCACGAGCTGCACTTCCACGCGCAGGGGCGGCGTCCCCTTGGTGCGGGTACGGTTCTCGTCGTCCGCGGCGCGCTCGAGCGCGGCGCGGACCGTGACGTCGAGCTGCGCCAGGGCGCGGGGATCCTCGCTCCGCAGGTCCAGATCGAGCCAGGCATCCTGGGGGATCGAGTTGAGCCCGGTGCCGCCCCCCAGGCCCACCACGGCGCAGGTGGTGCGTGGCGCCGTGACGGTGGGGAGGTCCGCGAGCAGGGCGGCGGCGCGCCCCACGGCGTTCGCGGGGTTGGCGACGCCGAACGCGGCCCAGGAATGGCCGCCCGGCCCCCGGAACGTGACGTGATAGCGCTTGGAGCCGAGCGCGCGGTGGATCACGCGCTCGAGCCCCGCGCCGTCGAGGGCGATGAAGGCCACGGGTTTCCCGTTTCCCGTTTCCCGTTTCCCGTTCAAGAGGTATTTCACGCCCCTGAGATCGCCTGACCCCTCTTCCCCGACCGTCGCGGCGAACAGGATTGGGCGTGCCGTCGGGACCCCCGTCGCGACCAGGGCCTCCGCCACCGCCACCAGCGCCGCGAGCCCGCGGGCGTTGTCCGAGATGCCGGGGCCTTCGAGCCGCTGGCCGCGCCGCTTGACCCGTACGTCCACCTCGGGACCGAACACCGTGTCCAGGTGCGCGGCCACCACCACCGGTCCTTCGCCAGACCCTTGCCCGTTCTTTCCGAACCAGCCGCGCACGTTGCCCGCGTCGTCGACCCCCACGTCCGCGAGCCCGACCTCGCGAAACAAGTCGACGACGCGCGCGCCGCGCGCTCCCTCCGCACCGGTCGGCGCCGGCGTGGCGGAGAGCGCGGCCTGACGCGCGAGCGTCACGTCGTCGGCGCGCTCGACGTGGCGCCGGGCGGCGCGGATGCGCTCGTGCGCGAGCAGGCGCGAGAGGGTGTGCTCCACGGTGTCTCACACTAACCCGCTTGACGGTGGGGGGCGAGAGGGTGACACTAGGTCATGGACGAGCGTGAGTTGATCTACGACTGGAACCGGGCCGGCGGCGCGGCGTCGTTCGACTGGACGCGCGCCCGGGTCGACCTGAACGACGAGACGCTGCGCGACGGGTTGCAATCCCCCTCCGTCCGCGACCCCGCGCTCGACGTCAAGAAACGCCTGCTCCATCTCATGGCGGACCTGGGCATCGTGGCCGCCGACATCGGCTTACCGGGGGCGGGCCCGCGTGTGGTGGAGCAGGTGCGGGCGCTCGCCACGGAGATCCGCGACGCCCGGCTGCCGCTGGCCCCGAACTGCGCGGCGCGCACCGTGATCGCCGACATCGAGCCGATCGTGCGGGTGGCGGACGAAGTCGGGATCGCGATCGAAGCCGCGACCTTCATCGGATCGTCGCCCATCCGCCAGTACGCCGAAGACTGGACGCTGGACCGGATCCTGCAATCGACGGAAGAGGCGGTCACGTACGCCGTGAAGCATGGCCTGCCGGTCATGTACGTGACCGAGGACACCACGCGGGCCAAGCCGGACGCCCTCAAGGCGTTGTACGGGACGGCCATCGCCTGCGGCGCGACACGGATTTGCCTGGCGGACACCGTCGGGCATGCAACTCCGGCTGGAGTGAATGCGCTGGTTGAATTCGTCAAGCGGGAAATCGTCAAACAGAACCGTGTGAAGATTGATTGGCACGGACACCGCGACCGCGGGATGGGCCTGATCAATTGCCTCGCCGCGATCGAGGCGGGCGTGGACCGTGTGCACGGCACGGCGCTCGGCGTGGGGGAGCGCGTCGGCAACGCGGAGATGGACCTGCTGATCGTGAATCTCAAGCTGCTGGGCGCCCACCGGCACGACATCGCGAAGCTGCCCGAGTACTGCCGGCTGGTCGCCGACGCGCTGGGCGTGCCCATCCCGGTGAACTACCCGGTGATGGGCGGAGACGCGTTCCGCACCGGGACCGGGGTGCACGCGGCGGCGATCATCAAGGCCAAGAAAAAGGGCCATGCCTGGCTCGCCGATCGCGTCTACAGCTCCGTGCCGGCGCAGGAGCTCGGCCTCGAGCAGAAGATCGAGATCTCCCCGGTCTCGGGACTCTCCAACGTGAAGTACTGGCTCGAGACGCACGGCTACGACGCGGAGGACGAGGCCCAGTGCCGGGTGCTGTTCGAGGCCGCGAAGCGCACCGACCGCGTGCTGTCGGACGACGAGTGTCACCGGCTCTTGAAGCAGGCGGTATGGCGGTAGGGCCGTTCCGGGAAATCGAGCGGGCCTACTTCGACTTGCGCTGGCACTTGGACCCCGTCGCTGCGACACAGGCGGGCGTGCGGACGTACGACGACCGCTACGGGCGATTCAGCCCGGTCGCGCTGGCGCCGCATCTCGCGGCGCTCAAGTCCATCGGCGTCGCGCTCGAGGAGACCCCGGCCGCCGACCTCGAGGACGAGATCGACCGCACGGCGCTGTTGAACGACCTGCGCGTGCTGCTGCGGCGGTTCGAGCGCGAGCGACCCCAGGCGAAGAACCCCGCGTTCTGGCTGTCGCACCTGCTGGGCGGCCTGCACTTCCTGCTGGGGCGGGGCGACCGCTCGCCCGCCGACAAGGCACGAGCGCTCGCAGGCCGGCTGGAGGACGTGCCGGCGCTGCTGGACGACGCGCGCGCCACGCTGATCGAGCCGGTGCGGGTGTTCGTCGAGACGGCGCTGCGCGTCAACGAAGGCGGACTGGCCCTGGTGCGGGAAGTGGCGACCCCCCTGGCCGGCGTGGAGCCGTCCGCGGCGCAGCGCCTTGCGGCGGCGGCGCAAGCCGCCGCGGCGGCCCTGGCGAGCTTCGCGCACGACATCGAGCGCTGGCTGGAATCGGCGTCGGACCAGTTCGCAGTGGGCGAGGACGACTTCAACTTTCATTTGCACTATGAGCACGCCCTGCGCGACACGGCTCCCGAGCTGTGGCGCTACGGCCTGCACCTGAAGGAAGAGCTCGAGGCCGACCTGGCACGCCGGGCGGCGCGGTTCGACGGCGGCAAGCGCTGGCAGGATGTCACCGACGAGCTACGCGCCGACCACCCTCCGGCGGGGGGGCTGGTCGCGTCGTACGCGGAGGAGATGCGGCGCGCGCGCGACTTCGTCGCAGCGCGCAGCCTGGCGGCGATCCCCGACGCCCCGCTGGACGTGGTGCCCACGCCGGCGTTCATGCGACCCATCATCCCGTTCGCCGCCTACGACAGTCCCGGCCCGTACTCGAGCGACCGCACCGGCTGGTTCTACGTCACGCTGCCCGATCCACAGCTTCCGGCGGCGGCGCAGGAGCGCATCCTGCGCGACCACTGCCGCCACGAGCTCGGCGTGACCGCCCTGCACGAGGGATACCCCGGGCATCACCTCCACCTGGTGCACGCGCAAGCGCAGCGGTCGGACACGCGCAAGAACGTGTGGACGCCGCTGACGGTCGAAGGGTGGGCGCTGTACTGCGAAGACATGATGGGCGAGGAAGGGTTCTACCGGTCGGAAGAGGAAGCATTCTTCCAGCGCGTCCATCTCCTGTGGCGCGCGACGCGCGTGCTGCTCGACGTGGGACTGCACACCCGGGGAATGACGTTCGGCCAGGCGGTGGACCAGTTCGTCACGGAGCTGCACGTGGATCGGGCCAACGCGGAAGCGGAGGTGCGCCGCTATTGCGCCGAGCCCGCTCAGCCGCTCTGCTACGCCGTGGGGCGCCGCGAGATCCTCGAGCTGCGCAAGGACTTCCGCGCGGCGCGCGGGTCGCGGTTCACGCTGCGCGCGTTCCACGACTCGCTGCTGCGCTACGGCGGCCTGCCCGTCGCGCTGATCCGGTGGGGTCTCGGCCTCAATGCCTAGGGGCGGCACCGCGAGGGGCATGTCGTGGCGACAGGTGAGCCCCGTCGACTAGCAGCAGCGCACGCCCTTCCCCTTCGCCTCGAAGAACTCCGCAACGTACGCTTCCTCGCTCAGCTTCGGCGTGTGCCCCGCGACGCGACAATGCTCCAGGTACGCCGCGTAATCCGGCGCCCCGATGATGCGCCGCAACACGCGCGCGATCCGGGTGGGGAAGGGCAGGGCCGCATCCCGCATCGCGCATCCCGCATCTCGCTCAATCTCCCGTTGCATATCCCGTCTCCACGTACGGCGTCTCATGCACGGCGGCCAGCTTCCGCTTCGACAATACCAGCCACCACTCCCGGACGGAGGTGACGATCAGCACCGCGACGACCACCATGAACAGCAGCGCGACGAACGTGTTCAGGTGGTCGTTGAAAATCAGGCGGGCCGCGTCGCGGCTGGTCGACCCGGCGAGCGACGCGGCGTGCGCCAGGAACCCCAATCGCGGATCGGCCGAGAACACCTTCTGCCACCCGGCCGTCATCGTGACCGTCACGAGCCAGGCGAGCGGCGCGAGCGTGACCCACGCGAAGCGCTGCCGACCCATCTTGATGAGAATCGTCGTGCCCACGCACAGCGCCACGGCGGCGAGCAGCTGATTCGAGATCCCGAACAGCGGCCACAGCGAATTGATGCCGCCCAGCGGGTCGACTACGCCCTGGTACAGGAAATAGCCCCACCCCGCGACGATACAGGCGCTGGACGCGATCACGCTCGGATACCAGGACGTCTCGCCGAAGCGGGGCCACACGTGCCCCACGATCTCCTGCAGCATGAAGCGTCCCACGCGTGTCCCGGTGTCGATCGTCGTGAGGATGAACAGCGCCTCGAACATGATGGCGAAGTGGTACCACAGGGCGTCGAGCGTACGGCCGCCGCCGCCCAGCGCGCCCGTGGCGCTCGCGAAGATCTGGGCCATGCCGACCGCGAGCGAGGGCGCGCCGCCCGACCGAGCGACGAGCGTGGCTTCCCCCATCCGGGCGGCGAGCGCCTGCATGGTCTCCGGGGTGACGACGAAGCCCGCCTGGCCCAGCGCCTGCGAGGCCTGCGCCAGCGCCGCCGGCGTGGTGTTCATCGCGAAATAGACTCCGGGGTCGAGCGTGCACGCCGCGATCATCGCCATCACGCCCACGAACGACTCCATCAGCATGCCGCCGTAGCCGATCAGCCGGGCGTCGGATTCGCGCGCGATCATCTTCGGCGTCGTGCCGGACGCGACCAGCGAGTGGAATCCCGAGATCGCGCCGCACGCGATCGTGATGAACGCGAAGGGGAACAGCTTGCCCGCGAACACCGGACCCTCCCCCAGCGTGGCGAACGGCGTGAGCGCCGGCATCTTGAGCGGCGGGAGGATCACCAGGATCGCGAACGCGAGCACCAGGATGGTCGTGATCTTCAGGAACGTCGAGAGGTAGTCGCGCGGGCACAGGAGCATCCATACCGGCAGCACCGAGGCGATGAACCCGTAGGCCACCATCATCCACGTGAGCGTCGTGGCGCTGTGGGTGAACAGGGGGGCGAGGTGCGGCTGGCCCGCCACCCAGCCCCCGGCCACCAGCGCACCCAGGAGCAGGACGGCCCCAGCGGCCGAGGCCTCGCCCACCTTTCCCGGCCGCCACCGCTTCATCCACCACCCCATCAGCAGCGCGATCGGCACGGTGCAGCCGAGGGTGAACAGTCCCCAGGGCGACGCCTTGAGGGCATTGACGACGATGAGCGCCAGCACCGCCAGCAGGATGATCATGATGAAGAGCACCGCGAGCATCGCGGTGGCGCCCGCGGCCGGATTTACCTCCTCTTTGGCCATCTGGCCCAGCGACTTGCCGTCGCGGCGCAGGGAGCAGAAGAGGATCGTGAAGTCCTGCACGGCGCCCCCGAGCACGACACCGATCACGAGCCACAACGTGCCCGGGAGGAAGCCGAACTGCGCCGCCAGCACCGGGCCCACCAGCGGCCCGGCGCCGGCGATCGCCGCGAAATGGTGCCCGTACAGCACCCACTTGTTGGTGGGGACGAAGTCGCGCCCGTTGTTGTGCCGCTCGGCGGGAGTCGCGCGGCGGTCGTCCAGCCCGAACACCCGGGCGGCGAGGAAGCGGCTGTAGAATCGGTATCCGACGGCATAGCTGCACACCGCCGCGGTCAAGAGCCAGGCGGCGTTCACGGTCTCGCCGCGCGACAACGCGAGGACGCCGAAGGCGGCGGCACCGAGGGCGGAAATTCCGCCCCACACGAGGAGCGAGAGCAGCCGATTCATGGCGCCTAAGTTACGGCGCGCCTTGCCGATGTTCAATTTCGAACATAGGTTCGAAAGCTTGACTCCAACATCCCCTTGGCTCACGGCCGCGCGGGAGGCGACCCGGGTTGCCACGCCGGCGACCGAGCCGCGGACCGCGCCGCAGCATCTGGCCGAGACCGTGCATGGGCGCGTCGTGGTGGTCACCGGCGGGGCGACGGGCCTGGGCCGGGCCACCGCGCTCGAGTTCGCCCAACGCGGCGTGGCGGTGGCCATCAACTACGTCGACCTCCCCGACCGTGACGTCGCCGCCCAGGCGCTGCTCACCGAGACTGCCATTCGGGCCCTCGGCGTGCCGGTGTATTGCGCGCGCTGCGACGTGCGCAACCACGCCGAAGTGGAGAAGTTCGTCACCACGGTGCGGGAGCGTCTGGGAGGCGTGCACTATCTGGTCAACAATGCCGGCGTCGCGCACGACGGCGCGCTGTGGCGCTTGAGCCCCGAGGCGTGGCAGGAAGTGCTCGACACCAACGTCACCGGGGCCTTCAACTGCATCCAGGCTGTGGCCGGCTCGATGCGGGCCCAGCGCTACGGCAAGATCGTCAACGTCGCGAGCCATCAGGCCTTCCGACCGGGGTTCGGCATCGCCAACTACGCCGCCAGCAAGGCCGCGCTCATCGGGCTCACGCGCTCGGCGGCGGTGGACCTGGGCCCCTCCAACGTGAACGTGAACGCCGTCGCGCCCGGCTTCGTCAAGACGGATCTCCTCTCCAAACTGCCGCGCGAGGTGTTGGAGCGCGCGGAGCACGAGTCGGTGCTGGGCCGCGTGGCCGAGCCCGAAGACGTGGCGCGGGTGATCGTGTTCCTGTGCAGCGAGGAGGCGCGGCACGTGACGGGACAGGTGATCGTGGTGGACGGGGGACTCACGCTCGGTTCTTGAAAAACCGCGGCGCGGACACGATATTGCCCGCCGTGACTAATCCTTTGCAAAACAAATACTTAGTGCGTGGTGCGTGGTGCCTGGTCGCCTCGGCCTTCCTCGGGGCATGCCCGCACAAGACTGGCGCGCCGACGCCCGAGCCCACCGCCCCGCTCCCCACTGCCGGCATCGCGGCGCAGCAGGTGGGCATCACGCCCCTCACGCTGGTCGTCGCGGAAGATTCGCTCCACTGGCAGGCGCTGTTAGGGGAGCGGCGGGCGGCGCTCATCAAAAGCGACAGCGTCATCGGCACCCTCCTCAGGACACGCGTCCCGGAAGTCACGTGGCTGCTCCCCGACGACCTGCGGCGGGCCACCCGGCGTGCGCCGGGGATCGCCCCCGATCCGGATCAGATGGGCACGGCCATCCTGCTGCGAGGCGGCGGGCGCGAGGAGATGGTGCCCGACCCGCTCCGCAACGAGCTGCGCACCCTGGCGGCGCTGGTAGGGGCGGGGGGCGGACGCTTCGTGCTGGTGCCGGCGGGCCTGGTGTTCAGGCGGACGGGCAGTCCGGTGGACGGGCGGTCGGGAGGGGCGGCGGCACGATCGACCGCCGCTCCGCCGGACCGCCCGTCCGGCACGGCTGAGCTGACGGTGGTGATGGTGGACGTCCGCACCGGCCGGGTCGGGTTCCGAACCGTGGCGCGGGGCGAAGGGGACGATCCCTGGACGGCGCTCACGCGCGCCGTCAAGAGCCTCACGCCGGGGCTGCCGTGAGGCGTGAGGCGACCCTCATCGCCGGCGACGGAATCGGGCCCGAGATTACCGAGGCGACCCTGTCGGTGCTCGACGCGCTGGAAGTCGAGCTCGACTGGGACGAGCAGTACGGTGGGATGAGCGCTGTGGAAAAGGCGGGCACGCCGCTGCCGAAGGCGACGCTCGACTCGATCCGCCGCACCGGGCTCGCGCTCAAGGGCCCGCTCACCACGCCCGTGGGCGGGGGCTACCGCTCGGTGAACGTGGCGTTGCGCCAGGAGTTCGAGCTGTATGCGAACGTGCGCCCCGTCAAGTCGATCGTGCCGGGCGGCCGCTACGTCGACGTGGACTTGGTCATCGTGCGCGAGAACACGGAGGGGATGTACGTGGGGTTCGACCGCACCTTCAAGGTCGGGAACGACCCCAAAGCGCTCGCACAGGCGACGTCCGTCATGACCCGTGACGGCTGCCGGCGGATCGTGCGCTACGCGTTCGACTACGCGCGCCGGCACGGGCGCAAGAAGGTGACCGTCGTGCACAAGGCCAACATCCTCAAGGCGACGTCCGGGCTGTTCCTCGAGACCGCCAGGCAGATCGCCGCGGAGTATCAAGGGCAGATCGCCTCGGACGACAAGATCGTGGACAACGCCGCCATGCAGCTCGTGATCAACCCGGCCCAGTTCGACGTGATCGTCACCACCAACCTGTTCGGCGACATCCTCTCGGACGAGGCCTCGGGACTGGTGGGAGGACTGGGACTCGCGCCCGGCGCGAACGTCGGTGAGCAGGCGGCGATCTTCGAGGCCGTGCACGGCTCGGCGCCGGACATCGCGGGGCAGGGCATCGCGAACCCCGCCGCGCAGATGCTCGCGGCCGCGATGATGCTCGACCACATCGGCCAGCTCGAGGAAGCGGGCCGGCTGCGGCGCGCGCTCGAAACGGTGATCGTGAAGGACAACGTCCGGACCAAGGATCTGGGGGGCAGTGCTTCGACCACCGACTTCGCCCGGGCTGTGGCCCGGCGCGTCTAGCCATCCGTGCGCTCGCTGTGGCGATATCACCGCGGGGATCGCCTTGGGGGAGCTGTGTGGGAAATGCACCAGAGACGTCGCGCGAAAGGCGTCACGGGTAGGGCGTCTCGCAGCCATCGTCACCACCCTCGTGCTCGTGGTGTATCTGATGCTCACCCTCCGGGGCGTGGCGCCGGCGTCGCAGGCCACCGCCCGCACTGTGGGCGCCGTGGCGGCGGTCGCGTGGTACGTCCTGACCTTTCGTATCGTGCAGAGGATTGCGCTCGAATGGCTCAAATCACGGCGTCCCTAGTCGTCGCGGCCATCGCGGGGGGAGCGCCGCTCGCCGGTCAGGCGTCTCTTTCCATCTACAGCGACGGGCGCGTCGTGGTGCGCCGGGCGCTGCCCCAACCGCTCCAGAAGGGACGGAACGCCCTCACCATCAGGCTCGAGGGGCTCGACGGAGCCACGCTGTTCTCGCCCGACACCGCCGTGGCGCTCGTGTCGGCCGTGGTGCGCCCGCCCAGCACCCCGGAAGCCGCTCTTGCGGCCTCGATCGGGCAGACCCTTTCCTTCATTAGGCCGCGCGAGACCGGCGGGCCAGACACCGTGCGGGCGAGCGTGGTGCGAAGCGACCCTCCCCAATATCGGCTGTCCGACGGACGATTCCTCCTGTCTCCGCCCGGGGAGCCGTTGTTCCCGCCGGAGCTCGTGCGCACGGCGCCCGAAGCAGCACTCACACTCGAAGCGGCGCGGCCGCGGCCGCGCACGGAGCTCGCCTACCTCGCGGACGGCGCGGCGCGATGGGAGGCGGTATACCAGGTGGTGTTGCTTGGTCCCAAGTGTCAGGTTTCAGGGGCCGCGACGATCACGTCGCAGACGCTGCGCGTCGATAGCGCGGAGGTGCAACTCGTCGCCGGATCGATCAATCGTGCGCGGACGGCGCCGCGCCCGCAGTTCTTGATCCGTGGCTACACGAAGCTCGCCGGAGCCGAGGAGACACCCGCGGCGGCGAGCGAGGAAGCGGTCGGCGAGACGCACGTGTACGAGCTGCCGGGCAGGCGGTCTCTCGAGCCCGGCGCGACCCTCACGGTCGCGCTGTTTCCCGAGACGGCCGCGCCCTACACGCAAGAGCTGGTCGTCCCCGGCGTGCTGCCGTGGCGTGGGTTCGTGGGCCAGTCGCCGTCCGAGCCCAGCCGCGTGCCGGTGCAGGTCTGGTACACGCTCAAGCGCCCGCGCGGGACGCCCTTCGGCGAGCGGCCGCTGCCCGGGGGAACGGTCCAGGTGTACCAGGCCGACTCGGGCCTCCGGCTGCAGCTGGTAGGAGAGGCGAAGAGCGATCACACGGCGCCGGGCCGGGATCTGCGCGTGCAGTCGGGGGACGCGTTCGACGTCACTGCAGAGCGGGTGCAGACCGACTACAACCAGGAGCAGCTCGCGCCACCGCGGCGGGGGCAGCCGCCCCGCCAGCGCATCACCGCCGCCTACAAGGTGACGCTCAGCAACGCCAAGTCGCAGCCCGTCTCGGTCGACGTGCGGGAGGCGCGGTTCGGCACGTGGCAGGTCACCGAGAGCAGCATCCCCGCGGAAAAACTCTCGTCCACGGAGGTGCGGTTCCGCGTGAGCGTCCCGGCGAACGGCGACGCCACGCTCACCTACACCGTGCAGGCCGAGTCGTGACCGTCCAGCTGCTGCACGTCTCCGACCTCCATTTCGGCGGCCTCGCCAATATCGAGCAGATCGAGGCGCTCGAAGCCATGATCCCCGATCTGCGGCCCGATGCGGTCGTGATCACGGGAGATGTGTCGCAGCGGGCGCGCCACGGGGAGTTCCAGCGGGCTCGGGCCCTGGTGCAGCTCGCGGCCCGGACGGCGCCGGTGCACGTGATCCCGGGAAACCACGACGTCTGCTGGTGGACGCGGCCGTTGATGCCGTTCGGAAAGGCGCCCGCGTATGCGAAGTACGCGCGCTATTTCGGCGACGACCTGACCCCGACGCTCACGATTCCCGGCGCGGTGATCGCGGGCGCGCTCACGTCGCACGGGGTCGCGTGGGGCTCGCTCACGCTGCGCCCGCGCGACCTCGCCGTGAAGGGCCATCTTCCCAAGCGCGAGGTCGAGCGGGTCCGCGGCGTGTTCGCGGCCGCGCCGCCCGAACAGGCGCGGGTGCTGGCGCTGCACCACAACGTGCTGCGCGGCGAGATCTCGAGGCGCATGGGCCTCGCGCGCTGGCGCCGGGCGCAGCGCCGCATCGCGGCGAGCGGCGCCGAGGTGGTGCTGTGCGGGCACGACCACCAGGAAGACGCCGAGCTGCTCGACGGCCGGGTCGTCGTCTCGACCGCGGGCACGCTGTGCCGGCGCACACGCGGCGGCCGCCCGCCGAGCTTCAACTTCGTGACAATCGACCCGACGGCCGTGCACATCACGTTCTTCCGCTGGGACGGCGAAGCCAAGTTTCGCGCGTCGGATACGGCCGCGTTCGCTCGGGCTGGCGCGGCCCCGACGGCGCCCGCGGCGGCCGTCGGTTAGCTTTGCCCATCCCGACACGACACCAAGCGAGTTGAGGCACATATGGCACCCAAGTTCCAGGGCGTCGACTTCTACGACGTCGACAGCCTGCTCTCCGAAGAGGAGCGCGCCGTGCGCGACACGGTGCGCTCCTGGATCGACGAGCGGGTCATGCCGATCATCGGCGAGCACTACGTGGAAGGCCGGTTTCCCAAACAGCTGGTCCCGCAGATGGCCGAGCTCGGCCTGTTCGGCGCCAACCTGCCGGAGGAGTACGGCTGCGCCGGGCTCAACAACGTGGCGTACGGGCTGATCATGCAGGAGCTGGAGCGCGGCGATTCGGGCGTGCGCTCGTTCGCCTCGGTGCAGGGCGCCCTCGTGATGTACCCGATCTACGCGTTCGGATCGGACGAGCAGAAGCGGCGCTGGCTCCCGCCGATGGCGGCGGGCGCGGTGATCGGGTGCTTCGGGCTCACGGAGCCCGACTACGGCTCGAACCCCGGCGGCATGATCACCGTCGCGAAGGAGACGAAGGACGGCTGGGTGCTGAACGGCGCCAAGATGTGGATCACCAACGGCTCGACGGCGCAGGCGGCGATCGTATGGGCCAAGACCGGCAAGCTCGACGACGTGAACTCGATCCGCGGCTTCATCGTGCCCACCGATACGAAGGGCTTTTCCGCGAAGGATCAGAAGGGCAAGCTCAGCCTGCGCGCCAGCGACACGAGCGAGCTGGTGCTACAGGACGTGTGCCTGCCGAAGGACGCCCTCCTCCCCAAGTCGGCGGGCCTCAAGTCGCCGCTGATGTGCCTGACGCAGGCGCGCTACGGCATCGCCTGGGGCGCGGTGGGGGCCGCGATGGCGTGCTACGACGAAGCGGTGAGCTACGCCAAGAACCGCCTGATGTTCGGGAAGCCGATCGGCGGCTTCCAGCTGCAGCAGGCGCGGCTCGCGGAGATGCTCACCGAGATCACCAAGGCGCAGCTCCTGTGTCTGCAGCTGGGGCGGCTCAAGGATCAGGGGAAGGCGACGCCACAGCAGGTTTCGCTCGCCAAGCGCAACAACGTGAGCATCGCCACCGACGTGGCGCGCGAGACGCGCCGCCTGCTCGGCGCCAACGGCATCCTGGCGGAGTACCAGGCGATGCGCCACCTCGCGAACCTGGAGTCGGTGTACACGTACGAGGGGACGCACGATGTGCACACATTGATCCTCGGCCAGGAAATCACTGGGCTGAATGCTTTCAACTGAACGCGGAACGCGGAAGTCGGAACGCGGAACAGCAGCTCGCGCTTCCGTTCCGCGTTCCGCGTTCCGCGTTCCGCGTTGGCTCCTCGCCGCCCTGCTGCTCGCCCTGCTCCCCCCGCCCGCCGGCGCTCAGCAGCCCGATTCCACTCTTAGAGACACCACGTCGCTCCCGCCCGTCGTCGTCACCGGCGTGCGGCTGCCCACAGTGCGCGAGCTGGCGCGCGGGCTCGCCGGGCGCACCGCCACGCTCACCGTCCAGGATCTCGACGCCCGCGGCGTGCGCTCGCTCGCCGACGCGCTCGAGCAGCTGCCGGGCGTGACGACCTCGGACGAGCTCGGTGCTACGGCCCAGCTCGACGTCTCGCTCCGCGGATTCCAGGTGTCGCCGGTGATCGGGCTGCCGCAAGGGGTGACCGTGTACGTGGACGGCGTGCGCGCCAACGAGCCGGACGCCCACGAGGTCAACTTTGATCTGCTGCCGCTCGAGGATGTGGAGCGGGTGGACGTGGTGTACGGGCCCTCGGTGCTGTTGGGCCGCAATGCGCTCGGCGCCGCGGTCAATCTCGTGACCCGGCGGGGCGGCGTGCCGGCGAGCCACGAGATGGAGGCATCGGCCGGCAGCTGGGGCCGCTACGAGCTGAAAGCGCACGCCGGTGCCCGGCAGGGCGTGTGGGACTACTACGTCGGCGCCCGCTACGAGCACGAGACGGGCTGGCGCCAGGACACGCGCAGCCGCATCGGGACCCTGTTCGCGAAGGTCGGACTCCTCAACGGCACGTGGGATGCGACCCTCAGCTACTCGGGTGCGGACAACCGGATCTACCAGGCCGGGAGCCTGCCGGAGAGCCTCGCCACGGTGCGTCCCGACTCGAACTTTACGAGCGGCGATTACTTCGCGCCGCGGTCGCACCTGGTGATTTTCAACGGGCAGCGCCTGATCGGCACGACCCAGCTCGCGATCAACGCCTTCGGCCGCTCGCTCGCGAGCGAGCAGTTCAACGTGAACTTCGTGGGGGAGGACTCGCGGCAGGGCAACAGGACCCGCGCCGGCGGCGGCGCGGCGCAGCTCTCGGGGAAGGTGCGGCTCGGCGGGCGCGAGCTGCGCTGGCTCGCGGGCGCGGATGCGGACTACCAGCAGGTCGCCGTGCGCATCTTCGCCGTCCCCGGCGGCGCAGCCCCCGACTCCCTCACCGAGTCGGTGCGTACCAACCAGGTGAACGCGGGCGCGTTCGCGGGCGTGAACGTGGAAATGGTGCCGCGGCTCACGGCGACCGTGGCCGCCCGCTATGACTGGATCCGCGTGCCGTTCGAGGATCTGATCGACCCGACGCAGAGCGGCCTCAACATCTTCCGGCGCCTCTCGCCCCGCGCCGGGCTCACCTGGACGAGCGGCCGCGGGCACGACGTGTTCGCCTCGCTGAGCCGCGGGTTCCGCGCGCCCGCGGTGGTGGAGCTGGGTTGCGCGGACCCGCAGGCCGCCTGCCCGCTCCCGTTCGCGCTCGGTCCCGACCCCGCCCTCCAGCCGGTCGTGGCCACCACCTACGAGCTGGGCTGGCACTACCATGCGATACACGGCGGTCTCGACTTGAGCGCCGACGCGTACCGCACCGACGTGCGGGACGACATCTTCTTCATCGCTTCGACCGTGACCGGTGGCTACTTCCAGAACATCGGCGCCACCCGGCGCCAGGGCCTCGAGCTCGGGCTCCAATGGCTCGGCTCCACGGGGGCACGGGCGTACGCGAACTACGGCTACACGCGCGCCACGTTCGAGACGACTGCCACGCTGGCCACTACGCGCGACAGCACCGGCGAAACCGTGACGCCGGGCGACGCGCTTCCCATGGTCCCCGACGCCCGCATCAACGCGGGGCTCGCGGTGCCGCTCGTCAACCCGCCCGGCGCAGCCTCGGGCCCGTCGCTCGTGGCGGGGCTCGACGCCCGCTTGGTGGGACACCAGTGGTTGCGCGGCGACGAGGACAATGCCACCACGCGGCTGTCCGACTATGCCGTCGCCGATCTGTCGCTCACGCTCGCCTGGCGCGAGCTGGAGCTGCGTTGCACGGTGGGGAACCTGTTCGCGCGGCGCTACTACAGCTTCGGCACGTTCGCGGAGAATCCCACGGCGCCAGGCACGCCGGTCCAACGGTGGCTCACGCCCGGGCCGCCGCGGCATGTGCAGGTGAGTCTGAGCACGGACTTCTAGGGGCTCGTCAGTTGCATCAATCCCCCGGCCGCGTTTGCTTTCTGGCTCCATGAAAATCGCCGTATGCATCAAGCGCGTCCCCGATTCCGAGACGCGCGTCAAGATCGCCGCGGACGGCAAGTCGCTCGACGAGGCCGGCGTCAAGTTCATCCTTAATCCGTACGACGAGTTCGCCGTCGAGGAAGGGCTCCGGCTCAAGGAGAAAGCCGGGACCGGCGAAGTCGTCGTCATCGCGCTCGGCCCTCCGGCGGCCCAGGAGACGATCCGCACCGCGCTCGCGATGGGAGTCGATCGCGGCGTGCTGCTCCAGACCCCGGGCCTGCATCCCGACGGCCTCGAAACGGCAAAAGCCCTCGCCGGGGAGCTCAAGGACGCCGCGTTCGACTTGGTCCTGTTCGGCAAGATGGCGATCGACGATTACAACCATCAGGTCGGCCCGATGGTGGCCGAGCTGCTCGACCTGCCGTGCGTGACGACGGTGGCTCACCTCGAGATCGCCGGCGGCAAGGGAACGGCGGAACGGGAGATCGAAGGCGGCGTGGAAGTCGTGGAGTTCCCGCTGCCGGCGGTGCTCACCACCGACAAGGGATTGAACGAGCCGCGCTATCCGGCGCTCAAGGGTATCATGGCGGCGAAAAAGAAGCCGCTCGACATCAAGCCCACGGCGCCCGGCCCGGGAGCGCTCGAGATCCTCTCGCTCACCCTGCCTCCCGAGCGACAGGCGGGCAAGATCGTGGGCGAGGGCTCCGCGGCGGTCACCGAGCTGGTGCGGCTGCTGCGTGAGGAGGCGAAGGTCCTGTGAGCCACGTCCTCGCGGTGCTCGAGCAGCGGGATGGCGCCATCCGCAAGGTGTCCCATGAGGTGGTGACGGGCGCCCGACGCCTGGCGGATGCGCTCGCGGGGGGCGCCGGCGTGGAGGCGCTCGTCCTCGCCGCCGGTCCCGTGCGGGGTGCGGACCAGCTGGGCGGTTTCGGCGCGGACAAGGTGATCACCCTGACGAACGCGGCCTTCGGCCTGTATGCGCCGGAGGGGTACGCGCGCGCGATTGCCGACCGGGTCAAGGCCGGCGGCTATGGGGCGGTCGTGTTCGCGGCGAGCGCTACCGGAAAGGATCTGGCGCCTCGGGTCGCCGCCCGCCTCGGACGTCCCCTGGTCCAGGACGTCACCGACGTGAGTGTCCAGAGCGGCGCCGTGATCGCGATTCGGCCCGTGTACGCGGGCAAGGCACTCCTCAGGGTCAGGGTGGCCGGCCACCCCGCTGTGCTGTCGCTGCGGCCCAACGTGTTCACTCCGGTGCAGCGCCCCAAGGCCGGCAGTCAGGAAACCGCAGCGGTGGACGCCTCCCGGGGCCGTGTGGTAGTCACGCGGATCAAGGCGGCGCCGGCGGGCAGCCTCGACGTGGCCGAGGCGCCCATTATCGTGTCGGGTGGGCGCGGCCTCAAGGAGCCGGCCAACTTCAGGGTGCTGGAGGAACTCGCCGCCGCCTTCGGCGGCCGGGCGGCGGTGGGCGCGTCGCGCGCCGTGGTCGACGCCGGGTGGCGCCCCCACGCCGATCAGGTGGGGCAGACCGGGAAGACGGTCAGCCCGACGCTGTACGTGGCCGTGGGGATCTCGGGCGCGATCCAACACCTCGCGGGGATGCGCACGTCCAAGGTCATCGTCGCGATCAACAAGGACAAGGACGCGCCGATCTTCAAGGTGGCGGACTACGGGATCGTCGGAGATCTCTTCGAAGTGGTCCCTAAACTGACGGAGGAGATCAGGAAGTTGCATGGGTGACGCGGGAAACGGGAAGGGAGAAACGGGAAAGGTGGTTCCCGCGCGGTATCAGCCTCCGCTACCGCTCGACAAGCTCCTGCTGCCCGTCGGCGCTTCCGGCGCCGGCGACCGCATGGAGCTGGACGTGGTGATCGTGGGCGCGGGACCGGCGGGCCTCGCCTGCGCGATCGAGCTGGCGCATCTCGCTCAGCGCGAGCGCACGGACTTGAACATCGGCGTGCTCGAGAAGGCCGAAGCCCTGGGCGAGCACTCCCTCTCGGGTGCGGTCGTAAACCCCCGCGCCTTCCGCGAGCTGTTCCCCGACCTCGAGGATGCCGACTTTCCGTTCCGCGGGCCCGTCGAGAAAGAGCGGGTCGCCCTCCTCACCGCGCGGCGGGCGTTTACCCTCCCCACGCCGCCCACGATGCAGAACGCCGGGAACTATGTGGCGTCGTTATGCGAGATCGTGCGCTGGCTGGGGGAGAAGGCCGAGGCGCTTGGCGTCAACCTGTTCACCGGGTTCCCGGCCGCGAGCCTCCTCACGCAGGGCTCGCGCGTCGCGGGCGTGCGCACGGCCCCCACCGGCCTGGATCGCGACGGCCAGCCCCTCGCCACGCACCAGTCGCCGAACGACATCGTGGCGCAGGTGACCGTGCTGGCCGAGGGCACACGAGGGATGCTGGCCCAGGCATATCTCGAGTGGCAACGGGTCGCTGCGGAGAACCCCCAGATCTTCGCGCTCGGCGTGAAGGAAATCTGGGAGACCAAGCAGCCGCTCGACTCGATCGTCCATACGCTGGGCTGGCCGCTCCCGCGGGACGCGTTCGGCGGCAGCTTCATGTACCCGCTCGAGCCCCGGCTCGTCGCGCTGGGTCTCGTGGTCGGCCTCGACTATCGGGACGCCACGCTCGATGTCCACGCGCTGCTGCAGCTGATGAAGCTGCACCCGCTGTTCCGACGCCGGCTCGAGGGGGGCGAGATGGTCGAATGGGGCGCGAAGACGATCCCCGAGGGCGGTTACTACTCGGTCCCGGCGCGGCGCTCGGGCGAGGGCGTGGCGATCCTGGGCGACTCGGCCGGCCTGGTGGACGTGCCGTCGCTCAAGGGAATTCATTACGCCATCCAGTCCGGCATGTTCGCGGCCCGCGCCATCTTCGGAGCACTCACCGCCCGAGACACGTCGGCCACACGGCTCGCGGAATACGACCGCCTGGTGAACGAGTCGTTCATCATGAAGGATCTGTACCGCACCCGGAACATGCGGCTGGCGTTCAAAGATGGCTTCTTTGTGGGCGGCGCGAAGGCGGCGCTGATGTCGCTCACCGCGGGGCGGTTCCCCGGACGGAAGATCACCGTCGGGCGCGATGCGGATGTGGACCGCACGCTGACCCCGGTCGCAAGCCCGGGGATCACGCCCGACGGCCGTCTCACCTTCTCCAAGCTCGACGCCGTGTTCAAATCCGGGAACGCGACGCGCGATACGATCCCGACGCATCTCGTCGTCGGACCCGACATCCCCGCTGCCGTGGCGGAGTTCTACAGCCACGTGTGCCCCGCGGGCGTGTACGAACTGGCGGCAGGGGCGCAGCATGCTGCGCCCCTACTGCGGGTGAACCCGCCCAACTGTGTCGATTGCAAGGCGACCGACGTGTTGGGACCTCGCTGGACCCCGCGCGAGGGAGGGAGCGGGCCCAAGTACAAGCGCATGTAGAGCCGCAGGCGTCGCGACGATCTTGCGCTGCCGCAGCAGGGTGAGCCCCGTACCCAACAGTTTGTCATCTCCGCCCCGTGGCCCAACCATCGGGTCGCGTGACATCTCACGTTCCGCCAACACGATACCGTCCACACTGCGGAGCGAGCCGCATCCAAGACATGGCACCCAATATGCACCAGCACGCCGTGCAACGACCGATGAGTGGCTGACATGGCAAACGACACTAGGCGCAACGCCGCCCCGCGAGGGGAGCGGCCCCGGCGACGCGGCTGGGACCGGCGGCGCGATCTCGGTCGCCGGATGATTCGCGACCGGCGACGCGAGGCGGCAGAGGTGCCGTTCGAGCGCCGCGGCGGCGGTGACCGCCGCTGCAGCGGTCAACGGCGCGCCACCTCGGAGCGCCGCATCACCCCTCCCGAAGGGTTCCACCTCCTCAACGGGTAGCCCACGTTGCGCCACCGCCACGGTGGCGCGGCGACTCCGGCACGGGCGTTGCCGGTCACGACACGGGCATGGTCTGGCATATCGTCGTCGTCGTCGTGCTGGTCACGGCGGGGTACGACCTCTATCTCCGGGTGCGCGTGCTGCGTCGGGAGCGCGCGCAGGGCGGCACCGACGACCTGACGCGGCTCGAGAATCGGCGCGCCTTTTACGAGCTCGCCGGTCGGGAGTTCGAGCGCGCGCGCCGCTATGCGCATCCGTTCACGATCGCGTACTTCGACCTCGACGACTTCCGGGAAGTGAGCCGCCTGTTCCCACACCAGGTTGGCGAGGAGATGCTGCGCCTGGTCGCCGGCGCGGCGCGCCGCTCCGTGCGTGCCAGCGACGTCGTGGCCCGGCTGGGCGGCGACCAGTTCGCGGTGCTACTCCCGGAGGCCGGCCCCGAGGCGGCCGGCGCCGCGGTCAAGAAGCTGCAGCAGACGTTGCAGGCGCTGTCGGACGAGACCGACCTGCCGCTCACGGTGTGCGGCGGCGTGGTGACGTGTCTGCAGCCGGCGGAGAGCCTGGAGGCGGCGATCGGCGCGGCGGACCGCCTGCTGCACGGCGCCAAAGCCGCGGGGCGTGACACCTTCTGGTCCGAGGTGATCGTGCCGCAGCCGCTCGAAGGCTTCGAGCCGACACGGCTGCGGCGGGCATACCGGGTGCCGCCCGGGTTCGACATGCCGATGCCGCCGCCCCGGGACCGCCCGCACTAGAGTCCCACCATGAGCCGGGTGAGGATGCGCATCCCCCCGGCGATCTTGAACCAGGAAGGTCGGCACGGCGGTCAGCGGATCGACGATGAACAGGACCGACGTGAACACCAGGAACAGGTCCTGGAGCGTCTTCAGCATGTGCTCACATCGTCACTTGAACCACGCGGTCCTTACCGGCCCGTTTCGCCTCGTACATCGCCTGGTCCGCCTTGCGCAGCAGCTCGTCGCTCCCCGCTTCCGTGCCCGAAACGGCGACGACGCCGATGCTGGCCGTGACGGAGGGGGTCCCGCGGAACACCGTGCGGATCCCGCCGGCGAGACGATTGGCGACCGCGTGAGCCAAGCTGCCGTCGGTTTCCGGCATCAAGACGCCGAACTCGTCGCCACCCAGCCGGCCTACGACGTCCGCCTGGCGCACGGCGCTGCGCATGGCGTCCGCGACGAGCCGCAGGACGGCGTCGCCCGTGGCGTGGCCGTGCGCATCGTTGACCTTCTTGAAGTCGTCCAGGTCGAGATAAATCAGGGCGAGGGGCCGGCCGTAGCGGCGGTTGCGGCCCAGCTCCTGCGCTACCCGGGACGCGAAGGCCCGCGCGTTCAGGACCGTCGTGAGCGGATCGTGGGTCGCGAGCAGCTCGAGCTGCGACTGCGTGCGCCGCAATTGCGACAGGCCGGCGATCGCCACGCCCACGACCGCAAGGTAGGCGACCTCGTTCAGGATCCGGACCTGGAGCAATGTGTCGAGCGGCATCTGGTCGATCCCGACGCCGAAGCGCAGCAACGCCGTTGCGAGCGCGAACGAGATGCCCCATCCCAGACCGTCGCTCGACGCGGCGAGGAGCACCGGAACGATGTAGAGGATCCCGAGTCGCAGCTCCGCGGGCGTGCGTGTGTTCAGCAGGAACACGCCCGCGGCGAGTCCGGCCCAGGCGACCAGTCGCACGGCGCGCCGCAGGCGGGGGCGGGGCGCCACCTAGAAGGGGGCCTCGGCGACGTGGTGCGGATCGTCCAACAGCAGCGCAGCGAGCGTATCGCCGGCGGACACGCCGGCCCGGTCCTCGGGCACGATCAGGAGCGCGTTCGCGCGGGCCATGGACGTCAGGATGCCGGAACCCTGGGGACCCGTCAAGCGCGCGACGAGCGCTCCGCCCGCCCCCTCGGGCTGGACCACCGCCCGCAGGAAGTGCCGCAGCCTGGGGCCGAGCGTGATCGGCTCTGCCACGCACACCGGCACCGTGCGCCGGAACGGGAGCCGGTGGCCGAGCAGCCGCCGGATCGCCGGGCGCACGAACAGCTCGAAGGTGACCATCGTGCTGACCGGGTTTCCCGGGAGCCCGATCCACGGCGTGCCGCCCAGCAGGCCGAACCCGAGCGGCGCGCCGGGGCGCATGCGGACGCGCCACAGCTTCATGTCGCAGCCCAGCTCCGCGAGCACCTCCCGCACGAAGTCGTGCTCCCCCACGCTCACGCCCGCCGTGGTCACCAGCAGATCGGCGTCGCGCGCTCCCCCGAGGTGCTCGCGCAGGCTGTCTTTCGTGTCGCGGGCCAGCCCCAGATCCACGGGAATCCCGCCGGTGCGGCGGATCAGCGCGTGCAACGTGTAGGAATTGGACGTGGCGATCTTGCGCCCCGCGAGGATGTCGTCGCTCTGGTCCAGGTCCACGATCTCGTCCCCCGATCCCATGAACGCGACGCGGGGCGCGCGGTGGACGAGCGGCGTGCCGTGCGCGATGGACGCGAGCACGCCGAGCTGAGCCGGCCCGAGCGGAGTGCCGGCGGGAAGCACCACCGCTCCCTTGCGGATGTCCTCGCCCCGGTAGCGCACATTCTTGCGCGCATCGCGTCCCGCGACGACGGTGACGCGGTCCGGGCCCCCCCCCGCGTCCTCGGTGTCTTCCTGGCGCACCACCGTGTCGGCGCCGGCGGGAAGCGGGGCGCCCGTGAAGATGCGGGTGGCCTGGCCCGGGCCGATCGTCCGCTGGGGGAACTGGCCGGCGGCCACGCTCTCGATCACCGCGAGCACGACCGTGTGATCGGGGGCCGCCTCCTCGACGTCGACGGCGCGAACTGCGTAGCCGTCCATGGCGGAATTGTCCCAGGGGGGAAGGTCGATCGGGCTCGCCACGTCCTCGGCGAGCACCAGGTCGAGCGCCTCGCGCAGGGGCTGCCGCAGCACAGGGAGAGGCGCAATGTTCTCCAGGATCAGCCGGGCCGCTTCGGTCGGGGTCAGCATGTCACGGCGGGAGGATCTTCGCCCGGTCCCAGGCGAGGTTGGCCAGGGTCACGAGCCACGCGGTATCGGAGAAGCGGAACACAGGGAACTCGGCGCGATACGCCGGGTTGTCGGTCACCATCGCGACCCAATCGCCCGCAGCGTGGACCGCGGGATCGAATAGCGGCTCGGCCCCGGCGGCCAGGCGGTACACCTCGATTTTCGGCAGCGCGGCCCGCTTGAACCCCTCGACGAGGACGATGTCGGCTCCCTCGAGATAGCGGTGGGTCAGGGCGACCGGGTCCGATTCGGCTGCGGTTTGCTCCCACAGGACGCGCTGGCCGGGCCCCTCCATCAGCACGCGCTCGGCGTGGCCCTCGTGCCAGTGACGCCAGGAGTCCTTGCCCCGCTGGTCCGTATCGGCCGGGTGGGTGCCGTGCTTGATCGTCATCACGCGAAAGCGGCGGCGCGCGAGCTCCGCCGCCAGCGCCACCAGGAGGGTCGTCTTGCCGGCGTTCTTGCGCCCGATCACAGACATCATGCGCGTTGCTGCCACACCGCCTCCGCCCGCTCCAGGTCCGCCGGCGTGTTCACGTTGAAAAAGAGCACGTCCGGATCGCCGTATGCACGGACCCGCTCGAGCGATAGTGTACCGACCCTCACGTCGGCGTGGAAGCCGATCGCGCGGAGGTCGTGGCGCGCGAGCTGCCGCTCGATCGCCGGGCCGCACGCCGGTCCGTACACGGCACACAGCGGCTCCACGCCGCGGCGACCATCGCTCTCGGGAAGGAACGCGTCGGACCCCGCCGAGCCCTCGACCAGCGCGCGCAGCAGGTCGGGGGTGACGAAGGGCATGTCCCACGCGACGCACAGGACGGGACCCACGCCCGACGCCACGGCGGTGTAAATGCCCCCCAGGCTGCCGCAGTCGGGGCGTACGTCGGGGATGGTGCGGAGATCGGGCCGCCAACCGGGTCCCTCCGGGGCGTTGGCGACCAGCAGCGGCGGCGTGCCGGTCACGGCGACGAGGGCGTCCACCACGCGGTCGAGGATGCGCCGGCCGCCCAACTCCACCAGGCCCTTGGGGCGCCCGCCGTAGCGACGGGCGGCGCCGCCGGCGAGGACGGCGCCGCGCACGCCCTCAAACTCCGAGCGCCTGGTGGTCCACCATCAAGCAACGGTCCATCACGAGCGGGATCCCCGCCGTCGCGGCCCGCTCGGGCGCCGTTTCGTCCACGACGCCGAGCTGCAGCCAGATGAGACGCGGCCGCACGCGCAGCGCTTCGTCTACGATCGGCCGCACCACCTCGCTGCGCCGAAACACGTCCACTACGTCGATCGCGTGCTCGGCCGCGGCGGCGGTGAGCGTGGGATAGCTCTTCTCGCCCAGGATCGCGGCGTGACCCGGGTTTACCGGCACGATACGATAGCCCGACCCCTGCAGGTAGCGCGCGACGGCGTGGCTCGGGCGGCTCGACCTGGGCGACAGCCCCACGACGGCGACGGTGCGGGCATCGCGTAACAGCAGCCGCAGCGCTTCGGACGTCATGCCTCGGGCCGGTGCACGTGGGGCGTGCCGCTCACCGCCCGCCCGACCAGCACGACGCCGGCGCGTCGCGCGATGGTGAGGGCGAGCGTCGACGGGACGCTCGGCGTCGCCACATAGGCGACTCCGGCGCGCGCGGCCTTGTACGCGAGCTCGGCGGAGATGCGGCCGGTGACGAGCAGGCCCCGCCCGCCGGGACGCTCGCGTGCGATCACGGCGGCCCCGATCACCTTGTCCACCGCGTTATGGCGGCCGATGTCCTCGGCGTGAAACAGCAACCGCGCGCCGTCGGTGAGCGCGGCCGCATGGATGCCGCCCGTCTCGTTGTAGCGCTCACCGCTGGCGAACAGCTCCTTGAACAGGGCGCGCAGCCGTTCCGGCGCGGGGGGCTCGCCGCGCGCCGGCGCGTGCTTCACGGCGTGTGGGTCGGCCAGGAAGGTCGAGACCGCGCCGCACCCGGACGCCAGCACGCGCTTGCGGTTCTCACCCTTCACCAGCGTCACGCGCTCCGGTTTCACCTCCGCCCAGAAGCCCAGGTCCGTCGCGCAGGGGCGCAGCTTCACCAGGTCGTCCAGCGTTTCGATGTACCCTTCGCCATGCAGCCACCCGGTCGCGAGCTCCTCCAGCTGGTCGGGGGTGCACATCCACGTCACCGCGGGCTCGCCGTTCACCTCGAGCCACACAGGTGTCTCCTCCACAGCGGCCGACTCGGCGAGCATGCGGCCGCGGCGGGAACCGGGGACTCGGGGTTCGGGGCTCGGGGGTCGCGGTGCATCTCGAGCCCCGAGCCCCGAGCCCCCAGCCCCCGAGGGATCATGCTTCACCGAAATACTCCGAATAGATGTGCGGCCCCTCCTGCACCCGCACTGCGTGCAGCGTGACGCCCGCCGGCAGGCGGGGCGCGATCCGCTCCCACACGTACACGGCCAGCGCCTCGCCCGTAGCGAGGCGTCCGCCATCAGCGAACTCCGGCAGTGCGGCGTTGATGCTCTGGCCCTCCAGTCGACTGGTGATCTCTTCGGCGAGCAGCCGATCGAGCGTCTGGAGCTGCATCACGCCCCCCGCCCGCGCCTCGAGCGATCCCTTCACGGTGACGCGACACTGGTAGCGGTGGCCGTGCTCCTGCGCCGCGCGGCCGAACTCGCGGGCGTTCCGCTCGTCGGGCCAGTCCGCCCGCCGGATCCGATGAGTCGCCGTAAATTCAACGATGCGCGTAAGATAGCTGATCGGCATCGTTAGAACACGCGCACCGCGCTCGCCTTGAAGGAGAACACGACGGGACTGCCGGGCACGAGCCCCAGATCGCGCACGGCCTCCTCGGTGACGACGGCGATGAGCTCCACCCCAACGTCGGCCGTGACGTGGACCGCGCCCCCCCCTCCCCCCGGGCCCCGGCGGGCCAGGCCCGTCACCCGTCCCTGGAATGTGTTGCGCGCCGAGGAGGCGAGCGGCTCGCGGCTGACGAAGATGTCGGTCGGCGGCACGGCGAGGATCGCGGGACCGGTTCTGTCGGTCATCGCGGCGATTTCGACCGTCCCCACGCAGGCATGTTTGAGATCCCCGCTCGCGGCGGCCATCAGCTCTACCCGGAACAGGTTCTCGGGTGTCACGGGCGAGAGCCGGCCGTCGGCCAGGGCGCGCACGTCGTCCGCCCAGCGGTACGCGTCTTCCAGCTGATGGGACGCGAGGCAGACCGCGAGCGGCCGGCGGGCGCGCTCGTCGGCGAGGGCGCGGTACAACGAGAGGGCCGCGGCCCGGTCGGCCGAGCTCGCGGGCTCGTCGAGCAGCAGCACGTCCGGTTCGAGCGCGAGCGCCCGTGCCACCGCCACACGCTGCACCTCCCCGTCCGACAGCTCGTGCCGCCGCCGGCTCAGCAGCGGCGTGATGCCGAGCCGCGCGGCGACGTTCTCTACTCTGCGGTTCACTTCTGCGCGTCTGATTCCTCTCACCTGTAGCCCGAACTCCAGATTTTCGCGGACTGTCGCGCGGAACAGGATCGGTCGCTGCTCCACGAGCGTCACGCGGCGGCGCGCGGCGCCGCCCGCGGTCACGACCGCCCCGTCGAGCAGGACCCGGCCGTGGGTGGGACGCTCGAGCAGGGCGAGCAGCCGGAGCAGTGTGCTCTTACCCGAGCCGTTCGGGCCGACGACGGCGATGGCGGCACCGGGAGGGACGGCGAACCGCTCGAGGTGGAGCACGACGCGGCCGTCGTACTCGTGTCGCACGTCCATCAGCTCAAGCATGGCCGCGGCCTTGGAGCGCCTGCAACGCGACGTTCACGAGCAGCGCGAGGAGCAGGAGGATCAGGCCGAGCGCGAGGGCCAGGCCGAAGTCCCCCTGGCTGGTGTACAGCGCGACCGCGGTGGTGAGGGTGCGCGTCTGGCCCCGGATGTTTCCGCCCACGGTCATGGCGGAGCCGATCTCGGCGACGACGTGGCCGAACGCGGTCGTGATCACCGCCGCGAGCGCGAAACGCGCCTCGCGCGCCACGGTCCACGCGGTGCGCCAGCGTCCGGCCCCCAGCGTCTCGGCGGTGCGGCGGATGCGGGGATCCACGCCGTGCACCGCGGCGGCCGCCAGCGCGGCGGCGATCGGGAGGGCCAGGAGCACGTCGCCCAGCGCGATCGCCTGCCAGGTGTACAACCACCCCGCCGCGCCGAGCGGGCCCCGGCGTGAGAGCAGGCCGTACAGCAGCAGTCCCAGCACGACCGTCGGAAAGGCGAGGGCGGTGTTCACGACGGTGAGGGCCGCCCGCCGGCCCCAAAAGGGGCGCGTCGCGAGCACGAACCCGAGCGGGATCCCGAGCCCGCACGCCAGCACGGTCGCGATGACGCCGATCCTGAGCGTGAGCAGGGCGATGCCGTACACCTCGGCGTCGCCCGAAACGAGCAGCGCGAGCGCGCGCCGGAATCCCTCCGCTAAAAAATCCATCCCACGCCGATCGTGGCCCACGGGTGCGCCGTCCACTGGTCGAGCGGCGCGGCGGCTGGCAGCACGCTCGATCCGTCGAACTTGTTCGGCACCTTGTAGGAGAGAGGGTAGTGCAGCTTCCACAGCGCCAGGCGGACGTCGCCGCGCACCGAGACGCGTCGCGTCGGATACCACCGCACACCGGCGTTGGGGGCGAGCGTGATCTTGGTTCCGAAGCGGTAGCCGCTCGTGTCGCGCGCCAGTGCGCTGCCGATCGCGACGCCGAGCGCGCCGCCGACGAACGGAGCGAAGCGCCGCCAGGTCTTCCGCCCCGTGAGCACGAGCTGGAGTCCGGCGTCGACGAGCACGACGGCGTCGTCGTACGGGCCGGTCTTGCGCGACGTGGAGTCCTTGGTGTAGTCCTGGACGAAGCGCGACGTGCGGGCGTACGCCAGCCCGAGCGACGCGCCCACCGCACCGAACTGCGCTTCGTAGCGCAACCCGCCCGTCAGGCCGTCCGACGGACCCACCCCTAAGTCCCCCCGGCTCCCCCCCAGGTGCCCGACACTCAGGGCCCACACGGCGCCGCGGGGCATATCGTGGTAGGGAGAGTGACCGGGCTCGTAGCCCACCTGGGCGGAAACGGCGTTCCATGACGCCAAGACGCCAAGCCACAAGAGCGCGCCGGCTCGGACGATGGTGCGCGTCGAACTTGCAACGTGGCGTCGTGGCGTCATGCAACGGCCTTTCATCTAATCCGTCTCCCGCAGATCCCGCCCCGTCATTTCACGCGGCGGCTCGATATCGAGCATGCGGAGCACCGTCGGGCCCACGTCGCACAGGGCAGCGCCGTGCCGCAGGGGCCCCCTCACGTCGTCGCCCACGATAATGAAGGGCACGGGATTGGTCGTGTGCGCCGTGTGCGGGCCGCCCGTGGTGGGATCGATCATCAGCTCGCAGTTGCCGTGGTCGGCGGTCACGAGGAGCGTCGCTCCGCGCCGTTCCGCACTCTGGACGACGCGCTCGAGGCAGCGATCCACCGTTTCCACGGCCGCGACAGCCGCGCGTAGTACCCCGGAGTGGCCCACCATGTCTCCGTTCGCGTAGTTGCAGAGAATGAAGTCGTGTTGCCCGGCCTCGATTGCTTTGCAGAGCACGTCCGTCACGCCCGGCGCGCTCATTTCCGGCATCAGGTCGTAGGTCGCGACCTTCTGGGAAGGAACGAGCAGCCGCTCCTCGCCGGGGTACGGCGTCTCGAGGCCGCCGTTGAAGAAATAGGTGACGTGCGCGTACTTCTCGGTCTCCGCGGTGCGAAACATAGTCTTGCCGCGCTCCGATAACACCTGCGCCACGATTTCGGACAGCACCATCGGCCCGAAGGCCATGGGAAAGGGGAACGTCTCGTCGTACTGCGTCATCGTGACGAGGTCGACCTTGGGCCGCACCCCTGCATCGAACCCGTCGAAGCCGTCCACGGCCAGTGCGCGCACGATCTGGCGCATGCGGTCGGCGCGGAAGTTGAAGCAGAACACCCCGTCGCCCGAGCGGATGCGCGGCGTCCCGGTGATCACGCGCGGTTTGACGAACTCGTCCGTCTCGCCCGCCTGGTAGGCGGCCCGGATCGCGCTCACGGCATCGGGGGCGGGCGCTCCCACGCCGTGCACCATCGCGTCGTAGGCGAGCTTGGTGCGTTCCCAGCGCTTGTCGCGGTCCATGGCGTAATAGCGACCTACGACAGTGGAAATGACCGGTGCTCGGGGTTCGGGATTCGGGGTTCGGGTCCCCCCGAGTCCCGAGTCCCGAGTCCCGAGCCCCTCCAAGAGCTGTTCCATGAACGCGAGGCCGGACGTCGGTGCCGTATCGCGACCGTCGAGCCAGGCGTGGATCGCCACCGGCAGCTGGTGGCGCTGGCCGAGCGTCACGGCCGCGATGAGATGCTGGTCGAGGGCGTGGACGCCGCCGCTGCCGATGAGCCCGAGTAGGTGCAGCGTGCCGCCCCGCTGCTTGACGCGGGCGCACAGCTCCACGAGCGGAGGCAGGCGGAAGAACTCGCCCGACTGGATCGCCTGCGAGATGCGCACGATGTCCTGGGGCACCACCCGACCGGCGCCGAGGTTCAGGTGACCCACCTCGCTGTTGCCGATCTGGCCGTCGGGAAGCCCCACGGCGAGGCCGGACGCGTTGAGCAGCGTGCGCGGTGCCCGGCTCCAGAGGCGATGCCAGGTGGGGGTGTCACCCAGCTCGACGGCGTTGCCCTCGCGGCCGGGACGAAAGCCCCAGCCGTCGAGCACGATCAGGACGACCGGGGTGCGCGGCCCACGCCTCTTTGCCATATTGGAGGGGATGCAATCTAGCCGGGCCCTCCGCGCCCTTCCAGTTGTCTGGTCGCTCCTGCTCAGCCCGTCGCTCGCCGCTCAAGCGCGTTACCGCGTCACCACCGACGGGGCCTGGTTCTTCCAGGAGCCGGGCGGCAAGCGCCTGGCGCGCGTGGCGCGGGGCGCGATCGTCGTGGGCGGTGAGTCGCAGGATGCGTGGCAGGGCGTGACGCTGGAAGGCTGGATCTTCGCGACCTCGGTGGGGGCGACGCCGCGCGCCGGGTACAACCTCGCCGTCACGCGCGCTCCCGAGGAGAACCTGCGCTCCGCGCCGGCCGGGGCCCTGATCGCCAGGCTGCCGCAAGGATTCCTGCTCACCAAAGTCGCGGAAGGGACGGCGGGCAGCTGGGTTCACGTGACGCGCGCCGGTTGGGTGGAGAGGTCGGCTGTGGAGACCCTCGCGCAAGTTGCGAGCTCGGATACCGGCTCGGGTGGACCGACCCCGGGGCCACGCCCCGGGGCTCCCGGAACCCCCGGGGTCGGTCCACCCGATAGCAACCCCAGCCCCTCCGCCCCCGTCGATCCATCCCGTGTCGAGTCCGCGCGCCGTACGATCCTGTACCGCGCGCCCGAGGGCGCGCCGGCGGGAACGCTGGCGCCGTCGGCGCCCCTGCGCGTGCTGGGGCGCTCGGGTGACTGGACGCGCGTCGAGCTCGAGGGGTGGGTGAAGAGCGCCGACTTGGAGATCGCGCCACCCGGCGTCCTGATGGGGATCACGGCGGCCGAGCTCCGCACCGACCCGCAGCGCTACGCGGGCCAGGTGCTCCGCTGGACGCTCCAGTACATCGCCGAGCAGCAGGCGGACGAGCTGCGCCCCGAGATTCCCAACGGAGCGCGGTACTTCCTCGCCCGCGGCCCTCTCCCGGAGCACGGGTTCGTGTACGTGATCGTGCCCGACGCGAAGCGCCCCCAGCTCGAGAGCCTGTCGCCGCTCGCCACCATTCAAGTCACGGCGCGCGTGCGCACCGGCCGCACCCGCTTTCTCGGCAACCCGGTGCTCGACCTGATCACTCTCGAGACGCTGCCATGAACGACATCCTGCGCGATCGGCTGGTGCGGAAGCTCGACACCCTTTCCGACGAGAAGGCCTACCAGGTGCTCGACTACGTCGAGTTCCTCGAGTCGAAGTACGCGGAGCGGCAGGCCGGCGCGCCGGCGTTCCAGCGGGCGGCGGAGACGCTGGAGGACACGCTGCGCGCCGGCCGCGTTCCGGTGAACATCATCAAGGGGACGATGGACGCGGTGGGGAAGGCGGGCCGGCTGCTCGAGAAGGTGGCCGCGGCGGGGAAAGCGGCGGTGGAGGAGGCGGCGAAAAAGTCCGCGGACAAAGAGAAGGTTGAGGAAACGCCACCGGGCCAGTAACTTTCGCCATGGGAACCTTCCGCCCGACCGTGGCGCTCACGTTCGACGACGTGCTGCTCGTGCCGCGGCACTCGAGCGTGCATCCGCGCAACGTCGACACCCGCTCCCGCTTCACCCGCAAGCTCTCGCTCCACATTCCGCTGGTCGCCGCGGCGATGGACACCGTCACCGAGTCGGAGATGGCGATCGCGATGGCACGCGAGGGCGGCGTCGGCGTGATCCACAAGAACATGCCGGTGGACCGCCAGGCCGCCGAGGTGGATCGGGTGAAGCGCAGCGAGTCGGGCATGATCCTTCACCCCATCACCCTCGGCCCCGACCGCCCGTTGCGCGAGGCCGTGCACCTGATGCAGCGGTTCCGCATCTCCGGTGTGCCGATCGTGGACGACGCGGGCCGCCTGGTCGGCATCATCACCAACCGCGACCTGCAGTTCGAGCGCCAGCTCGACCGCCCGATCCGCGACGCCATGACCAAAGATCGTCTGGTGACCGCGCCCGTCGGGACCACCCTCGACGAAGCCGAGAAGACGCTCGCCAAGCATCGCATCGAGAAGCTCCCGGTCGTGGACGAGAAAGGCGTGCTGAAGGGACTCATCACCATCAAGGACATCTTCAAGCGGCGCCAGTTCCCCAACGCCAACAAGGATCAGCACGGCCGGCTGTGCGTCGCCGCCGCGGTGGGCGGCGCGCCCGACGCGCTGGCGCGGGCCCGCGCCCTCGTCGACGCGGGGTGCGACGTGATCGTGGTGGACTCGGCGCACGGCCACTCGGAGGGCGTGCTCAAGACGGTCGAATGCCTGCGCGAGGCGTTCCCCGAGACTCAGCTCGTGGGCGGTAACGTCGCGACCGAGGCGGGGGCGCGGGCGCTGGTGGAGCGCGGCGTGGACGCGGTGAAAGTCGGCGTAGGGCCCGGCTCGATCTGCACCACGCGCGTCGTGACGGGTGTCGGCGTCCCCCAGATCACGGCGATCCTCGACGGCGTGCGGGGGGCGGGCGACGTCCCCGTGATCGCCGACGGCGGCATCAAGTATTCGGGCGACGTGGTGAAGGCGCTGGCCGCGGGCGCCGAGAGCGTCATGATGGGGTCGATGCTCGCGGGCACCGAGGAGAGTCCGGGCGAATCGTTCCTGCTCGAGGGGCGGCGCTTCAAGGTGATCCGCGGCATGGGGAGCCTCGGGGCCATGGAGGAGGGTTCGGCCGACCGCTACTTCCAGGAAGGCGAGGTCTCGCCCGCGAAGCTCGTGCCCGAAGGGATCGAGGGTCGGGTGCCGTACAAGGGCCCCGTGGCCGACGTGATCTTCCAGATGGCCGGCGGGCTGCGCAGCGGCATGGGGTACTGCGGGGTGTGCGATATCAAGGCGCTCCGCACCGAGACCGAATTCATTCAGGTCACCACGGCCGGCCTGCGCGAGTCGCATCCACACGACGTCGTGATCACCCGCGAAGCGCCCAACTACTCGCTGTAAAACTCAGGGTGTCGTTGCGTTAACGCCTCACCCGGGTCCGGGGTGAGCACGCGTGCCGCACGGCGTGCGCCTTGCGGCCGCGTTTACGTGCCATGAGCCCTTCTTGCCGTCGGGCGAATGTCGCGCTGATCGTCAGCCTCCTGGGCCGGTCGCTGTCTGGCCAAGGCCCGCCGGACAGCACCAAAGCGCAGTCCACCATCGACGCCGCGACGGTCGTGCCGGAGCCTGGCGCCCGCAACCTGACCGACGCGCTGATCAGCAGGGTCCCCGGCCTCCTCGTCGTCCCGGCGTCCGGTGTGAACGGCATGGGGTCCCGGATTCGCCTACGGGGCGTGCTGAGCCTTGTGGCGGACCGAGCGCCGCTCGTGCTGGTGGACGGCATGCGGATCGAGGCGGCGGAGGATGCGTTCTCCCCCGACCCCCCGCCGAATGGTTTTGTGTTCGGCTACGGCTATGTGCCGCCCACCCCTCCCGGCCCCCTACGGCTGGACGACTTGAACCCGGACGATGTCGAGTCGATAGAGGTCCTCCCGGGCCCGGCGGCCGCGGCGATGTACGGCCCGGGCGCCGACGCGGGCGTGCTCTTGATCCACACGAAGCGCGGTGGTCCAGGCCCCGCGCGCTGGGAGGGCTACATCCAGGGCGGCGTGGGCTCGGAAGCGGCACACTGGCCGGCCAATTTCGGCGGCGTCGACATGGACAATCCCGACCCCCGATTTCAGCACGGCGGGTGCACGCTCTGGCAGGAAACACAGGGATCGTGCCGCCAGGACTTCGTGCAGCAGTTCAATCCGCTCGAGCAACGCACGCCCTTCCGGAGCGCCCTGCGACGACAATACGGGCTGAGCGTGTCGGGTGGATCGGCGTGGGGTGACTATCGCGTGGCCGGCACGTTCGCGGGGGATGCCGGGCCGTATTCGTCAGGCGTGACCTCGCCGGACCCCAATTACTACCGTCGCTTGAGCGGCAGGATGAGCGGGCGTTTGCGCCCGTGGTCCACCCTCGAGCTCACGCTCAACGCGGTCCGCATGTCGAGCGACCTGCGCCTGCCGCCCGACCTGCCTGCGCAGGTCGGCACGTGGGGGCCAAGTGACAGCGCCGGCTTCGATTGGAGCCGGATGTTCCGACTGCGGAGCACCCAGGCGGTGACTCGGTGGTCGACGCTGGTCGAGGCGCGCTGGAGCCCGCTGTCGTGGGTCGCGCTCCGCGGGCTCGCCGGGTGGGACGCACTCGGCCAGAGCGACTCCGCCCTCTCCCCCTACGTCGCCACCGACCCCAGCCCATACGGATCACTGGCGCGGGGAACACTCGCGCAACGGCACCGTACCCTGGAGTTGGCGGCTTCCGCGACTCGCGCCCTCTTCGGCGCGGTGGTGTCGACCACCGCCTTTGGCGTGCAACAGCTGCGCGACAGTCTGAGGCAGGATTGGTCTGCGCGGAGCGATTTCGGAGCCGGGTTCGGCGGCGGCCCCTATTCGATCGCCAGCCAGTGGCGTTGGGGGAATTCGTTTGGCTATTACGTCGACGAGCGGCTCGAGCTCGGCCGCAGGCTCGCCCTCGGCGCCGCGGTGCGTCACGATCGGTTCAAGGAGCTGGAGCGCAGCGCGACGTACCCCAGCTTCACCGTGACGTGGGTCGCCCACACGGCGACCGACTCGGCGCCCCTGAGTCGCCTCGCCTTCCGCGCCGCGTGGGGGTCGGCTGGGCCGCGGCCGTTCGAAGGGCAACCCGAGGTGTTCGTGCCGATCGGGACGCCGATTCCGCACATCGATCCCGACCGCACGACGTCGACCGAGCTCGGGGCGGACGCGGCGCTGTTGGGAGGCCGCGTGGGCGCCCGGATGACCTATTACACGATGCGCTCGCACGTCTCTCGCGTGACGCTGCCCCCGCCGTCGGGTTACCCCTTGATTGACTACAACCCCGGCACCATTCGCAATCGGGGGATCGAAGCCACTATCACGGGAAAGGTGCTGACCGCTCCCCGCGCTGCCTGGGACGTCACGCTCTCGCTGTGGGGGAACCAGAACCGGTTGGTCAAGCTCGACCAGTCGCCAATCCTCTTCGGGCCGGAACGCGCGGTGCTCGGGTATCCGGTCGGCGGATACTGGGCGTACTCCATACACAGCTTCGCCGATGCGAACGGGGACGGCATCCTCGCGCCGTCCGAAGTAGTGGTCGGACCCCAACCGGTGTGGGCGGGCACGCCGTATCCGACCCAGGGGGCCATGCTCACCTCCGAGTGGAGCCTGGGCCGCGCGTTCCGGGCGTCGCTGACGCTTGATTACCGAGCGGGGCAGCGGCTCTTCAACCAGGCGGCCTTCAACCGCTGCCGCGTCGGGACCTGCCAGGCGGCAGTCGATCCCCGGACGCCGCTGGCCGAGCAGGCGCGCGCCGCCGTCCTTTACCCCACGACCGACTACTTCGAAGACGCCGACTATCTCAAACTGCGCGAGATTTCCCTGTCGTTCTCCACGCCGCCCAAGCTGGCGGCGGCGCTGCGCGCCCGCGCGGCCACGATCACTCTTGCCGGTCGCAATCTCGCGACCTGGACCGGGTACTCGGGCGGCGATCCGGAGTCGGGGAGCTACGGCACCATCGTGCCCGGACACCCGCGCATGATCGCCGACGACGGCGCACTGCCGGTGCCGCGCTCGTGGACGCTGCGCCTCCAGCTCGCCTATTGACTTGACAGGGCCGCCGGCCGGGCCTACTCTAGCCGCCGTCCCGCCGTTGCTTCGATGATCGCTCCAACCCAGCCGAGGACCGCATGAATCTGCTGCGACGCAAGAGCGTCACCGATCTGCAGACCGAGGCCCTCACCGATCACAGCCTGAAGCGCGCGCTCGGCGCGCTCAACCTGACGATGCTCGGGATCGGCGCGATCATCGGCACAGGGATTTTCGTGCTGACGGGAACGGTGGCGGCCCAGAACGCCGGCCCCGCGGTCGTGCTGTCGTTCGTGCTGGCGGGCGTGGCATCGATCTTCGCCGCGCTGTGCTACTCGGAGTTCGCGTCGCTCGTCCCCATGGCCGGCAGCGCGTACACCTACGGCTACGCCACGCTCGGCGAGATCTTCGCGTGGATCATCGGGTGGGATCTGGTCCTCGAGTACGCACTCGGGGCGGTCACGGTCGCGATCGGGTGGTCGGGCTACGTCGTCAGCTTTCTGAAGGACGTCGGCATCAATGTTCCGTGCTCCCTCGCCGCCGCGCGAGGCGTGGTCGCCCCGCAGTGCACCGAGCCGGCCGTGTTCAACCTCCCCGCCATCATCATCATCGCGCTGGTGACGACGCTGCTCGTGATCGGGATCAAGGAGTCGGCCAACGTCAACAACGTCATCGTATTCATCAAGGTGGCCGTCGTCCTCCTGTTCATCGGCGCGGCGGCGCACGCGGTGAACCCGGCCAATTGGCATCCCTTCATCCCGCCGAACGCGGGGAATCGCGGCGAGTTCGGTTGGACCGGGGTCATGGCGGGCGCCGGTCTGGTGTTCTTCGCCTACATCGGGTTCGATGCCGTCAGCACCGCCGCCCAGGAAGCGAAGAACCCCCAGAAAGACATGCCCATCGGGATCATCGGGTCGCTGCTCATCTGCACCGTGCTCTACATCCTGGTGTCGGGCATCGCGACGGGCGTCATGTCGTACAAGGACTTGAACGTGCCGGACCCGATCGCCGTCGCGGCGGATCGCGCCGGCCTGGGGTGGATGTCCTCGCTGATCAAGCTCGGCGCCATTGCCGGACTCTCGTCCGTGATCCTGGTGATGTTGCTCGGTCAATCACGCGTGTTCTACTCGATGGCGCGCGACGGACTGCTGCCGCAGTTCATCAACAAGGTCCACCCGAAGTTCCAGACGCCGTACCTCACGTCGATCGTCACCGGTGTCGTGGTCGCCATCGTGGCATCCCTCCTGACGGTTCGGGAAGCCGGCAACCTCGTGTCGATCGGCACGCTGCTCGCGTTCGTGATCGTGGCGATCGGGGTGATGGTGCTGCGCGTGCGCGAGCCCACCTTGCCGCGGGCCTTCAAGACGCCGGCCGTCTTCGTCGTCGCGCCACTCGGTGCGTTGTCCGCGGCGTACCTCATGATCTCGCTGCCCTGGACCACCTGGCGGCGGCTCATCATCTGGTTCGTGGCCGGCATGGTCATCTATTTCGTGTATGGTGTGCGCTTCTCCAAACTGGCCAGGAAGACCTGACGCGATGCGGGCGCGCTTCAAGTGGGTCGGCCTCTGGACTCACGCTGCCCGCTGATACCTGGGTCCGCTTGGCCGTATGGCTGGTGATCGGCCTCGTGATCTATTTCCGCTGCGGGCGGAGGCACAGCGCTCTGCGGGTCTAGACTCCCTTTCTGGCGCCCGGTAGCTTGCGCGCATGATGCGGCGCGCGCCGGTGCGCATAACCTGGCTGTTCGGGGCCCTAGGGGTGGCCATCGCGGTGGCTTGCAAGGGCAGCACCGCCCCGCACCAGCCGACCCTCTGTCCGTCGTACAGCGGCGGGGCGTCGCAAGGCGACTCGCTGTACGGTTTGTACCACCTGGTGTCGTACTGTCTGGACACGCTCCCCGCTTTCACCCCGCCGGCCGAGTCGGGCCACGTCACCTTGACCCGTGCAGGGGGTGTGGATTCGTTCATCGCGGTCCTCGTGGCTCAGGGTCAGGCGCCGGAAAGCATCCTGGGCACGTACACGCATCCCCTCCCCGACTCGATCCATGTGACCGGTAACGTAAGGGTCTCCGGCGTCGCCGTTCCGGTGGAAGTGCTCGGCAGGTTTCTGCTGCAGCAGAACACGCTCTCGGTGAGCGGGCGCCTGGCTGTGACCTTGACGAGCCCGCACTTCCTCTCGTTCATCGGGGCGAGGTCCGCGCCGTAGCGCGGCATTAAAACGCCGTCGCGTGACGCCGTTTGCTCGACGCCTCCGCGTGACGTCTTTTATCTTGAGTGCCATGCCGATCCTGCGGCGGGACTTCTGGACCCGGCGGCGCGCGCTGTTGACGCTCGCCTACCTCCTCGTCCTCGTGCCGTGGTCGGTGATTCGCGGGTCGCGCGAGACGGTCACCCACAGCGACGTCGGCGCCTTCTGGCTCGAGGGCCAGTATTTTCTCACGGGTCAACCGCTGTTCGACCTCCCCCCCGGCGTCCGCGGCCCCGCGTATCCGCCGTTCGCGGGGATGGTGTTCCAGCTGCTCGCGCTGCTGCCGCTCAAGGTATCGGCAGTACTTCTGTGCATCCTCAACGGACTGCTCATCCCCGTCGCCGTCGTGCTCACCAAGAGCATTTTCGACACGCTGCATCCCGACAGAAACCGCGCTACGTGGCCGCTCGTGGTCGCGGTGGTTCTCTCGCTCCAGTTCTTCCTCAACAACCTGAACCTCATCTCTGTCAATGAGATCATCCTGGTCCTCTGCTTGCTTGGCATCCGGGCGTACCTGGACGGCAGAGACGGGCGCGCCGCGGCTGCGTTCGTCGCGGCCGCCGCGATCAAGCTGGTCCCCGCCACGTTCGTCGTGTGGCTGGTGGTGCGGGGGCGTCGCCGCGCCGCGCTCGCCGTACTGCCCGCGGTGGCCGCGGCGCTCGTGCTGCCGCTCGCGTTCCGCGGCGCCCGCACCGGACTCACGGACCTGGCGGAATACCACACGAAGGTCCTGAGTCAGTTCGAGCGCGGGCGCGTCATCACCGGCCGCACGAACCAGAACCTCGGCGGGCTGGTGTATCGTCTCACGCTTCCCCCCTCCGACCAGCCCAACCCCGGCTACGGACCGCTCGTACCCGTCTCGGAGCAGACCGCCGCGGCGATCTACCGGGCCGCGGCGGCCCTCGTGTTGCTCGCATTCCTTGCGAACCTCATCGTCCTGCGCTTGCGGGACGCTCCGGTCAGCGCCTTCGAGCTGGCGAGCGTGCTTCTCGCGGGCCACCTGTTGTCGGGCATCACCTGGAAGGCGCATCTCGTGACGTTGCTCTTCACGTTCTATGCGTTCCTCTCGATCCGGGTGGCGGAGTTGCCGCAGCGGCTACGCGCGTTCGTATACGTGCTGTTCGCGATGATCGTCGTGAGCGGCGGGACCGGACGTGACTTGGTCGGTCGAACGGTTCAGTACGGGATCGACGGCTACGGCGTCATCGTCTGGACGATGCTGCTCTTGTTGGCGGGCTGCGTCATCTTCTCCCTACGCCCTCCCGCGACGCCTCTCCGCGACGCCTCCTGCTTATCTTGAATGCCATGACCACGAATGGAGTGTCGATCCCTCCCGAGCGTGCTCGGGCCGCGCAGGACGTGGCCGCCGTGCTCGCGCCCGGACGGCGCGTCGCGCTCACCACGCACGTCAACGCCGATGGCGACGGCGTGGGGAGCGAGGTGGCGCTGTGGCACCTGCTCACCACGCGAGGGCTCCGGGCCGCGATCGCCAACCCCACGCCCATCCCGGAGCGGTTCCATTTCCTCGTGCCCAACGGCGCGGATCACTCCGAGCGCGCCACGCGGGAGATCGAGTCCGCCGACGTGGTGGTGGTGCTCGACATCTCGGACGTGAGCCGGCTGGGCGATCTCGCGCGCGCCATCACGCACTCCCACACCGTCGCGTGCATCGATCACCACGTCAGCGGCGGCTCGCTCCCGGGCGGGCCGCGCCTGGTCGCGCCCGACGCCGCCGCCACCGCCGAGCTGGTGTTCGACTTCGCGAACGCGCTGGAGTGGCCGCTCTCGCCCGACGCCGCGCGGGCGCTGTACGTGGGCATCCTCACCGACACCGGCGCTTTCCGCTTCGCCAATACCACCCCCCGCGCCCTGCGCGTGGCGGGCGCGCTGCTCGAGCGCGGCGTCGATCCCGAGTCGATCTACGCATCGGTGTATGCGAGCGCCCCCGAAGGACGGGTGCGCCTGATGACCGAGGTGCTCGAGACCCTGGTGGTGGAGCCACAGCACGGCCTCGCGTGGGTCACCGTCCCGCCGGACGCGCTGCAGCGCCATGGCGCCACGGCCGACGATCTCGACGGCATCGTGGAATACCCGCGCTCCATCGCCGGCGTGCGGCTGGCGCTCTTGTTCCGCCAGCTCGCGAACGGCAACGTCAAGGTGAGCTTCCGCTCGCTCGGCGACGTGGATGTGGCGGAGCTGGCCGCGGGCTTCGGCGGTGGCGGGCACCGCAAGGCCGCGGGCGCGTCGCTCGAGGGGACGCTGGCGGAGGTGCAGGAACGCGTCCTCGCGGCCGCGCGTGAATATCTGAACGGGCGCTAGAGCGCACCCCCGTGGACGCTCTGTCCACCGGTCAGCGCCGGCTGATCGCCATGATGGGCACTCGCCTGGCGATTCTCCTCCTGGGTGCCATCGCCGTCACGATCGTCGGAACGATTCCCGCACCGACCGCCGAGGCACTGTGGCGCGTGTCGTCGAACGAGCTCGTGAACCTCCAGGCGCGCTGGGACACCGACTTCTATCACCAAATTGCCACCGCCGGCTACCGCTGGGACCCGTCGGTGTTTCTTCACCAAAATGTGGTCTTCTTCCCGTTGTATCCACTGCTGATGCGCTGGGGCGGAGCGCTGCTGGGGGGCCATCCGCTGCTCGCCGGTACCGTCATTTCGCTGGTGGCGTTCGCCGGCGCGATCTCCCTGCTGTATCGGCTGGCGGTGCTCGAGCTGGGCGAGGAGAAGGCGTGGCCGGTGCTGCTTCTCCTGTCGACGTACCCGTACGCATTGTTCTATTCCGTCGTCTATACCGAGTCCCTGTTCCTGTTTCTCACGGTCGGCGCGTTCTACGCCATGCGACGGCGATACCTGCCGCTCGCGGCGCTGGCAGGCCTCGCGGCGGGGCTCACGCGTCCGAACGGGTTCTGGCTGGCGCTCCCATTGTTGTGGATGGCGACGAGGGGGGCGGGGGGAAGCCGGGGGCGGGACGTCCCGGCCATCCTCGTCGCGCTGGCTCCGCTCGCCGGCGTCGCGATCTTCTCGGCGTATTTGTACCTGCGGTTCGGCGATGCCCTGGCGTGGATGCACGGCCAAGCCGCTTGGGGCATGCCGTTGTTGGGCCGCGGTCCTGCGCCCGACCCGGTGCGAACCGCCGAGGACCTGCGGCTCAAGGTGAGCGAAGTGATGGTCTACACGGGCGACATCGCGGCGTTTTTCCTGGCAGCCGCGTCGATCGTGCCGGTCACTCGACGTATCGGCGTCGCGTACGGAATGTGGATCGCCGTCAACATCTTCCCGCCGGTGGCGGCCCACCTCTTCATCTCGCTCGGAAGGTTTACGTCGGTCCTGTTCCCTCTATTCTTTTGGCTTGCGTTGGTCGTGCCACGACAGCGGGTGGCGCCTTTGGCCGGCGCGTTCGCGGCCTGCCAGGCGATTCTGGCGGTGTGCTTCTTTTTGTGGCGACCCGTCGTCTGACCCTTTTCTTCCCAGGTGCCCCATGAAGCGTGTTCTCCTGGCTCTGGCGTTGGCAGTCGTCGTGCTCGCAGCGGTCACGCTCGAGCGCACCAGGGGCTTCCGCTCGCATCAGCCCCAGGTCGCCGCGGTCGCCGCCGAGCCGCTCGACACCGCGGCGGTCGCGCGCCGGCTCGCCGGCGCCCTGCGCTTCAAGACGATCTCGTTCCAGGACTCCAGTCAGTTCGATGCGCGGGAGTTCGCGGGATTGCATCGCTACCTGCGGGACTCCTTCCCGAAGCTCCACGCGGCGCTCAAGCTCGAGAAGGTGAACGGCTCCGGCCTGCTGTACGAATGGACGGGCTCCGACCCGGGGCTCGCCCCGGTCGTCCTGCTCGCCCACCAGGATGTCGTCCCGATCGAGCCCGGGACGGAAAGCCGCTGGACCGAGCCGCCGTTCGAGGGACGGATTGCCGGTGGCTACGTGTGGGGGCGCGGCGCGCTCGACGACAAGGGCAGCCTGGTGGGGATCCTCGAAGCGGTGGAGCACCTCGTCGCCGCGGGCGCCAAGCCGCGGCGCACGGTGTACCTCGCGTTCGGGTACGACGAGGAGGTGGGCGGTCGCCGCGGGGCCGCACGCATCGCGGACGTGCTGGCCACGCGCAACGTGCACCCCGAATTCGTGCTGGATGAAGGGGGCGCGCTCGCGACCGGCCTGATCGCGGGCGTGGCCGCGCCGGTGGCGCTCATCGGAATCGCCGAGAAGGGATATGTGACGGTGGAGCTGACGGCGCAGGCCGAGGGCGGGCACTCCTCGATGCCGCCCGAGGCGACGGCGGTCGGCATCCTCGCCGCCGGGCTCACGCGGCTCGAGGCACGGCAGATGCCGCGCGCCATCCGAGGGCCCACGGCCGACATGTTCGACTACCTCGGTCCCGAGATGCGGTTCGCGCCGCGGCTGGTGATGGCGAACCGCTGGCTGTTGGGGGGCATCCTCACCTCCCAGTTCGGCAAGACGCCGCAGGGCAACGCGCTGCTCCGGACCACGACTGCCCCGACCGTGCTGCAGGCGGGGGTGAAGGAGAACGTGCTGCCGTCCACTGCCCGCGCGCTCGTCAACTTTCGGATTCTCCCGGGGGACAGCGTCGCAAGCGTGCTCGAGCACGTGCGGAGCACGGTGGAGGATCCGCGGATCGGCGTCCGCCCGCTCGAAGCGACCGTCAGCAATCCGTCGCCCGTCACGCCGGTCCAGGCCGAGCCGTTCCAGCTGCTGGCGCGGACCATCCGTCAGGTCGTCCCCGCCACCGTGGTGACGCCATGGCTCGTGGTAGGGGCGACCGACTCGCGCCACTACGCCCGGCTCACCCCCAACGTGCTGCGCTTCGTGGGGACCACGATCGGGAAAGACGATCTGCGCCGGGTCCACGGCACCGACGAGCGGGTGGGCGTGCAGGCGTACGCCAACGCCGTGCGCATCTACATCCAGCTGCTGAAGAACGCAGCGGTCGAAGGTCGTCAGCCGTAATCTCTCAATGACAACGAGACCCGGCTTCCACCCGGAGGAGCTATGAGATCGTATTCACTTCCATTGACAGTCCTGCTTGCGTTCGCAGCGGTCACCGCTCAAGCCCAGACTCCGTCGCAGGGCGGAGGCGCGGGGAGACCGGGGCGCCGCATGGAGCTGCTCTTCAGGGACATCACGCTCACCCCGGCGCAGCAGGCGAAGGTCGACTCCATCCAGGCGCACTACAGAAGCGAGCGGCCGTCCTTCACGCCCGGCACTCCTCCCGATTCGGCGACGCGCGACAAGATCCGCGCCTTGTTCCAACGCGAGCGGGACGACCTCCGCGCCGTTCTGACGCCCGACCAGCAGAAGACGTTCGATCGCAACGTCGAGGAGATGCGGCAGCGGCGTCCGGGCGGCGGGTCCTGACGCCCCCTGCCGGGACGGCGCGCGGGCTTAGTCGAACAACCGCTGCCTGCGGTCGATCTCGTGCACGACCCTGATGGCGAGCACGGTCGCGACGATCCCCACCGCGCCGACGGCGATCCCCAGGTGGGTGGCGTCGCTGAGCTGCTCGGCCGTGCGGGCGTCCCGGGCGAGGCTCGCGAACACCGGCTCGAGCACCGTCCAGGCCAGGGACATGCCCCACCATCCGCGCAGCAAAACGGGGGCGGGCAAGTCGTCGTACCCATCGCGGTCGTTCCTCGAGTCGCTGCGCAGCCACAGATCCTTCATGACCTGGTACGCGCGCACCACGTTGACGAACGGAATGAACCAGTAGCCGACCGCCCAGGTCGGGCTGAAGCGCACCCGTTTGGACCCGACGAACACGAGGTTCGTGTACGCGCGGTGCAGCCACACGAGCCACAGCACCGCCGTGCACGCGATCGCCACGAGGTTGAGCGTGCCGATCGCGCGAGATCGCGCGTCCGCCCGCTTCTCGGCGTCCGCGCGCCAGCGGGCGTCGCTCGCGGCGACGTCGTCGGGTAGCGGTTGCGCATCCGCCACTGCGGGAGCGAGGAGGGCGCGCTCGGACAGGCGGGATACGATCGTGCCGCCTTCGAGCGCGAGACAGGCGAACAACAGATAAGTCGTCCACTGCGCCACCGAGGCGCGGCGAACGGGGTGCCGATCGTCGGACATGGAGTGCGCCGTTGGGCCAGTGCAAAGGCCTGCAATCCCTGTGCCCGCCCCCGACTCGTTGCACCTCCGCTGCATCTCCGTCTACCTTTCTCCAGTGCCAGCGTCCGATACCCTCCAAGCGCGCGTCGAGCGCGCCTTGTCGCAGCTCAAGAACCCGCGCCGCGGCGCCGACGTGCTCGCCGCCGGCATGGTCAAGGACCTCGCGGTGGACGACGGGGGCGCGGTCACATTCACCTTCCTGCTCGCGCGGGACGATCCCGGCTCGCTCGCGCGCGACGTGCGTAAGGCGGTGCAGGGAGTGCCGGGGGTGACGGCGGTGCGGGTGAACGTGACCGATGCGAGTGCCGCGGCGCAGGCCACCGCGGACGGCGCACCGCGCCCCGGTCCCGCGGGCGTCCCTCCACCCCCGACCCCCGTCGAGCTGCCGCACCTCGGCAGAATCCTGGCCGTCTCGTCGGGAAAGGGGGGCGTCGGCAAGTCGACGGTGTCCGCCAACGTCGCCGTCGCGCTGGCGCGCGCCGGGCACCGCGTGGGCCTCATGGACGCGGACATCTACGGGCCCAACATCCCGCGCATGATGGGAGTCGACGGGAAGCCGGAGGTGCGGGGTGGCCGGATCCAGCCGCTCGAGGCCCACGGCGTGAAGCTGATGTCGCTGGGGCTGATCGTCGAGCGCGACGCCCCCGCCATCTGGCGCGGGCCGATCATCATGAAGGTGATTCAGCAATTCCTGCGCGACGTGGACTGGGGGGAGCTCGATTACTTCCTCGTGGACCTGCCGCCGGGCACCGGCGACGCGCAGCTGTCGCTGGCGCAGTCGGTCCACATCCGCGGCGCGGTCATTGTCACCACGCCGCAGGAAGTGGCGGTGGGCGACAGCCTGCGCGGCGCGAAGATGTTCGAGCGGGTCGGGGTCCCGGTGCTCGGCGTGGTCGAGAACATGAGCTACTACGTGTGCCCGCACTGCGGCGAGCGAACCGCCATTTTCCTCGCGGGTGGCGGCACCCGGCTCGCGGACGAGCTTGGCGTGCCGCTGCTCGGAGAGGTGCCGTTGCAGGCGCATCTGGCGGACCTGGCCGACACCGGACGGCCCATCGTCGCCGCCCAGCCCGATTCACCGGCGGCGCGGGCGCTCGACGTTATCGCGCGCCGCGTCGCCGACGCGCTCGCCGCCGTTCCGCGCTGACGTGCGGCTCCTGTTCGCCGCGCTGCTGCTGCTGCAGAGTCCCCGGCGCGTCGAGCGTCCCGAGCTGCGCGCCGGCCTGGACACCCTCTATGGCGGCGGCTTCCCCGCGGCCGCGGGCTATTTTGCCGAGCTCGCGCGGCGGGACAGCGTGGACCCCGCGCCGGTGATCTTCGAGGCGAGCGCCTACATCTGGTGGGCGGCGGCGCTCCAGAACGACGATTACGAGGCGGCGCGGATCGATTCGCTGCTCGATCGCGCGATCGCCCGGGGCGCCGCCGCGCCGCGCGGGCCGGCCCGCGACTTCTGGCTCGCCACCGCGCTCGGGTACCGCGCGCGCCAGCGCGACCTGCACGGCCACTCCTGGAGCGCCGCCAAGGACGCCAAGGCGATGCGCGACGCCTACGCCCGCGTCCTCGCCGCCGACTCGAGCTGCGCCGACTGCTACCTCGGCCTCGGCGTGTACCAGTACGGCCTGGCCCGCGCCGGCGCCCTCGCCCGCCTGGTTGCCAAGCTGGTGGGTCTGGGCAGCGGCAACGCGGAGCGAGGGATCGGCTACATGCGCCGCGCCGCGATCGACGGCGATCTGGCGCGGGTCGAAGCCGGCTGGGTGCTCGCTGCGGCCCTGGTGCGCGAGGCGGCGCGCGCCGCGTCGGCGCGCGCGACCCTCCAGCGAGCCGCCCGCGACGAAGTGTCCCGGCTCGCCGACCGCTACCCGGGCAACCCCGTCTTTCTGCGCTTCCTCAGGGAGATTCCCGCCACCGCCCCGTGACGTGTGCCGTGACCCAACGGCTGTTGCGGTGCCGCCACTCTACCATCGGAAGGGCGGCATCCTTACGATGGGGTGAGGTTCGGCACTCGTTAGGGGATCCCGGAATGGCCGACGTGCGGTGGGCCCGTCTCGAGACTGAGGTGAACTGTCGGTTGCGTCGCGGCGCGTGGTATCGCGTCGCGGGTCTGACGTCCGCAGAAGCGACACTCGACGTGAACCGGGAGCAGGTGCCGGTGCCGCGCACGTCCGTGAAGATCGTCACGGCCCCTCCGCAGTACTGGACGGTCGTCCCGCGTCCGCGCGACGCGCGCAGCTTGCCGGCGCTGTGGGGCGACAAGTACGCCGTCTGCCCCGGCTGTCGCAACCGCGCCCAACTCAAGGGAGCGCCGCACACCATGCGCTGCCCGCGCTGCGAGCGGACGTTCCGGGTGGCGTGGGAAGAGTGGTTCGTCGGCACGGACTGAGTTGGGCCCCGCAGCGCCGCTCCGCACCGCAACGTCGTTCATCATGGTAGCGTTGCACGGGCGTGCCGCGCCGGCCGGAGACAGGGGATGACTCGGACCATCCAGTCGCAATCGCTCAGACGTCTGGGGCTGCTCGTCGCCCTCGCCGCGGCGTACTTCGTGGCGGGCAGGCTCGGGCTGCGCTTCGCCGTCGTCAGCCCCAACGCGACCGTCGTCTGGCCGCCGACGGGGATCGCGCTCGCCGCCCTGCTGCTCGCCGGCTACGACGTCTGGCCGGCCATCATGGTGGGCGCGTTCCTGGTGCACCTGAGCACGACGGGCTCGGTGCCGAGCGCCGTCGCCATTGCGGCCGGCAACACGCTCGAGGGCCTGCTCGGCGCGTATCTCGTCAATCGCTTCGCTCGCGGCCGGCGCGTGCTGGAACGCGCGCGAGACATCTTCACCTTCGCCGTCCTCGCCGGGATCGTGAGCACCGCCGTGAGCGCCACGGCGGGCGTGCTCGCGATCTCGCTCGACGGGCTCGCGCGCTGGAGCGACTTCGGCTCGATCTGGCTCACCTGGTGGCTGGGCGACGCCGTGAGCGATCTGGTTGTGGCGCCCGCGGTGCTGCTCTGGGCCCTGCGCCCCCGGGTACACTGGACGCGGCGCCAGGCGCTCGACGCCGGTGCGTTGCTGCTGAGCGTCGTCGTGGTCGGGATCGCCGTGTTCGACGGCCTGTTCCCCTGGCGGGGCCGGCACTATCCCCTCGAATTCCTGTGTGTGCCCCTGCTGCTCTGGGCCGCGTTCCGGTTCGAGCCGCGCGAGGCGGCCACGGCCGTGCTCGCTCTGTCCGGGGTCGCCATCGCTGGCACGCTGGCGGGATTCGGGCCGTTCGCGCGGCCCACCTACGACGAGTCGCTGGTGCTGCTGCAGGCGTTCACGGGCGTGACGGCCGTGATGACGCTGGTGCTGGCCGCGGCGGTGGCCGAGCGGCGGGAGGCCGAGGAG
>QHUU01000129.1 GCA_003222155.1 Gemmatimonadota bacterium | reverse complement strand
AGCGCCGCGGTCACGATCACCGGCGTGAGCGCGTTGGGGAGGATATGGCGCCAGAGCACGCGACCGCGCGACAATCCGAGCGCGACGGCGCCCTCGACGAACGGCCGCGCGGCGAGCGAGCGCACCTCGGCCTGCACCAGCCGGGCGACGGGCATCCAGCCGGTGAGTCCCAATACGATCACCACGAGCGCCGCGCTCGGTCGCCACAGGGCGGCGAGCAGCAGCAGCAACACCACGCGCGGCAGCGCGAGCGCGAAGTCCGTGAGCGCGAGCAGCGGCAGCTGCACCGGGCCGGGCCCGAAGCCGGCCGTCGCGCCCACGGCGACCCCGAGCGCGATCGACAGCAGCACGGCGAGGGCCCCCACCGCGAGCGACACGCGCGCGCCATACACGAGGCGCGTCCACACGTCCCGGCCGAACCGGTCGGTGCCGAGCAGATGGAAGCCGCCGGCGTGATCGCCTGCGAGCGGCGGCAGGAAGCGCGTGGCGACGATGTCGCCCTGGGCCGTCGGCCGGCCGCGTGTCACGAGCGGCGCGGCCAGCCCCGCGCCGGCGACGATCGCGAGCACGGCCACGCCGAACGCCGCCCGCCGGTCTCGCAGCAAGGGTCTCATCGCGCGTCTCCGCTCGACGCCTGCCGGACGCGCGGATCGATCCATGCCGTCGCGACGTCGGCGAGGAAATTCCCCACGACGACGAGCACCGCGCTGACCACGGTCGCGCCCATCACCACGGGGTAGTCGCGCGCCTGCACCGCCTCGACCAGCCGGCGTCCCACGCCGGGCCAGGCGAACACCGCCTCCACGAACACCGTGCCGGAGAACAAAGCTGGGAGGGACAGTCCGAGCAGCGTAACCACGGGAATGAGGGCGTTTCGTGCAACGTGTCGTCGTGTAACGTGGAACGGTGACAACCCCTTCGCGCGCGCGACCCGCACGAACGGCTGACTCAGGACATCGCGCATCGCGCCGCGCACGAAGCGGGCGGTGCCGCCGATGCCGATCAGCGTCAGCGTCGCGAGCGGGAGCGCGAGGTGGCGCAGGCGGTCGGCGACCCGGCCCCATCCCGTGAGGGCGTCGGCGTCGAGCCCAGCCGCGCCGAGAGCGGGGAGCGCGCGCCCCCAGTAGGTGAATACGATGATCAACGCGAGGCCGAGCCAGTATCCCGGCAGCGCGAACAGGGTTACGGTCGTGACGGACAGCGCCGTGTCCAGCCGCGGACCGGCGCTCGCCTGGACCGCGCCGACCGAGATCCCGAGGAGGTAGGTCAAGACCAGCGATAACCCCGCGAGTTCGAGGGTCGCGGGCACGGCGTCGCCGAGCAGGCCGCGCACGGCGCGCCCCGTGACGATGCTCCGTCCCCAGTCGCCGCGCGCGAATCGACCGAGCCAGGCGACGAACTGCGCGGGCAACGGGCGATCGAGGCCCAGGACGTGGCGCTGGAGCGCCACCTGCTCGGTCGTGGCGGCGGGCCCGAGCAGCCGCTCCACGGGATCGCCGGGCGCGAGCCGCAGCAGCAGGAACGTGAGGGCGACCACGCCCGTCACGACGGCCACGCCGGCCAGGGCGCGGCGTACCAGCGGCAGAACCATGCGCCGAATCTCGCGCGACCACCCGAGGCCCGCTAGAATGCGGGCGTGCTGCGACGGATGACCGGGCTCGTGACGTTGGGGACGGTGGCGACCGTGGCCGCCGCGTGCGGCGGCCGGGCCGCCCGCCGCGGCCGCACCGTCGTGTTTGCCTCGGGCGCGGACCTCCAGACGGTCAACCCGCTGCTCACCGAACATGCGCTTGCCAAGCAAGTTGAGCGCTACGTGCTGCTCACCACGCTGGCGCGCTACGACTCCGCGCTGGTCCCGCAGCCCTACCTCGCGCGCGCCTGGACGTGGTCGGCCGATCGCAAGAGCCTCGTGTTCCGGATGCAGCCGGGGGTGCGCTGGCACGATGGCACGCCGACCACCGCGCGCGACGTCGTGTGGACGCTCTCCGCGGCGCGCGACCCTGCGACCGGATACCGTCGCACGAGCGACTTCGCGGACGTGGCGTTCGTCAACGATCCCAACGATTCGACCGTGGTGATCCGATTCGCCCATGCGCAGCGCGGCATTCCCGACGTGCTCACCGACCTGGCGATTCTCCCGGCACACCTGCTCGACTCGATTCCCCGAGCGGAGCTGCGCCGCGCCGCGTGGAACCAGCATCCGACAGGGAACGGGCCGTTCCGCTTCGTGGCGCACGAACCGAACCGCCGCTGGGTATTCGCCGCCGACTCCGGTTTCCCCGCGGCGCTCGGCGGGCCGCCCGCGCTGGCACGGCTCATCATCGTCGTGGTGGACGAGCCGACCGCCAAGCTCGCCGCCCTCACTGCGGGCGAGATCGATTTCGCGGGCATCCAGCCGGCGCACGTCGCATTCGTGCGCAAGGACACGACCCTGACGGTGCTCGACTATCCCCTGATCTTCCCGTACGGTGTCGTCTTCAACATGCGCCGTCCCCCCTTCGACGACGCCCGCGTGCGACTCGCCGCGGCGCTCGCGCTCGATCGCCGCGAGATCGTGGCCGGGTATCTGTACGGCTTCGGCGCCGTGGCCGAGGGTCCCGTGCCGCCCGGCATCCCGGGCTACGTCGCGGTGCGCCCGCTCCCC
>QHUU01000091.1 GCA_003222155.1 Gemmatimonadota bacterium | reverse complement strand
TCGGCTCGAGCGGACTCGAGATCACGACCGTCGGCTTCGGCGCGTGGGCGACCGGCGGCGGCGGCTGGGCGTTCGGCTGGGGCCCGCAGGACGATGCCGACTCGCTGGCCGCGATGCGCCGCGCGCTCGAGCTGGGAGTCAACTGGATCGATACCGCGGCGGTGTACGGTCTCGGCCATTCAGAAGAGGTGGTCGGTCGTCTGCTGCGGGAGCTGCCGGCCGGCGAGCGGCCACTGGTGTTCACCAAGTGCGGCCTGGTCTGGGACGAGCGCGACCGTATGAAGGAAGCGCGGCGCGTGCTCCGGCCCGACTCCATCCGGAAGGAGTGCGAAGCGTCGCTCCGCCGGCTCGGCGTCGCACAGATCGACCTCTATCAGTTTCATTGGCCCGACGAGATGGGGACGCCCGTGGAGGATTCGTGGCAGGCGATGGTGCGGCTCGTGGACGAAGGCAAAGTCCGGGCCGCGGGGGTGTCGAACTTCGATGTCCCGCTGCTCCAGCGCTGCGAGGCGATCCGGCACGTGGATTCGCTGCAGCCGCCGTTCTCGCTGATCCGGCGCGAGGCAGCGGAGCGGCAGATTCCCTGGTGCGCGGAGCACGAGACCGGCGTCATCGCTTACAGCCCGATGCAGTCGGGCCTCCTGACGGACGACTTTGCGGTCGCGCGCGTCGCGGCGCTGGCCCAGGACGACTGGCGCCGCCGCAGCCCCCAGTTCCAGCAACCCGCCCTGGGCAAGAACCTCGCGCTGCGCGACGCCCTCAAGCCGATCGCGCGGCGGCACGGTACCAGCGTTTCGTCCGTCGCGGTCGCGTGGACGCTCGCCTGGCCCGGGGTGACGGGGGCGATCGTCGGCGCCCGCACGGCGGCGCAGGTGGAGGGCTGGATCGGCGCGGCGACGCTCGAGCTCACGGGGGCCGATCTCGACGAGATCGCCGCCGCCATCTCGCGGACCGGGGCGGGGACGGGACCGGTGCGGCCTACCGCGGGGGTTGCCGGGCGTCGCTGAGACGAGGCGCGGCGCCGGCTTCCGTTTGCGCCGCCCGCACCCACACGCGCACCTCGGCGGGCGTGGGCCTGGGGCCGCCGCGCAGCTTGCGCCACAACGCGTCCGGGTCGGCGGCCGCCAGCGCTTCCACGGTGCCAATCCCACTGCCGATCAGCGCGGCGGCGTGCGCCGTCCCGATGCCCCGCAGCGTCACGAGTCGCGCCGCCTCGCGGGCCGCTCGGGCTTCTCGCGGGCTCAGGTTGGCGCGGTACGCGAGCTCCGCGACGGAGGTATGGGCGACCCGGAATACGTCGTCCCATCCGGCGCTGCTGAGGCGCTCGTCCACGGCGTTGGTGACGCCCGGCAGATCCACGAGCTGCGGCGCCGTCGAGCTCACGGTCCACCGATCGATCCCCGCGAGCACCAGCAGCACGAACACTGCGGAGCCGGCGAGCGCGCGACGGTTCGTGCGCGGCCCAACCAAGTGATAGAGCGACCACACCTCGAGCGCGAAGAACGGGAAGCCGATGAACCCCGCCGGCGGCATTTCGAAGATCTTCGGGTGCTCGAGAAAGGGGACGGTGTAGATCCACCGCCCGCGCGACATTGCGTTGAACGATTCCCACAGCGCGCCCGCCACGAGACCCGCGGTCATGAGGCGCGCGATCCGCCCCCATTCACCCCGGGCGACGTCGCCGAGCAAGGAGTGCTCGGGATCGCTCCGATACAAGAGCGGCTCGGCGACGAGCCACACCGCGCCCCACGTGAGGGGATAGAGATAACGGGGGACCGCGAGGACCAGAGCCAGCATGGCCCAGCCGGTCCACCACGCCGCGCGCAGCCGTGCCGGCACAATCGGGACGGGCCGGGCCCGCAGGTCGCGCCACACGCCCAACCGGTCGAGCACGCGCTCGGGCAGCAGGACGGCGGGCACGACGGTGGCGAGCGATACGGTGATGCCGGCCCAGCGGTCCAGGCGATGCGGCGGCAGGAACACGTAGTACCAGTTCTGGAGGCGGAAATTGATCGCCTCGAACAGGAACCAGATGACGGCCGACCACCACAGCATCGCCGCGAGCTCGGGCGGCCGGGCGAGCAGCGACTCGCCGCCGAGCAGCACCACCACCTGATCGAACGCGACGAGCGTGGGATACCAGGCGAGGACGTAAAACCACGTGGGGACCGGCGGGACCTCGTAGTGGAGCAGCGCGACGGCGGCGATCAGCACCACCGCCGCCGTTGCGAGCCGGGCTCGCGCTAGTGTGGCAGGCTGGGCCGTAGCCAGCCGTACACCCACGTTCCGCCCAGGGCGGCCACCCACACGACCGACATCACGCCGACGCCGGCGCCGAGCAGGGCGAACATCGGACCGGGGCAGGCCCCGATCAGCGCCCAGCCGAGACCGAACAGGACGCTTCCGGCCACGTAGCGGACGCCCGAGCCCAACACCTTTGGGGGAACGACGATCGGCTCGCCCGTCAGGGCGCGGGCCCGGCGCTTGAGGAGCGCGAACCCCGGGGCCGCCACGGCGAGCGCGGAGGCGAATACTTCGTAGAGGTACGGGCCCTTGAAGCGCAGTGCCTCCTGGATGCGGAACCAGGACGCCAGCTCCCCCTTGGTCAGCACGATCCCGAACAGGACGCCCATGCAGAAGTAGGCGCCGAGCAGGCGCTCCCGGTGCTGCGCGGGCGGGGGAGCCACGGCAGGGGAGGCGGTCATCGCGGCACCAGCAGCGGGAGCAGGAAGACGCTCGCGGCGGCGCCCGCGGCGAAGAACGAGATCACTGCGATGAGCGAGGCGGGCTGCAGGTCGGCGAGCCCCGAGATCCCGTGGCCGGACGTGCAACCGCCGGCCCACGACGTCCCGAACCCGACGAGGAAGCCCCCGCCGACCATCATGAGCAAGCCGCGCACACTCAGGAGGACGTGCCAGGTGAACAGCTGCCGCGGCACGAGCCCCGTGAAGTCACGGATGCCGAGCGCGGCGAGGGACGCCTGCGCCTGGGGCGTGATGGCGGCGGGGTCGGGGTTCGCGAGCAGCACGCCGCCCAGGAAGCCGCCGGCGACGACGCCCGCGACGAAGACGAGATTCCACAGACCGCGGGAACGCCAGTCGTACTTGAAGAATTCAACCCTTCCGGGGAAGGTGGCGGCGCAGATGTGGCGCAGGTTGGCGGAGACGCCGAACGGCTTGTTGCCGATCGCGAGCAACGCGACCGCCACCAGGCCGACGAGCGGTCCGGTGACGTACCAGGGCCACGGCTTGAGCAGGAACGAGACCATCGGACTCTTACAAGATCGTCACGAGCGGCCGCGCCGCACAACCGCGGGCCGTCGCTACGGCTTCAGGGGCCGAAACTCGAGATCCTGGTAGTCGAAGCTGAAATCGGCGACCGGGGAGACGGCCGTCATCCGGAAGCGGTCGATCGATCCATCCGGGTTCAGGGAAAACGCGACGTACGCGTCCTCGAGGTGCGCCGTGCGCCAGCGCGCGATGAACGTGTCGTACTGCCAGTGCTCGAGCTCGCCGACGAATGCAGGCGAGCGGCTGAACCGCAGCACGAGCCGTCCTTCTTCGAGTGTGATCCCCGCGTCGCCGTACAGCTCGTCGCGGTAGCGCCCGGCATAGCGCTCCTGCGGCAGCGACGGCTTCGAGAGCGAGTCGCGCGCGGCGCGGTTGGCGCGAACGGTGGAGTCGGCCTGCGCGCGGTCGAGTTGTGCCGCGCGCACGAACGCGGCCACCCAGTCGGTGCGCGGGCCACCATCCAGGAACTCATCGAGCAGACGATAGCTGAGAGCGGCCATGAGGTCCGACTCGGAGTTCGTGAGAATCACGATCCCGAGCTTCTCGGCCGGCACGAGCGTGATCTGCGAGGACATCCCGGCCAAGCCGCCGGTGTGGGTGACGATCTTGCGGCCGCGGTAGTCGCGCAGCCGCCACCCCAGGCCGTATTCCGCGAAGTCGGGTCGCAGGGCGGCGAGGGGCGGATCGGGATCGGCGATGGGCAGAATCGTCTGTCCCGACCACATCTCCCGCGCCTGCCGCTCGCTGAACAGGCGCCCTCCCGCGTAGCGTCCCGAGTCGAGCCGGCAGATCAGCCACTTCGCGAGGTCGGCGACGTTGGACACGATCCCGCCCGCGGGGGCGGTGTTGTCCACGGAATCGATCGGCACGACCTGCAGGGTGCCGCGCTCCACGGCGTGGGGCGCGGCCGCGTTGCGGCTCGACGTGAAGTACGCGATCGTCGTGCCCGTCTCCGCCATCTGCAGCGGGGTGAAGATGCGCCGCGTCACGAACTCGTCCCAGGTGGTGCCTGCGACGGCCGGGACGATCTCGCCCGCCACGATGTACAGCACGTTGTCGTAGGCGTACGCGCTGCGGAAGCTCGAGGCGGGCTTCGCGAACCGGATGCGATACGCGATCTCCGCGCGGCTGTAGTTCGAATGGAACCACAGAAGATCGCCGGCGCCCAACCCGAGCCCGCTGCGGTGCGTCACCAGGTCGCGCACCGTGAGCTCGCGCGTCACGTACGGGTCGTACAGCGCGAAACCCGGCAGGAACTTGGTGACCGGATCGTCCCAGGAGAGCTTGCCCTCGTCGGCGAGGATGGCCAGGGCCGCGGTGGTGAACGCCTTGGTGTTGGAGGCGATCTGGAACAGCGTGTGCGCGTCCACGTGTCCCGTGTCGCCCCGGGCGCGTATCCCGTAGCCCTTCGCGAACAGCACGCGGCCGTCCCTGACGACGGCGATGGCGGCGCCGGGCGTGCGCAGCGCCTCGAGTCCCCGGGCGACGTAGGCGTCGAAATCCCTCTGACGGAACTGGCCCTGGACCGGGCCCGCCGCGAGCGCCAGGGCCGCGGCGACGAGACCGACTCTCATTCGTCGACGGACACCCGCAGCACCACGTTGCGCCCGGGATCGAGCGCGAACTCCTTGTAGCGGCTCAGGAAGCTCCGGTAGCTCGCGTTGGTCACGTTTTTCACCGCGATATCGACCCGGCCGATCCGGCCCAGCATGGGCCGCACGAAACCGGCCGAGAGATTGAGCAGGGTGTACCCACCCGTCGGGATGTCGAGCGGATTGAGGCGGGTTTGTCGCGTCGCGACTTCGATCTCTGCGCCCGCGTAGGCGCGGTCCGCCCAGCCCAACCCGGTGCGGTGCAGCTCGGCGCCGAGCGCCGCGCGCGCCGGGGGCACGAGGGGCAGCGGCTCCCGCGTGGCGCGGTTTGTGCCACGTACCGCGTCGGCGCGGGCGCGCAGCGTGAGCGGCGCGGCGACTTCCACCTCCAGCGCGGCTTCGCCGCCCACCAGACGCGCATCCGCCTGCTGGTAGCGATACACGCGCAGGGAGTCTGGCGGGGAAGTCGATAACGTCACGAACGAGTCCGTGGGCGTGATGAAAATGAACCGACCGATCGCGTTGCGGTATGCGGCCAGCTCGAGGCGGACGTGCTCTCCTTGCCAACGCACGCCCAGGTCCAGGTTCGTCCCGGCCTCGGGCCTGAGGCCCACGTCCCCGATCTCGTAGCGCGCCTCACCCAGATGGGGGCCGTTCGAGAACAGCTCGAACAGGGTCGGGGCCCGCCAGGCGCGCCCCACATTGGCGGTGAGCGCGGCCGCTCCGACCCGGTAGACAAGCCCCACGTTTCCCGCGAACGCCGTGTAGTCGCGCGTCTGCGCCGAGAGCCCGAGCTTGGCGTTCGAATCGGCCGTGAGGCGCCGCAGGTCGACGCGGGCGCCGGCCAGGACGCGCACACGGCCGAACGAAGCCTGCTCGAAGCCGAACACCGCACCGGACCGCACGCGGGCGTCCGGTACGAGGGGGATCCGCCCGCGCGTGTCGTTGCTCTGGGTCACCCCGGAGACGCCGAGCGTGCCGTTGACCCGCGCTCCGGCGGTGTGATGCGCGAGGGCGTCGAGTGTGAACGTGTTGAGGAGCAGATCGAACGCCGTCCCCTCGAGCGGCTGGCCTCCGGCGCCCACACCCGTGTCCGACACCTCGATGAGCGAGTGGCGCTGCCACTGGGCCTTGGTCTCGAGGCGCAGGCCGCCCATGAGATACTCGTTTGCGAACTGCACGCGGTCGTCGGACAGCTTGCGCTCGGGTCCACCTTCCTCACCGCTCGCCGGGCCTCCCGCCTCGAGCAGCTTGAATTCTCCGCCGTAGCGCGTGTAGCGCAGGGTGGTGGTGCCGCGCGCGCTGCGCGTGCCCACGGCGGCTTCGCCCGAGAGCGCGCCGAAGCCCGTATTGTCCAGCTCGCCCGCGGGTGTGTGGAGACTGCTCGCGAGCCGCCCGATTCCGAACACGCGCCAGCCCCAGCCGCCGCTCGCGCCTTCCACCCGCGCCGCTCCCTCGAGCTCGGCGTTGTTCGATGCACCCGAGATCTCGAAGCCGGTGCGCATCGCTCTTGGACCGTTGTTCGCGTCCGGCAGCTCCTCCGGGATCACGTTGACCACGCCGCCCAATGCGTCCGAGCCGTACAGCACGCTCGCCGGGCCGCGGATCACCTCGACGCGCTGCGCCAGGCGTGCGTCCACCGATGGTCCATCCTCGTCGCTCCACGAGTAGTCCTCGAGCCGGCTGCCGTCCTCGAGCACCAGCACGCGCGGCCCCGTGAGCCCCCGGATGACGGGCTTGCCGATCTGCTGTCCCGTGGTGAGCGTGTTGATCCCGGGGAGCGAGCCCAGTGCGTTGGCGAGGGACACGCTCTGCTCGCGCCGCAGGCGGTCCTCCGAGAGTGCTTGGGTCGGCAGCGGAGACAGCCCGGCGGCGAGCGGCGAGCGGGTCGCCGTCACCGTGACGGGCTCGACCCAGAGGGACGTGCGGTTCAGGGTGACGGAGAGCGTCGTCGCGCCGCGGATAGTGACGTCGCGCGCGACCGGCGCGAACCCGAGCCCGCGCACCGTGATCGTGTAGCGACCCGCGGGGATGTCGGCGAAGCGGTACTCACCGTCCGCCTGGGTCACCGCCACTCGGTGGAGCTCCACCACGGTCACGGTCGCCCCGGCAATGGCGTTGCCATCCGGGTCCGCGACCCGACCGGACAGCGTATCCCCGCTCCCGAGGAGAGCGGCGACGAGGACCATTGCTTCGACCATCATCGCTTGTCCCCTCCCACGCCCACAGCGGGCACATTCAGCTCGCGCAGCATCCGATTGAAGGCGGCGAGATCCCCCGTCTCGATGCCGCGCAACGCGGCGAGCTCTTTGTCGAGCCTCGCCGACAGCTGCGCGAGCACCTCGCGCTCCTGCCTGGTCGGCGCGGCGTCCGCGCTCTGCACCATGGCGTTGAGCGACAGGAGCTGATTGTAGATCTGGATCTGCCAGTGCAGGGTCGATTCGTCGGCGTGCGCGTGCGGCTCGCTCAGACGGGCCCGCACCGCCTCGAGGCTGCGCTTCAGGGAGTCGGCCTGCGACTTGACGCGGGCGCCGTCGGGTCGATTCTTGGTCCAGTCCGTCCAGCTCGCGAGCTGGGACTCGGCCTGCTCCACCCGCTCCACCGCGGTCACGAGCGTGTCGATGCGCTCGTGAATCTGGAGCGCGAGCGCGTACTGGGCCGCGAGGTCCGCCGGCGACGTGGTCACGCGCGGGTCGTTCACCACCGTGAACGGCTGGGTGTAGGTCTGTCCGCCGACGGTGACCTTCACGCTGTAGCGGCCCGGGGGCACGATCGGTCCTTCGATCATCCCCTCGTCGACCACGATATCCTTGGCCTTCTTGGCGTCGGGCGCACGCAGGTTCCAGACGAAGCGGTTGGCACCGGCGCGAGCGGGAACGGCCGAGTCGCTGGGCGCGTACGTCGCGCTGTCGACGGTCGCGCTCGAGTCGGCCTTCCCTGAAAACGTGCGGATCACGGTGCCGGCGCTGTCGAGGAACGCGAGTGCCACGTCGCCCGTGGGCTTCTGCTGGAGCCAGTAGGTCACGCCCGCGCCGGGGAGGGGGTTCTCACCCGCCGCGGGGACGGGTCGCTCGCTGCGACGCCCGAGGAAGCGCACTGCGGGCTCGGGCGCGAACAGGTGCACGCGCTCGCCCCGCAACGCCGGGGTGAGCTGGCGCAGCGGCGAGATGTCGTCGAGCACCCAGAACGCCCGCCCGTGCGTGGCGACGACCAGATCGCTCCCGTGGACCGCGATGTCGCGCACCGAGGCGCGCGGCAGGTTGAGCTGCAGCGGCTGCCAGCGGCCGCCATCGTCGAGCGTGACGTAGATGCCGGTTTCGGTGCCGGCGAACAGCAAGCCGCGCCGCACCGGATCCTCGCGGACGGCGCGCGTGTACGCGCCGGCCGGAATGCCCGTGACGATTTTCGTCCAGGTCTTGCCGTAGTCGGCCGTCTTGAACAGGTAGGGCTCGAAGTCGTCCTGCTGGTAGCGGTTGGCCGCGAGGTACGCGACGGCGGCGTCGAAGTGCGACGGCTCGAGCAGACTTACGCGCGTAAACCGGCCCAGGGCTTTCGGCGTGACGTCTTCCCACGTGGCGCCGGCGTCCCGCGACAGGTGGATCAGCCCGTCGTCCGATCCGGCCCACAACACGCCCGCTTTCACCGGAGATTCGGCAAAGCTGAAGATCGTCCCGTACCACTCCGTGCCGGTCATGTCACGCGTGATCGGTCCACCCACTGGGCCGAGCGTGGCGGCCTCGTGGGCGCTCAAGTCGGGGCTGATCGCCTGCCAGCTGGCGCCGCCGTCCGTGGTCTTGAACACCTTTTGCGCCGTGACATAAAGCGTGTTGCGGTCGTGTGGCGAGAACACGATCGGGAACGTCCATTGGAACCGGTAGGGCACGTCCGCCGCGGCGTACCCGTCGTAATTGTTGAGCCACACGGACACGTCGCGCGCCTGTCTGGTGCGGTGGTCGTAGCGGGTGAGCGTCCCCATGTAGGTGCCCGCAAACACTATGCCCGGGTCCCCCGGCTGCGGCGCGATGTAGCCCGACTCGCCCCCCGCCACGGAGTACCAGTCGCGCAGCGTGATCGCGCCGTCGTCCGAGCGGCTCGAGATCGAGACGGTGCTGTTGTCCTGCTGCGCGCCGTAAATGCGGTAGGGGAACTGATCGTCGGTCGCCACGTGGTAGAACTGCGCCGTGGGCTGGTTGTTTACGCTGGACCACGTGGTGCCGCCGTCGAACGACACCGTGGCGCCGCCGTCGTTCCCCTCGATCATGCGCCGGGGATCCCTGGGGTCGATCCACAGGACGTGGCAGTCGCCGTGGGGGACGCGGATGCGCGAGAACGATTTGCCGCCGTCCACGGAGCGCCAGGTGCCCAGGTTCAGGACGTACATGGTGTTCTCGTCGGCGGGATCGGCGGCGACGAACGAAAAGTACCAGGGCCGGACCATGAACTTCTGGTCCGCGTTGACGCGCTCCCAGCTCGCCCCCGCGTCGTCGGACCGGAAGATGCCGCCGCTCGAGTCGGCGGCCGGGCCTTCGACGCTCGCCCACAGCCGCGAGGGGTTGGCGGGCGACACGGCGATCCCGATGCGGCCGAGGGGCCGCGGAGGCAGACCCCGGCTCGCCGTGATGTCGGTCCAGCTGTCGCCGCCGTCGCTGCTCTTCCACAGCCCGCTCTTGCCGCCCCCCGCCGAGAAGCCCCAGGGAAAACGCTGGGTCTTCCACATGGCGGCGTAGAGCACGCGGGGGTTTGCGGCGTCGAGTGCCAGGTCGATCGCGCCCGTCGAGTCGTCGACGTAGAGCACCTTGGCCCAGGTCCGGCCGCCGTCGGTCGATCGGAACACGCCGCGCGTCGGATTGGGCCCGAAGGCGTGCCCCATCGCGGCGACGTACACGACGTCGGGGTTGGCCGGATCCACGCGCACGACGGCGATGTGACGCGTGTCCGCGAGGCCCAGCTGCCGCCACGTCTCGCCGCCATCGGTCGAGCGCCACATGCCCTCGCCGTGCGTCAGGTCCTCGCGCCAATCGGCTTCACCCGCGCCCACGTAGATCACGTTGGGGTCGGAGGGAGCGACGGCGATCGCGCCGACCGAGGCGATGTCGGAGCGGCCGTCGGTCACGTTGCTCCACGTCTCACCGCCGTTGGCGGTCTTCCACACACCGCCGTCCGCGGCGCCGAAGTAGAAGACGAGCGGCCGCGTGGGATCGCCCGCCACCGCCACGGCCCGCCCGCCGCGGAACGGTCCGACCAGGCGCCAGTGCAGCGCGCGCAGCGCCGGGTCGCTCGCGTCGCGTGCCGCGCGGGTGGAGTCGGGACGGGCAGGCGTCCGCTTTGCCTTCTGTGCCGCGAGCGGTCCCGCGACGAGGAGCCCAACGATCACGCGGGTGATGAGCGGGATGGTTCGCAGCGGTGACATGAGCGCTCCGGGTGGTGGAACGGCACGCAGCATATCGCGCGCTCCGACCGGTGGCAAGCCGCGGCGGAAACACGCGGGGCCCGAACTCATGCGGATGAGCCCGGGCCCCGATCTGTGCCGCAATATCCCGAAGGACGATGTCGGCTAGCGGCGGTCTCCCCACTTCTTGAACAAGCGGTACTCCGGTCCGGCGAGCTCCTCGGGCCAATCCGCGAAATGCTCCTCGCCGCGCCAGTCTTCCGAGCGCGGCGCCGGCGACCACGGCTCGACGTCGTTCTGGGAAGGTCCCCGCCAGGCCTCACGGTCGGCCGCAAACAGGCGCTCGAGCTCGTCGTCTCCCGGATCGCCGGGCATCCACGCGCGTGCCATACATCGCTCCTCGTCGGCACCGCCCACCAGACTCGCAAGCCGCGTGCCCGCTCCGGGGATGCGAGACAACTCGCCGCGTGCTATATGGATAGGACGTGGGCCTCGGGAAATGCAAACCGGCCGGCCGCCTCGCGCGACCGTGCGGGACGCGGGCAGAGTGACACAACGCTCAAGGTGACCGGGATCACGCCAGCACAACGCCAGGACAACGCCAGGACAGCGCCAGGACAGCGATGGATCTGCGCATCACCTATCACGTCCACGGCGCCGACCACCGCGCCGCCGCCGCCCGCGCCCGCGAGATCGCGCTCGAGCAGACGGTCGAGCTGCCGTCGGATGCTCTCTCCGCCGACGTGGCTGCGCGCATTGTGGGCCGGGTCGAGGCAGTCGAGCCGCTGGGCGAGGGGCGCTGGAGCAGCGTGATCGCGTACCATCCGGCCGTCGTGAGCGGCGAGATTCCGCAGCTCCTCAACCTTCTGTTCGGCAATGTCTCGATGCAGGCCGGCGTCGTCGTGGCGAGTGTCGACTGGCCGCCCGAGCTGCTCGCCTCGCTCGGCGGGCCGCGCTACGGCATCGCGGGGCTGCGCGACCTCACGGGCGCGCGGGGGCGCGCGCTGCTCTGCACCGCCCTCAAGCCGCTCGGCGTGTCCGGAGCGCAGCTCGCGGAGCGCGCGTATCGCTTCGCCCTCGCTGGGATCGACCTCGTCAAGGACGACCACAGCCTGTCGGACCAGCCGCCCGCGCCCTTTCGGGAGCGCGTACAGCGGTGCCAGGACGCCGTCCAGCGGGCGAACCGCGAGACCGGTGGGAACACTCTCTATCTTCCCAACGTCACCAGTGGCGTGACGGCCATGCTCGAGCGGGCGGCGCTCGCCCGGCGCACCGGATGTCGCGGCTGCGTCGTGAACGCGCTCCCCGCTGGTCTCGACGGCGTGCGCGCCGTGGCGGCGACGGGCCTCGCCGTGATGTCGCACCCGTCGCTTGCGGGGGCCTTTTTCCACGAGGACCACGGGATCGCGCCGCCGGTGCTCTTGGGCGACCTGTTCCGCCTCGCGGGGAGCGATGCCGTGATCTATCCCAACGTCGAGGGGCGATTTACGTTGTCGGAAGCGACCTGCGCCGCGATCAACGCGCGCCTGCGCGCACCGCTTGGCTCCGTGCGCCCCTCGTTCCCGGTGCCCGCGGGAGGCATCGACGTGGCCCGGGTGCCGCATTGGATCGACCGCTACGGCGCCGATACCATCTTTCTCGTCGGAGGGAGCCTGTACGCACAGCCCGACCTGGTCGCCGCGGCGCGGCGCCTGGTCGAGGCGGTGCGGGCTCTGTCGCGATGACCTATCCGTCGAAGCTGCTCAAGTTCGCGGCCTTCCGCTGGGACGGCGTGCCCATCCGCCAGTACAAGACGGCGGACGCTCCCTACCGGGGCGTGACGCGACAGACGCTCCTGGGCGAAGGCTCCGGTGAGGAGGCGTTCAACTTCCTGACGCGCTATTTCGAGGTCGAGCCTGGGGGCTACTCGACCCTCGAGCGGCACCGGCACCCGCACGCGGTGGTCGTGATTCGCGGGCGCGGGCGCGTGATCCTGGGCGACGCCACCCACGACATCGCGCCGTTCGACTGTATCTACGTGGCGCCCGGTGTGGCGCACCAGTTCCGGGCGAGCGGCGACGAGCCGCTGGGGTTCCTGTGTACGGTGGACCGGGAGCGGGATCGACCCGAGGTGATCGAGTGAGTTTCCAGTCCCTCAACCCCGTCACGGGGGCGGTGCTCGAGACCTTCGAGGAGACGTCGCCCGGGGAGCTGGACCGACTCATCGCGCGGGCCGATGCGGCGTCGCGCGACTGGCGCCGGGTGCCCGTCGCAGGGCGAGCCGAACGGCTGCGCGCGGCGGGCCGCATCCTGCGCGAGCGGAAGGATGCCTACGCCCGCACCATGGCGCTCGAGATGGGCAAGCCGCTCGCGCAGGGCGTGGCGGAGGCGGAAAAGTGCGCGTGGGCGTGCGACTATTACGCGGAGCACGTCGCGGCCATGCTGGCGGACGAGCCACGCCGCACGGACGCGGCGCGGAGCTACGTCCGCTTCGACGCGATCGGGCCCGTGCTCGCCATCATGCCGTGGAATTTTCCCTTTTGGCAGGTGTTCCGCTTCGCGGCCCCGGCGCTCGCCGCGGGGAACGCCGGCATCCTGAAGCACGCGCCTAACGTGTCGCGCTGCGCGCTCGAGATCGAGCAGCTGCTCCGGGAGGCCGGGTTTCCGGAGGGGCTGTTCCGGGCGGTGTTTCTCTCGAACGAGGCGACGGCCGGAGTCATCGCCGACCCCCGCGTGGGCGCCGTGACCCTCACCGGGTCGGACCGGGCCGGGAGCCAGGTGGCGGAGCGCGCCGGACGGCACCTCAAGAAGACGGTGCTGGAGCTCGGGGGCAGCGACCCGTTCATCGTGCTCGACGACGCCGACCTGACCGCGGCGGCAAAGACGGCGGCCGATGCCCGGCTCCAGAACAGCGGCCAGAGCTGCATCGCGGCGAAGCGGTTCATCGTGGCGGATCGGGTCGCGGGCCAGTTCACGGAGCGGCTCATCTCCGAAATGGGCTCGCGTCGCGTGGGCGATCCGCTCGACCCGGCGACCGCCATCGGGCCCCAGGCGCGGCTCGACCTGCGCGCCAACCTGCACCGCCAGGTGCAGGAGTCGGTGCAGCGGGGCGCGCAACTGGTGCTCGGCGGGCGGATGCCGGACGGCCCCGGGGCGTTCTATCCTCCCACCGTGCTCACGGCGGTGCAGCCGGGCACCCCCGCGTTCGATGAAGAGACCTTCGGGCCGGTGGCGGCGGTGGTGGTCGCCCGGGACGAGGGGGACGCGGTTCGGATCGCGAATGCCTCGATGTACGGGCTCGGCGCGTCGGTCTGGACGGCCGACCGGGCGCGCGGCGAGCGCATCGCGCGCGACCTCGAGGCGGGGAGCGTGTTCGTGAACGGGTTGGTCAAGTCCGATCCTCGACTGCCGTTCGGCGGCGTGAAGCGCTCCGGCTATGGGCGCGAGCTGTCGGAGTACGGACTGCGCGAGTTCGTGAACATCAAGACCGTGTGGGTGGCGTGAACGTCCGCGTCGGCACGTCGGGGTACAACTTCCCCGAGTGGAAGGGCACGTTCTATCCGGCCAAGACGCCCGAGTCCAAGATGCTCGAGTACTACGCCCAGCGTCTCGCGACGGTCGAGGTGAACTACACGTTCTATCGGATGCCGAACGCCAAGACGGTCGCCGGATGGGATGAGGCGACGCCCGCCGGGTTCACGTTCGTGCTCAAGGCGCCCCAGCGCATCACGCACATCGCGCGCCTCAAGGACGTGGACGATCCGCTGCGCTACTTCATCGAGACGGCGCGCAAGCTCGGGCCCAAGCTCGGGCCGATGCTGTTCCAGCTTCCCCCCAACTTCAAGAAAGACCTGGACCGGTTGAACGACCTGCTCACCCAATTCCCCGCCGACCTGCGCTGTGCCTGGGAGTTCCGCCACGAGTCCTGGTTCACCGACGACGTGTACGTGGCGCTGCGCACCGCCAACGCCGCCCTGTGCGTCGCGGACACCGAAGCGGGACACACGCCGCTCGTCGCCACGGCGGACTTCGGCTACCTGCGGCTGCGCGACGAGGGGTATGAGAAGAAAGACCTGGAGCAGTGGGCGACCACGGTGCGGGACCTCGGCAAGCAGTGGCAGGACGCGTTCATCTTCTTCAAGCACGAGGAGTCGGGCATCGGGCCGCAGCTGGCGCAACAATTCGTGACCCTGCTCGAGTGAGCGATGGCCGAGCCTGTGATCTTCGGTTCCCACGAGGCGCAGACACTGGCGCAGCTGCGCGACGTCGCGGGCCGGGCCGAGCGCGTCGCCCTCATGGCGGACGGCCACGTGGGCTACGTCATGCCCATCGGCGGCGTGGCGGCGTACCGCCGCCAGGTGAGCGTCGTGGGCGTGGGGTTCGACATCGCGTGCGGCAACGCCGCCATCCGGATGGACCGGCGGGTGCGCGACTACACCCGGGCGGAGCTCGAAACCCTCGCCGACGAGATCCAGCACGTCATCTCGTTCGGGATGGGCCGGACCAACCGTGCCGACGACGCGCCCACCGATCATCCCCTGTTCACGGATCCCGCCTGGGGCGCCGTGCCGGGGAAGCACGAGCGGGACGGGCTCAAGGCCAAGGCACGCAGCCAGCTCGGGACCGTGGGCGGGGGCAATCACTATGTGGACGTGTTCGCGGACGAAGCGGGGGATCTCTGGGTGGGCGTCCACTTCGGGAGCCGCGGCCTGGGCCATACCGTGGCGTCCGGGTTCCTGGCGCTGTCACAGGGGAAAAACTGGGGCGATCGGGTTCCAGAGCGGGAGGCGCTGTTCTCGCTCGACCAGCCGCTCGGGCACGACTACTGGCAGCTCATGACGCTGGCGGGCGCGTACGCGTACGCGGGGCGCGAGTGGGTAGCGCGCAAGGTCGTTTCGATCCTGGGTGGTGCGGAGCTGGAGCTCGTGCACAACCACCACAACTTCGCGTGGCAGGAGACGCACGACGGGACGGACTACGTCGTGGTGCGGAAGGGAGCGACGCCGGCGTTTCCCGGGCAGCGGGGCTTCGTGGGGGGCTCGATGGGGGACGACGCGGTGATCATCGAAGGCGCGCGCCACGATTCGGAGCGGCAGCGCGCGTCGTTGTACTCGACGGTGCACGGGGCCGGCCGCGTGATGTCGCGCACGGCGGCGCGCGGCAAGGTGAACCGCAAGACGGGCGCGGTCATCAGTCCGGGGAAGGTCACGTGGGACATGCTGCACCAGTGGGTGGGCGAGAAGGGGGTGATTCTGCGGGGCGGGGGCCTCGATGAGTCCCCGCACGCCTACCGTCGTCTGCCGGACGTGCTCGCGGCTCAGGGTGACACGGTGACGGTGCTCCACACCCTGACTCCGTTGATCGTCGTGATGGCGGGGGAGAACGAGCTGGACCCCTATCGGGATTAGCTCGTGAGTCGGCGATAGATGGACAGGTGGCGCAGCGCCGCCGCCTTCTTTCCCCCCTTCTCGTACAGCCGCGCCACGTTGTAGTGCGCGTCCGCGAGCCGCGGGTCGACGGCCAGCGCCGCGCGATACGCCTCCACCGCGTCCCCCGGACGGTCCAGATCCTCGAGCGCGATCCCCAGGTTGAACGCGGCGGTCGCATGCTCGGGATTCTCGCGCAGCGCGAGCCGGTAGTGGCGCTCGGCCTCCTGCACCAGGCCCTCTTCGTGCAGCAGCCGGCCCAGGTTCACGTGGGCATCCGCGTGGTGGGCGTCGAGCTCGAGAGCACGCCGGTACGCGTCGCGGGCCTCCGCGGGCTCCACGGCCTCGAGCTCGAGCCCCAGCTCGTACCAGTCGTCGGCGTCGAGGGTACCTTCGGCGGCGCGCGCCGCCTGCGCGGTGCGTCGCGCGATCGGTGCCGCGCGCGTCGCAAGATCGGAGACGGCGAAATCGAGATGGGTCTGATCCGATTCGGGATTCCAGGCCGTTTCGCCGTCGCTCACCACGATGCGGTCGCCCTCGGCCGTGATCCGCAGCTCGGCCAGCGAGCGGCCGCGCGGCAGCTCCAGCCGCAGCTTCTTCAGAGCGCGCCGGATGCGCCGGGTGGGGATACGCGCGGCCACGAGCGCCTTGGCCGTGCGCAGAATGACGAGATCCTGAAAGGAGAACTGCAGCCCGCGGCCACCCCCGCCCCTGCGTCCGGGCGTCAAAAAACCGTCGCGCGCGAATCCCCGCACCTGCGCGACGGTCAATCCCAGCAGCCTAGCGACGTCCCGGGAATTGTATCCCTTCATCCCGTGCTAACCCCTAGCCCCTGGCACCTCCCACCTTACGCTTGGCTGCGGGAGCCGCCTTCGACGCCTTGCCCTCGACCCGCTTCGCGGGCTTCCGCTCTCCAGCGGTCCCTTTCGCCTTGAGGCTCGCCTTGAGTGCCTCCATCAGGTCGATGATCTGTGTCTTGGGCGCCTCGGCGGGCTCCTCGGTGATCTCCTTCCCCTCCACCTTGCGCTGAATCTGCTCGAGCACCCGCTTCCGCACGTTGTCCTCGTAGTTCTCGGGCTTGAAGGCCTCGGACGCCGCCTGCTCCACCAGCTGCACGGCGAGCTGGAGCTCCGGTTTCTTGACCTCGATCTTCGGGATCGGCACCTCGGCCATGGAGCGGATCTCGTTCGCGTAGCGCAGCTGCTCCATGACGAGGCCGTTCGCTTCGGGGCGCACGGCGATGAGGTACTGCTTGCCGCGCGCCGCGTACTGTCCCACCGCAACGCGCCCCGTCTGCTTGAGCGCCTCCGCCAGCAGGCGATACGCCCGGTCGCCGCCTTTGTCGGGGCCGAGGAAATACGACTTCTCGACGACTTTCCTATCCACCTGGTCCGCCGGCACGAACTCGGTGATCTCGACCGTGTTGGTGGACTTCTCCTCGAGGGCCTTGAGCTCCTCCGGCTTGAAGATCACGTACTGCCCCTTCGTGAACTCGTAGCCCTTCACCATCTCGTCCTTCTCGACCTTGTCGCCGTCTTTGGAGCAGACGTACTGCTGTTTCAGGCGGGCGCCGTCCTTCTTGTGCAGCCAGTTGAAGCTGATGGCGGCCGACGACTCACCGGTCGAAAACAGTTTGATCGGCACGGACACGAGGCCGAAGGACAAGGTCGCGGAACCAAGCGGGTGTGCGCTCATAGGGTAAGATTTCACCCCAATGCCTTCAAAACGGAAGCCCGGACCAGATCCGCTCAGTACGTACCGTGCAAAGCGCTCCCTGGACCAAACCCCTGAACCAGGAGCGCGTGCCGCCCTTGCCGCCCGTGCTGCCTCTTCCGCCGGCGGCCTGTTCGTCGTCCATATGCACGCCGCCCGGCGGCTCCATTGGGACCTGCGCCTCGAGATGGACGGCGTGCTCCGGTCCTGGGCCGTTCCGAAGGGCCCCTCGCCCAACCGGGCCGACAAGCGTCTCGCCGTCCACGTGGAGGACCATCCGCTCGAGTACGGCGACTTCGAAGGCATCATCCCCGAGGGCAACTACGGGGCCGGCGCCGTGATCGTGTGGGACCGCGGGCGCTGGGTGCCGCTCGAGGACCCCCACGAAGGCATGACGAAGGGGAAGCTGCTGTTCGAGCTGCACGGCTACAAGCTCAAGGGCAAGTGGACGCTCGTGAAGCTCAAGAAGGGCGAGAAGGAATGGCTGCTGATCAAGGAGAAGGACGGCTACGCCGCGGCGGACGGTGCGCTGCCGCCCGAATCGGTGCTGTCGGGGCTCACGGTCGAGGAGCTGAAAGCGGGGAAGGACCGCGCGGCGCCGGTCGTGAAAGCACTCGCCCGTCTGAAGGCGCCCAGGCGCGCCGTCACGCTCGAGCAAGCCGAGCCGATGCTGGCGGAGACGCGCGAGCAGCCGTTCTCGAAGCCCGGATGGCTGTTCGAGCTCAAGCTCGACGGGTACCGTGTCCGCGCCGGCCGTGAGGCAGGAGCAGCGCGGCTCGTCACCCGCAACGGGCACGACATCGCGCCCGCGTTTCCCGAGATCGCCCGCGCCCTAACGGCCTTGCCGTACGAGGCGTTCATCTTCGACGGCGAGCTGGTCGTTCCGGACGAGGCGGGCCGGCCGAGCTTCCAGCGGCTCCAGAACCGTGCCAAGGTATCGCGGGCGCTCGAGGTGCGGCGGGCCGCGATCGACACGCCCGCGCTGCTGTACGTGTTCGACCTGCTCGCCTTCGAAGGCCACGATGTCCGGCCGTCACCGCTCGAGCAGCGCAAGGCCCTGCTCGAGCCGATCGTGCCCCGCGTGGGTCCGATCAAGTATCTCTCGCACTTCGAGAAGGACGGTGAGGCGCTGTACGAGCAGGTCGTGAAGATGGGGCTCGAGGGGATCGTCGCGAAAAAGGCCGAGGCTTCCTATCGTGCCGGCCGTTCCGCCAACTGGCTCAAGATTCGGGCGGACCGGACCGATGACTTCGTCGTGGTCGGTTTCACGCGGCCTAAAGGATCGCGCTCGGGGTTCGGCGCGCTCGACCTGGGTGCGTACGAGAACGGGAAGCTGGTGTACGCCGGACGGGCAGGCAGCGGGTTCAGCGCCGCGCAGCTCAAGGACGTGAGCGCCACGCTCGAGAAGAGCGTGCGTCCGACGCCGGCCTTCACCGGCCCGGTCCCCCAGGACTCCGGGCATACCTGGGTCGAGGCCGCGCTGATCGCGGAAGTCAGATACAAAGAATGGACCGACGAGGGACTGCTCAGACAGCCGGTGTTCGTGAGGTTCCGCGATGACAAGCCGGTCACGGAGATTGCGATTCGGGGACGGGGGACGGGGCACGAGGGACGGATGGAGCCTGATGCCGAGACCCGTCCCCCGTCCCTCGTCCCTGCTCCCCGGGAAGTGAAGTTTTCGAATCTGGAGAAGGTCTTCTGGCCCGACGAGGGTTACACCAAGGGCGACTTGATCGAGTACTACCGGGCGATATCCCCGTGGATGCTGCCTTATCTCGCCGACCGGCCGCTCGTGCTCACGCGCTTCCCCGACGGCATCAACGGGAAGTCCTTTTTCCAGAAGGACGCCCCGGAGTATGCCCAGGCGTTCGTGCGAACGGTCACGATCTGGAGCGAAGACTCGCAGCGCGACCTGGACTATTTCGTGTGCGACAACGAGTCCTCGCTCCTCTACATCGCCAACATGGCGGCGATCCTGCTCCACGTCTGGTCGTCCCGCGTGGCGACCCTGGAAACACCCGACTGGTGCATCCTGGACCTCGACCCGAAGGAGGCGCCGTTCAGGGACGTGGTCACCGTCGCGAAGGCGGTCCAGGCGTTGTGCGACGATATCGGCCTGCCGACGGGCATCAAGACGAGCGGCTCGACTGGCCTTCACGTGCTGATCCCGTTGGGCCGCCAGGTCACGTACGAGCAGTCCCGCACGCTCGGCGGACTCCTGGCGCGTGTCATCGCGGCCGAGCTGCCGGAAATCGCCACGGTCACACGCCAGGTCCAAAAGCGCGACGGCAAGGTGTACCTCGACTACGTGCAGAACGGCCACGGGCGCCTGCTCGTCGCCCCGTTCAGCGCGCGGCCCCTGCCCGGGGCGCCGGTGTCGATGCCGCTCGAGTGGAGCGAGGTCACGCCGAAGCTCGACATCAAGAAGTTCACGATCAAGACCGCTCCGGCGCGGATGAAGAAGCTCGAGGAAGACCCGCTGCGCCCGGTGCTCGCGCTCAAGCCCGATCTCGTGCAAGCGCTCGAGCAGCTCCATGGCCGCCTCGGCTGAGCTGCGCATCGCCATAGGCGAGCGGACGGGAGACGTGTCGGCGCTGCTGCTCCGGCCGGACGGCGCGCGCCTGCTGTACGTGCTGGCCCACGGGGCGGGCGCCGGGATGCGGCATCCGTTTCTCGAGACCGTCGCGGCGCGGCTCGGCGAGGGTGGGATCGCCACGCTGCGATATCAGTTTCCCTACATGGAGCGGCGGGCCGGTCGACCCGACCCGCCCGCGGTCGCGGCGGCGACGGTACGGGCCGCCGCGGCAGAGGCGGCCCGCGTCGCGCCGGGGCTGACGCTCGTGGCCGGCGGCAAGTCGTTCGGCGGGCGCATGACGTCGACGGCGCAGGCGGAGGCGCCGCTACCCGGCGTGCGGGGGCTCGTGTTCCTGGGCTTTCCGTTACACCCGCCGGGACGGCCCGACGACAAGCGAGCGGAGCATCTCGAGCGGGTACAGATTCCCATGCTGTTCCTGCAGGGCACGCGGGACGAGTTCGCCGACTTGAAGCTGTTGCGGCCGGTGGTGAAGCGGCTCGGCGAGCGGGCCACGTTGCACCTGGTGGAGGGCGGGGATCACTCCTTTAAGGTCTTGAAGAGTGCCCGGCGGACGGCGGAGGAGGTCATGACGGAGCTGGTCGCCAGGATCGATCGATGGGGAACGGGACTCCTGTGAGGGTAGACCAACCCCGGGCCATGCCCCGGGGTTCACGAGAGGGTACGATGCCGAGCTACTGGATCGTGAAGACCGAGCCGTCCACCTACAGCTACGACGACCTCGCCCGCCAGAAGACCGCCGTGTGGGACGGGGTCAAGAACAATCTGGCCCTCAAGCATCTGCGCCAGATGAACCCTGGCGACGGGGTGCTGGTCTATCACACGGGAGACGAGAAGGCCGTGGTGGGGGTGGCGGAAGTGACGTCCGAAGCCTACCCCGACCCCAAGCAGAAGGACCCGAAGCTGGCTGTCGTGGATCTCCGGGCAGTGGGGAGACTGCCGCGGCCGGTCCCGCTCGCCGAGATTAAGAAGGACCGGGCGTTCGCCGACCTGGCGTTGGTGCGCATCGGCCGCCTCTCGGTGATGCCGGCATCGGCCGAGCAGTTCAGGCGGCTCGAGAAGCTCGGCGGCATGAAATGACTGACGACGGAGGAGTGGCGACTCATGGGAAAAGGCGACATTCGCACCAAGCGAGGGAAGATCTTCCGGGGCACCTACGGCAACCGGCGTCTCAAGAAGCGGCGCAAGAAAAAGGCGGCTGACGCGACCAAGACGGGCAAAGGGGAAACGACATGAGAGCGCTGCTCCTCGCGGCGCTCGCCTTGGTCGGAGCGGGGCAGGCGACCGAGGACGTGTGGCAGATCACGCTCAGGGACGGGACGATCATGTGGGACCTGCGGCTCGATTCGCTGCGGCGCGACACGATCGTGTTCCGCCAGAACAAGAAGACGCTGCGCTACCCGTTGCTGCGAGTGGACGAGATGCGGCTCGTCCGGGCGGGGAAGCGCGAGGTCGGACCGGTCACCGACGGCGCGCGCTACGACGGCGCGGCCAACGGGACGAGCGACCTGGTGTATCAGCTGACCCTGCTGGACCTGCCCGAGCGCCGTCGGGTGGTGGAGCAGATCCTCCGGACGCGGACCGCCCCTCCTCCGCGATGACGACGGGCCGGCGGATCCTGCTGGCCGATGCAGACGCCTTCTACGTCGCGGTGGCGCGGCTCGTGGACCCGGACGGTGCGGGCAAGGCGCGGCTCCTGATCGTCGGCGGCGCGCCCGACCGCCGCGGCGTGGTCACCTCGGCATCGTATGAAGCGCGGGCCTACGGCGTCCACTCCGCGATGCCGATGGCGCGCGCCGTGCGGCTCTGTCCCGGCGCGACGGTCGTACCGGTGCCCTGGGAGGCTTGCGCCGACAAGGGCCGCGAGATCGCGGCCGTGCTGCGACGCTTCACTCCGGCCGTGGAGCAGGCCTCGAGCGACGAGTTCTACCTCGACCTCTCGGGCACGGAGCGCTTGTACCACGACGAGCCGCTCGCCGCGACGGCCCGCCGCATCCGCGACGCGGTGCTCGCGGAGACCACGCTGTCGCTGTCGATCGGGGGCGCGACCTCGAAGCTCGTGGCCAAGCTCGCCGCGGGCGTCGCCAAGCCGATACCGGGCTCGCCGTCCGCTGGCGTGCACGTGGTCCCCCCGGGCGCGGAGGCGGACTTCATGCTGCGGTTCGCGCTCGCCGACCTGCCGTTCGTCGGGCCCAAGTTCCAGGAACGCCTCGCGCGGCTCGGCCTGCGCTCGGTACGCGACGTGGTCCGGCATGAGCCGGAGACCCTGGTCCGCTGGCTGGGCGAGCGTGAGGGCACATGGCTCTACGAGCGGGTGCGCGGCAGAGACGAGGCGCCGGTCGAGCCGGATCGGGAGGCCAAGTCGGTGAGCCGCGACGAGACGTTCCCGACCGACGTGGACGATGACGACGCGCTGGCCGCCAGGCTGCTCGCCCTCGCCGATCGTGCGAGCGCCGATCTGCGAGACGGCGGTCTCGTGGCGCGCACCGTCACCGTGAAGCTGCGCGACGCCGACTTCACCACCCGCCAGGCGAGCCGCACACTGCCCGACCCGGTGGGGTCCGACCGTGCGGTGTACGCGGTCGCGCGCCAGCTGCTCGCCAGGCTGCGGGCCGCCCGGCGCGTGCCCGCCCGACTGCTGGGAGTGGCCCTGTCGCAGCTCGGTCCGGCGGATGCCGAGGACCAGCTCTCCTTACTGGAGCGGGAGGCGGGAGGGATCGAAACGGAGCGCGACCGCACGATCTCGCGGGTGATCGACGAGGTACGCGGCAAGTTCGGCCCCGACGCGCTGGGGCGAGCCGGCACCCGCTGAATTACATGGCGCCGAGCGCCGCGGCAGCCTTCGTCACGTCGCGTTGCTTCACCCACAGGATCGCGCCGTAGCGCCCCATCCCGGCGCACAAACCCGTCACCGCCGTGACGTTGATCTTCGCGGACGCGAGCCGGCCGAGCACGCCGGCCAGCGCGCCCACCCGGTCGTCGCCGTCCACCAGGAACGCCGTCTTCGGTTTCGACAGCTTGATCTTCGCTCCCTTGGCCGCAGCCGCGAAGACGCCCGCGTCCGAGGGCACGAAATCCACTTGCGCCTTGCGGGCGCTGGGAAACGCGTGCAGCGCGAGCAGATTGACACCGGCGCGCCGCAACACGTCGAGCAAGCGCGTGCCTTCACCGGGTTTGTCCGGTATGCTGGTGTAGAAGTAGCTGACCCTGCGGATCGTGTCGGCCATGATGGTCTCCGGGTGTGAGCACTCGCATGACTATGGACCGGCGTCCGCCCGCCCGCCAGGTGGCCTCATCTCACATAGAACGCCGTCCGGTTGAGCCGCCCGTCCCGCTCGAACCACACCGTGGCGGCACCCGCCCCCGCCGCCGCGGCGAACGCCCGGCGCAGATCGTCGACGCTCGATACGCGCACCCGGTTGATCTGGAGGATCACGTCCCCGGAGCGGAGTCCGGTCGCCTGCTGCATCTCGTCGGGGATGTCGTAGATCAGTGCGCCGTGGTCGCTCTGAATGCCCCGCTCGGCCCGCACGGCGGCGGTCACCGTCACGACCTTCATGCCGCCGAGCACGGCCACCTTCTCGGCGAGCGTGGTGGGGAGGTCCGTGACGGCCAGCCGGGCCGCGCGACGCTCGCCCCCGTGCCGGTAGCTCACGGTCAGCGTGTCTCCGGGCCCGATGTCGAGCAACACCGCCTCCCAGTCGAGGAAGGTCCGCAGCCGCCGCCCGCCCGCGCTCACCAAGACGTCGCCCGGCGCGACGCCGGCCGGGCCGGCCGGGCCTCCCGGCGCCACCTGGCTGACCCGCAGGCCCCCGGCCCGCTTCCAGCCCCGCAGGTCCTCCGCACCCGCGACCTCGAGCCCCACCCAGGCGCGGCGCACTTTTCCGAAGCGCCGCAGCTCGTCCGTGACGCGCAGCGCCCGCTCGATCGGGATCGCGAAGCCAATCCCGACGGAGCCGCCCGAGCTCGTGAAGATCGAGCTGTTCACGCCGACCACCTCCCCCACGGCGTTGGCGAGCGGGCCGCCCGAGTTGCCGGGGTTGATCGCGGCGTCGGTCTGGATCATGCCGACGTAGATCCCGGACTGCCCTTCGGAGGGGAGCAGGTTGCGGCCCACCGCGCTCACGACTCCGGCCGTGACCGTGGGCTCGGCATTGCCCAGCAGGTAGGCGAACGGGTTGCCCACTGCCACAACCCATTCGCCGATCAGCAGGTCGGTGCTCTTGCCGAGCGGCGCAGTCGGCAGACCCGCACCGTCCAGCTTGAGCACGGCGATGTCCGTGAGCGGGTCCTCGCCCAGGATCTTCGCGGCGAAGTCCCGCCCGTCGCGCATCGTGACGACGATCTGCTCGGCACCCTGCGTGACGTGTTGATTGGTGATCACGACGCCGTCCGGCGAGATGATGAAGCCCGACCCGTATCCCTCCACCACCTGCTCCGCACCGCGCGGCATGAAGAACAGGTCGAAGGGGTCCTGCGCCAGCCGCCGCTCGCGCCGCAGCACGTTGACGCTCACGACGGCCGGCGCGAGCCGGGCCGCGGCCGTGACGATGGCCGTCTGGCGCGATCGGCCAGCATCCTGCGCCAGAATGTGTGGCGCCGTCGCCACGGTTGTGAGCGTCATGCCGGCGAGCAGCAAGGGAGTTCTCATAGGGGGAACATCATACACAGTGACGCGCCGCGTGAGTGCCGGTAAATCTGCGCCCACGTCCAACGCTTCTTGTTGCGTCTTCGTATCCCTTCCGGAACCCACCGAAGGAGTTCGCCCGATGCGCCGCACGGCTCTCCGTCAAGCCAGTCTCTGCAGCATGCTCTTGTCCCCGACGCTCGCCCTGTCCGGCGGCGCGCAGGGTCGCGGCCCGGCGAAGCAGCGACCCGTTCCCGCGCCCACGACCACCGCACCCGCGCCGGCGGGGGCGGACTCCCTGAACAACGTGAAGTTCCGCAACCTCGGGCCCTCGGTGGGCGGTGGTCGCGTGGCGGCCGTGGTCGGGGTGCCCGGCGACCGGAACACATATTACGTCGGCGCCGCGGCCGGCGGCGTGTGGAAGACGACGGACGGCGGCGATTCCTGGGAAGCCGTCTTCAAAGATCAGCCGACGGCGTCGATCGGTGCCGTGGCGCTCGCGCCCTCGAACCCGAACGTCGTGTGGGTGGGGACGGGCGAAGGGAACCCGCGCAACGACGTGGTGGACGGCCGCGGCATCTTCATGTCGCCCGACGCGGGCAAGAGCTGGCAGTTCATGGGCCTCGGCGACGTGGGGCAGATCACCCGGATCGTGATAGATCCCGCCGACCCCGACGTGGTGTTCGTGGCGGCGCTGGGCCACGTGTGGGCGCCCAACGCGGAGCGCGGCGTGTTCCGCACGGCGGACGGCGGCAAGACGTGGCGCAAGGTGCTGTTCGCGAACGACACGACCGGCGCCGCCGACCTGATCATGGTGCCGGGTAACCCGCGGCTGCTGTTCGCCGCGCTGTGGCAGTTCGTGCGCCATCCGTGGGAGCTCGTGTCGGGCGGGACGGCGAGCGGCATCTATCGCTCCAAGGACGGCGGCCTGACGTGGGAGCGGCTCAAGGAAGGCCTGCCGACCGGCCTCCTGGGTCGCATCGCCGTCGCCGTCGGGCCCACCAACCCGAGCCACGTGTACGCGCTGATCGAGACGACGCAGGGAATGTTGTGGGACTCGAAAGACCAGGGGGACCACTGGACCAAGGTCTCCGACTTTCACGGCCTGTCCGCCCGGCCGTTCTACTTCTCGCTGCTGCACGTCTCCCCCGTGGACGACCGCAAGCTGTTCTTCTCGTCCTACCTGCTGCTGCGCTCGGACGACGGCGGCAAGACGACG